>DAMDEB010000041.1:0-11875 GCA_032090075.1 Caproiciproducens sp.
TGCCGGAATTTTTTCACACAGCGAGGATACCTCGCGTGCCGACGGACTCCGCCGCTCGGTCATTATGAAGCTCGACTACGCGGCAAAGGCACTCGGCAGCGTTTCAGAATCGGTTGAAGAGGTAGCTAAAAGACTTTACACCGCCTGTGCACCGGATATTAACGGCGTTTATAAGCGAACAATTGATGAGGTCTGCTGCAACTGCGGGCTGAAAATCTATTGCTGGGAACGCAATTACAATGATAGTATGAATTCCTTAAATGATTTGACGGACAAGCTGAGGAGGGACAATTGACCGCAGTGATTTTAATACACAGTTTGCAACGCATTGCAGCAGGCTGAATCCCATGCTTGAGTCCATAAACAGCCACTATAATGAATTTATAATAAAGGACGCGGCGGAAAGCCGCGCACAGCAAGTCAGAAGCGTGGTAGCAAACCAGTTTACCACCACGAGTGATATGCTGGAGGATATGGCGAGTGAACTGGAACTTTACGAGCAGTTTGATTTTGCCGCCGCACAGCGCGTCACGGAGGTTTTACGCAACGCGGGGATTTTGCCGATTGAAGTGAGCTGCCGTACCGACCATTTTGACCATATGTCCATTGAAATTGTAACTGCGCCGATTGAAAGCGCACGCTTAAACAAAGCAGAGCTTACAAATGAGATTTCCCGTGTCTGTGACCGAATGTTCCAGCAGCCATGCATCAGTTCGGCAAAAGGGAAATTCCGGCTGCAGATGACCGAGCGACCCCTTTACAGAGTTTTGAGCGGCTGCGCGCAGCACTCCTGTGGCAACGCACAGCTTTGCGGCGACAGCTATGAGTGCTTTGCGGACGGCAACGGCCGCCAGATCGCAATTATCAGTGATGGAATGGGAACGGGCGGCCGCGCCGCAGTAGATGGCGCAATGGCCAGCGGCATTCTTTCGCGGCTGATAAAAGCGGGAATCGGCTTTGATGCAGCACTGAAAATTGTCAATTCCGCCCTGCTTGTCAAGTCGGGTGACGAATCGCTGGCGACAATTGATTTAGCCGCACTGGATTTATTCAGTGGAAACGTTGAATTTATGAAGGCCGGTGCGCCGATCAGCGTGCTGCGAAAATCCGGAAGAGCCGTCGTCATTGACGCGCCAAGTCTGCCAATCGGAATTCTGAACGATATCAACTTTACCAAATCTTCCGACAGCCTAAATGACGGAGATCTACTGATTCTGCTTTCCGACGGCGCGCTTGCCGCCGGCGACGAATGGCTTTGCGATACAGTGGAGGAGTGGTGCGGTCAGGTGCCGCAGGAGCTTGCGGAAGAAATCGTGACGCAGGCGATTGCGCGCCGAGGCGACGGTCACGACGACGACATCACGGCGCTGGTAATAAAAATTTCTAATGGCGATTAAAAAAGTGTATAAAAAACCGGATGGCCGCGTTGAGCGTATCCATCCGGTTTTTATCATTTAAACAATACCAAAAAGTGTTTCTGCGTTATGCTTTGTTGCTTTTAATATTTCTTCAATGGTTATACCGCGAATTTCCGCGATTTTGGCTGCGGTATAGGCAATTAAAGTAGAATCATTTCGCTTGCCGCGAAACGGCACCGGGGTCATATATGGGCAGTCTGTTTCCATCAGCATGCGTTCCAGTGGAATGGAGGCGGCAACCTCTACCGGTACACGTGCGTTTTTAAACGTGACCGCACCGCCAAGCCCAATGTACATACCGAGCCGAATTACTTCTTTTGCCATCTCGGGGCTGCCGGAAAAGCAGTGGAGCACACCGGCGGGCTTTAATTTTCGCAGCAGTTCCATTGTGTCACCGTGGGCGTCACGGTCATGCACGACAACGGGAAGATTGTGCTTTTGCGCAAGCACAATCTGGCTTTCCAATATCGCTTTCTGTACATCCCTCGGTGCGTTTTCTTCAAAGTGATAATCCAGCCCGATTTCCCCGACCGCGACCACTTTATTTTTTGTAATCAGCGTTTCAAGCTGTTCCAAATAATCCTGCGGCGCGTCCTTGGCACATTCGGGATGAACGCCTACAGCGGCATACAGGTACGGATACTTTGCCGCTAACGCGATGGAGGCGGCGGAAGAACCCAAATCAGCGCCGCAGTTCACCACATTGCAAATACCGCGCTGTGGTAACTCGGTTAAAAGCAAATCACGGTCCTCATCAAAAGCGGCGTCATCATAGTGCGCGTGGGAGTCAAATATATTGTTCAGTGTGTCCATATCAGCGAATTTTGCTGCCGGCCGGAATACCGTCAACAAAAATGACCTTTACTTCATCTTCGCCCGCGTCCGCCGCCAGAATCATACCCTGACTTTCTACGCCGCACAGCATTGCGGGTTTCAGGTTGGCAACCAAAATGATGCTGTGACCGATTAAATCTTCAGGCTTGTACCATTTTGCAATGCCGGAGGCGACGGTTCTTTCGCCTATGCCGTCATCAATAGTCAGCTTAAGCAGCTTCTTTGCCTTCTTAATTGGCTCGCAAGCAATAACCTTACCCGCACGGAGCTCAACTTTTCCGAAGTCGTCTATGCCAATCTGAGCGATTCCCTCAATCTTTTTATCCTCCGGTTTTTCCTGCTTTTCAGCGGCCGGGTTCGGAATTAATGCATTCAATTCTTCAATTTCTTTTTCTACATCAATGCGCGGGTACAGGGTTTCACCCTTTGTGATGATTGCGTCGTCAGGTAAAATACCCCATTTGGAGGCGGAGTCATAGGTTAGCGCGTCGGCTTTTAAGCCCAGCTGTGCTTGAATTTTCGGTGCGGTTTCCGGGATAAACGGAGTGATGAGGACGGAGACGATACGAAGGCTTTCACACAGGTTGTAAATGACTGCGGCGAGCCGCGCACGCTTGGTTTCATCTTTGCCGAGCGCCCATGGAGTGGTTTCATCAATATATTTATTGGTACGGGCAATGAGCTTCCAGATTTCGGTCAGCGCATTGCTGAACTGGTAAGCGGAAATGGCGTCGTCGCATTTCTTGCGAAGTTCCAGCGCCATCGCAATCAATTGGTCATCGATCGGGTCGCTTTCGCGCTCAGCGGGAATCCGACCTCCAAAGTATTTTTCCGCCATTGCGGTGGTACGGGACAGAAGATTGCCCAAGTCATTTGCAAGGTCGGAATTGATTCGGCTGATCAGCGCTTCATTTGTGAATACGCCATCCGCGCCAAACGGAATTTCGCGCAGGAGGAAGTAACGGATTGCATCTACACCGTAGCGGTCACACAGAATGACGGGGTCAACCACGTTGCCCTTTGATTTACTCATCTTACTGCCGTCGCCGAACAGAAGCCAGCCGTGGCCGTAAACCTGCTTTGGCAGCGGTAAGTCGAGCGCCATCAGCATGGCCGGCCAAATAATGGTGTGGAAGCGCACAATTTCTTTGCCGACAAAATGCACGTCTGCCGGCCAGTATTTTTGATAGGCGGAATCATCATCCGAACCGTAGCCTAAGGCGGTGATATAGTTTGTCAGTGCGTCAAGCCAGACATAAACGACATGCTTCGGATCAAAATCAACCGGAATACCCCAGGTGAAGCTTGTACGAGAAACACACAAGTCCTCAAGACCCTGTTTAATGAAGTTGATCATTTCGTTTTTGCGGCTTTCCGGCTGAATAAAGTTTGGCTGATCTTCATACAGCTTTAACAGTCTGTCCGCGTATTTGGACATACGGAAGAAGTAGGCTTCTTCGTTCGCTTTTTTGACTTCGCGCCCGCAGTCAGGGCACTTCCCGTCCTTCAGCTGTGTTTCGGTCCAGAAGGATTCACAAGGGGTGCAGTACCAGCCCTCATATTGACCCTTGTATATTTCACCCTTGTCGAAAAGGGTCTTAAAAATCTTTTGTACGGCTTTTACGTGGTAGTCGTCCGTCGTGCGGATAAAACGGTCGTTGGAAATATTCAAAAGTTTCCATAAATCCTGAAAGCCCGCGACGATTTTATCGACATATTCCTTGGGGGTAACACCCTCTTTTTCTGCATTTATCTCAATCTTCTGGCCGTGCTCATCGGTTCCGGTCAAGAACATGACGTCGTACCCCTGCATGCGTTTGTAGCGCGCAATTGCGTCACATGCAACAGAAGTGTAGCTGTGACCGATGTGTGGCTTACCAGAAGGGTAGTAAATCGGCGTCGTAATGTAAAAAGTTTTTTTGTCCATGTTTTTACCTCCAAGAGAATCGAATTCCCGCATTTGTGATTAATTTTATTATTATACCATTTTTTTCATAAATAGTGAATAGAAAATGCAAAATGATGGTCATATGTATATTGAGAAGCCGCAATTGTATCGCTGCTAAAAAAGAAACCGCCTCCAAGGCCGGCTGGCCATGGAAGCGGCAGATGTGATAGAATTAGTTTCCGGCTGAAATGCTTGTGGCGTTTTCACCGTAGAGGAAAGTTCTCAAAAGCTGGCTATTTTTTGTCAAATCAGGGTCTAACACATCGCCAACTCCCTTAATTTTCCTATCTTTATAGGTGTTCGGGTTTGGTACATACATAGTTTTCATGGGATATTTGGAAGCCGACCCCGCAATGGAGGCCAAATAGACCAAGTCTGCGTCACCTAAATTTGTTTTTACAAGATGCAGGTTGTCGTACATCATTTTATTAATTTCCAGCGGATTCATCGTCTTAAACTTTTGAATCATCAGCTCCATTACTTCACGTTGGCGGCCGGTTCGGCCAAAGTCGCTGTCTGTTTCCCTAATACGGGCGTAATACAGGGCCAGCCTGCCGTTCAAATGGTTCACACCGGGCTTGAGGTTGCTGCCCATATTGCGGTTTTCCGCGTCGCAAAGCTTTTTGTCCATCTGAATATCCAGCCCGCCCATTTTATCAATGATGGCAGAAAAACTTTCAAAATCCACGGAAACATATTTGTCAATATTGACTCTGAAATTATTTTCAAGCGTCTGCATGGTAAGCCCCGCGCCGCCTTTTGAGTAGGCTGCGTTCAGCTTTTGTTTTTTCATCGTAGGAATTTCAACATAAAGGTCACGCAGGAACGAAACCAGCTTAATCGTCTTTGCAGTGTTATCGATTGAAAGCAGCATGGTCGTGTCACTGCGGCTGCTGTTGCCGTCATCACCCTTGTCTGTGCCAATCAGAAGGATGTTGGTAACTTTGCTGTCCGAAATAACGCCCCATGTGGGTGCTGCGGACGGCTGTTCCACGTAACTTGCGGTATTGGTGTTATCAGAGCGGTCCAATCGCGACATCATAATCATGGCGTAGGCGCCTATTCCCAGTGCAATAATAAGCACAAGCGATAAAATGGTAAAGAAAACCTTCTTGGCGCCACCTTTTTTTCGATTGTTTCTTTTCTTGCCGCGGCGTCCGCCGCCCGTATATCGCGAATCGTCTGCATAATGCGACCCGCCGTTGCTGTAAATATCACGGTCAACATAGTTGTACCGGTCAACATCGTCGGGATAGTTTTTTCTAACAGCGCGTTTGTCGGGGTTCGAGGGTGTGCGGTTTGGACGATAATTATTATTTCTTTGATCCATTCAGTTGCACCTCAAAATTCGTACTCTACATATAAAACATTACTATTCTATTGCAAAATAGCCGAGATGTCAATCGTTATGTAAACTAAAGTGAAGTAAAAACAATGCATAATTGATATTTTAACACCTCAAGCATCTTGTTTATCATCATGTGATAAATTTGTGATTAGCTTATTGATATAATAATGCTTTGCAACCTCAGGAGTTTCAAAGCATAATGTTTTTTGGAAGATATACGAAAGACTTGCACTCCAATCCTCAGCAGAAAACAGGTCTTCTTCTAATTCCATGACAGTTGGCAGAATGGTTGCACTGTTTGACGACAGACGAAGGTCTGAAATGTAAAGGTTACAGTTTTTTGCAAGATAATCTACCATTGTTTCACTCATTCTCACACAGCCTTTCAAGCACAAAATTATAGTCAAGTAGTAAATATTGGAAGTTCTTATAATTACATTATAGTAACAAATCGTTACTAAGTCAACGAATTATAGATAAAATTGACAATTTATGTAACTGTTTGTTACATAAATTGCGCGTTATCTTATTAAACTGTATAATTTTGGAAGGGAGATGATGAGGTGGTCGCTCAGAAACTGAAGGAACTTAGAACAGGGCATAAGCTCACGCAAAATGATATTGCCGCCCTTTTAAATATTTCCCGTGAGGCATATTCCATGTATGAAAACGAGAAAAGACAGCTGAATTATGAAGCACTTTGCGTTATCGCAAATTACTACGGTGTGAGCCTCGACTATTTGTTTGGACGGATAGATACGCCGGAACTGCCTTCTGCACTGAGCAAGGACGAAGCTACACTTCTGTCCCAATATCGTGAATTAGATGTGCGCGGGCAGGAAAATATTCTTGACATGACAAGGCTGGAGTACAAGAGGGAAACCAGAGAAAAAAAAATTACCGGGTCGGCAGTGTAATTTATCCCGCTTCATTTCGCAAAACATGAACCGGCACAGAAGAAATATTTGCGTATTGCAGGAACACACGCTGCGTTCGGAACAGCTCTGCATTCAAAATGATTTTTTTAAATTCATATGTTGTACATTGTTTTTATCCAACAACGTTGGTATAATATAAGAATATAATTTTTAGGCTTATCAGGAGGATATACCGATGCAAAATCGTAAAAAAGAAAAACATCATACTGATGCCCGTACAATTATTGTACGTATTGTGGCCATTACTTGTGCAGTGCTGATTGCCGGTTCCGCACTTTTAGCAGCATTCCTTTGAGAAACTGCGCACATTCGGGCTATACAGCATAATGGTTCGGTTACCCGCTGAACGATTTATTGCATGTAAAATTAAATAAATCCAACAAATAGCCGCCTTGCAGTTTAAAACGCTGCAAGGCGGCTGTTATTGTAATTATTCTTTTCCGGCGTGAATAAAGTCTACACCAGCGCCGTAAGGCTGAAATACAACACCGCTAACACCTTTGGCGGTGGCAAAGTAATTTTTTTGGTAATAGAGGGGATAGAATATGCCCTGTTCATTCAAATATTTTTCTGCGGCTGTAAATGTTGCTGTCGCCTCGCTGCCGCCCTTTTTCTCTGCGGCTGTCAGCATTGCGTCAAAGGCCGCGTCTTTTAATATGGCAGGGTTTTTCTGCGCACCGGTTTTAAACTGTGATAAAACAGCCAACGGGCCGTCGCTAAGAGGCTGAACGGAAGAAATCGCAACTTCAAAGTTACCCGACTTGATGCGCGCGGCCAGAGCATCGTTGCTAAGCGGTTCCATGTTAAAATAGTAATTGAATTGAGTGTTCCAAGTGGCAATCATTTCATTGAGCATTAGCTTAACGTTGGGGTCATCGGGGCAAATGACACTGATGCTGGGCAGTTTTGGCAAAGAGAGTTGGGCTAAGCCGGTGGTAAGAAGTGCGGCGGCATTCTTATCCTGCTTCAAGTAAAAAGGACCGCTGCTTGCGAGTGCACGGTAGCTTTTACCCATCCATGTCGTGGAGAGAGGAATAATATTCTCTGCCACACTCATGTTCTTTGGCAAATGTTTTATCACTGCCGCACGGTTAAACGCCTGAATAAATGCCTTGCGTATATTCGTGTTTTTCATAACATTGGACTGTGTGTTAAAACAAAGGCCCCAGGTTGTGTCTTCAAATGAAGAAATGGTGCAGCCCGCGGCGGTTGCGGCAGGCACCTTATCGATAGGCATCGCAATCGCATCCGCTGCTCCGGTAGTCAGCGCGGTGACCGGGTCCGGGAGATCTGTTGCTGTGCTGATAATGCTGAATTTCACATTTGACGGAAGAGGTTTTTTATTGCCGGAATAAATAGAGGAACGTACCAAATTAAGATATTTTCCATGTTCCCAACCGTATTTCCCATCAATTTCAAAAGGTCCGTTGCTGGACAAATATTTGCGCTCCAATCCGTAGCGGCCGGAGGCACTTTCAAAAAATTTCTGGTTGCAGGGCATAAATACAGAAGAAGCCGTGAGAACCGGAAAATCCGGGTAGGAGTAGTTGAGCTGTACGATTAATGTATGCGCGTCTTTTGCGGTCACGCCGAGTTGGTCGGCCGGAAGTGCTCCGGAATTTACTTCTTTGGCGTTTTTAATGCAGAACATTTGGGAACAGGTCGTTGAGCCGGTTTGGGGGGAAAGTGCCCGCCGAAAAGCAAAAACAAAGTCGTCGGCAGTGACGGGCGTCTTATCATTTCCTGAATTCGCCCATTTGGCGTTGCTGCGAAGCGTGAAGGTAAACACGGTGCTGTCCGCGTTGCTTTCCCATTTTTCGGCCACGCCGGGGTAAGCCTGATGCTTTGCGTCAAGGCGCGCAAGACCTTCGTACAGCGCCTCAATGGCAACAATTGCGGAACTGTCCGAGGCAATCTGCGGGTCAAGCGTCTTGGGTTCGTCGGTCAGAATATAATTCATTTTTTTATTGGCATTTTTAGGTTCTTTTTTGCTGCATGCGGCTAAGGAAAATAATATGGTAAGGCAGAGGAAAACTGCCGTCATTCTTTTTAGATACAGCTAGATCACCCCTCAATTTTTGGGATAAGGCTATTTTAACATTTTTTATCCCTCAATGCAACGAGGTTAACATAATTGTTATATTTAACTTTAGCACGAGTTTGAATTTTATGCAGCACAATATTTCTGTTTGCAACAGTGCATATTCAACAAAATTAAATATTCACAAATTATATCTTTATTATTTATATCAATAATGTTATAATAATAAAACAAAATATGTTAAAAGGGGGCATTTATTATGTCAAACAAGAACGCGAAATTTTATATCTGTAAGCATTGCGGGAACTTTGTCGGGATGGTTTTTAACAGTGGTGTTTCCATGATCTGCTGTGGGGAACCGATGACAGAGCTAATACCGAACACAGTGGAGGCAGCACATGAAAAACATCTGCCGGTGATCAGTATTTCCGGAAACACAGTTACCGTGAAAGTTGGCAGTGTGCCTCATCCGATGCTGGAAGAACACTACATCGAGTGGATTTATCTCGAGACCAAAAACGGCGGCCAGCGCAGAATCTTAAAGCCAGGGGATAAGCCGGAAGCGGTCTTTGTCCTTGAGGATGACGAAGCGGTCGCGGCCTATGCGTATTGCAACCTCCATGGTCTATGGGAAACGAAGGTTGGGTAATTATCTAAAATATTGGCGTACATCATTTTAGTGGTGAAACATAGCAAGAGCCTGCAATCGGTGTTATTGACACGAATTGCAGGCTCTTTTTACGTTATGTTTATGGGCTTTTTGAGAAATCAGTTTGCTGATTTGCAAAATTTATTCAATAATGCTGGAACCGCTCATCTCTGCCGGCTGGGGTAAGCCCAAAAGCTTGAGCATAGTCGGCGCGATGTCAGCCAGCTTGCCTCCTGTGCGGAGCTTGCAGGGGTGGCCAATGACGCAGAATGGAACAGGGTTGGTCGTGTGCGCTGTAAACGGAGAACCGTCCTCTTCATACATCTTGTCGGCATTACCGTGGTCAGCCGTAATCAATGCAATCCCGCCCATTTGGGCAATCGCGTCGGTCACTCTGCCCACACATTTGTCAACCGCTTCCACAGCCGCTTTTGCTGCCGTAAAGACACCCGTGTGTCCGACCATATCGCAGTTTGCAAAATTTAAAATAATGACATCGTATTTGCCGCTCTTAATACGGTCTACCAACGCGTCTGTTACTTCATTTGCGCTCATTTCCGGCTTTAGGTCGTAAGTAGCGACTTTAGGCGACTGAATCAGAACTCTGTCTTCGTTTGGGTATTGTTTTTCCACGCCGCCGTTAAAGAAGAAGGTCACATGGGCGTATTTCTCAGTTTCTGCAATACGAAGCTGTGTTAAGCCCTTGTCGGAAATGTATTCTCCAAAGGTGTTTTTCAGTGACTGGGGCTTAAATGCCACCAGTACGTTCGGCATTGTGGCATCATATTGCGTCATGCATACATAGGTGAGAGGGAAGAACCCTTTTTTGCGTTCAAAGCCGTTAAACTCCGGGTCAACAAAGGTACGCGTGATTTCACGTGCTCTGTCGGGGCGGAAGTTAAAGAAAATAACGGAATCGTCCGCTTTGATTTCTGCATTCTTGGCGCAGACGGTCGGCAGCACAAATTCATCGGTTACTTCATTTTTATAAGATTCCTCAACAGCCTTGACCGGGTCGTCACACTGAACACCCTCGCCGTAAACCATTGCCGCATAGGCTTTTCCAACACGCTCCCAGCGGTTGTCACGGTCCATTGCGTAGTAGCGTCCCATGACGGTGGCGATTTCACCCACACCGATTTCCTTGAGCTTTTGCGCGCAGTCTGCAACAAAATCCTTGCCGGACGACGGCGGAACATCACGGCCGTCGAGCAGCGCGTGAACATAAACTTTTTTGCAGCCGCGTTTTTTTGCAAGCTCCACCAAAGCATACAGGTGAGTGTTGTGGCTGTGAACACCGCCGTCGGAAAGCAGACCAATTAAATGGAGGGCGCTTCCCTTTGCCACCGCGTTATCAGCAGCGGCAAGAAAAGCGGAATTTTCAAAAAAGTCGCCGTCAAGAACTGACTTTGTAATTCTGGTTAATTCCTGATAAACAATACGGCCAGCGCCAATGTTGGTGTGACCAACCTCGGAGTTGCCCATTTGACCATCCGGCAGGCCGACGTCAAGACCGGAAGCGCCAATTTCTGTGATTGGGTTGTTTGCAAAAAGACGGTCAATATTCGGTTTGTTGGCGGCTTTAATCGCGTTTCCGCTTTCCCCGCCAATGCCAAAACCGTCCAATATCATGAGTATTAATGGATTTTTCATAAGATAAACTCCTGTCAAGGCTAAATTATAATGCAATCAAACTGTGGATTTGCCTCTTATCTGTTTGCCGCTTTTACGATTTCGGCAAAATCTGCCGGCTTTAAGGATGCGCCGCCAATTAAACCGCCGTCAACGTCAGGCTGGTCAAGCAGCTCGTTTGCATTTTTGGCATTCATGGAGCCGCCGTACTGAACAGTCATTGCGTCCGCTGCTGCGGCGCTGTACAGTTCTTTGATGGTTGAACGGATCACTGCACAAACTTCGTTTGCCTGTGCAGAGGTTGCAGTTTTGCCGGTGCCGATTGCCCAAACAGGCTCGTATGCAAGGATAATCTTCTTAAGCTCTTCCTCAGATACGCCGCCGAGGGCGATTTTAGTCTGCATGGCAACGAGTTCGGCTGTAATGCCCTGCTCGCGCTGCTCAAGATATTCGCCAACGCAAAGAATAACGGTCAGGCCGTTGTCCAAAGCCGCACGTACGCGCTTGTTGACAGTAATGTCTGTTTCACCGAAATACGTTCTGCGCTCGCTGTGGCCGATAATGACGTACTGAACGCCGATGGCGGAAAGCATGTCCGCTGAAATCTCTCCGGTAAACGCGCCGCTCTTTTCCCAGTGGCAATTCTCAGCGCCAACGCCGATGTTTGTGCCCTTTGTGGCTTCAAGTGCCGCAGCAAGATCAATGTAAGGAACACAGACCACAACGCCGCAGTCAGCATCTTTTACCAGAGGTTTAATGCCTTCAATTAACTCTTTTGCCTCGGCAGGAGTTTTGTTCATCTTCCAGTTACCGGCGATGACTGCTTTTCTCAGTTTTTTGTTCATGATGATATCTCCTTCAAATAAATGTTTAATATACTTCAAATGCGGCAGACCGGCTGCCGCATTTGCTTACTTGCAAGCTTCGGCTTGCTTATTTATCGTTCAGGCACGCGATACCCGGCAGCTCAAGACCCTCAAGAAATTCAAGAGAAGCGCCGCCGCCCGTGGAGATGTGGGTCATTTTTTCAGCAAAACCAAGTTTTTCAACAGCTGCCGCGGAATCGC
>DAMDEB010000041.1:11885-14858 GCA_032090075.1 Caproiciproducens sp.
GCACCGCTGTTGGCGACTGCTTTGGCAACGGCAATCGTGCCGGCTGCAAAGTTGTCCCACTCGGAAACGCCCATAGGCCCGTTCCAAACAACTGTGCCTGCACCATGAACCGCATCAGAAAACAGAACTGCGGTTTTAGGTCCGATATCAAGACCCATCCAGCCGTCCGGAATTTGGTCTGAATCAACAAGCTTGTGCTCGGCATCGGGTTTGTATTCGGTAGCAACGATATTATCTACCGGAATCAAGAACTTAACGCCCTTTTCCTTTGCTTTTGCCATCATGTCCTTAGCAAGCTCTACCTTGTCGCCTTCGCAGATGGATGTGCCGATGGAATATCCAAGTGCATTCATGAAGGTGTAGGCCATGCCGCCGCCAATGACAAGCGTGTCAACCTTCTCAAGCAGATTTTCAATTACGCCGATTTTATCGGAAACCTTTGCGCCGCCCAAAATAGCGACGAACGGACGCTTCGGATTGCTGAGCGCGCCGCCCATAATGGTGATTTCCTTCTGAATCAGGTAACCGCATACAGCAGGAAGATATGCCGCGACACCCGCTGTGGAAGCATGGGCTCTGTGCGCTGTGCCAAACGCGTCATTTACATATATTTCAGCCAAAGAGGCTAATTCTTTTGCGAACGCAGGGTCGTTCTTTTCTTCTTCTTTGTGGAAGCGGACGTTTTCAATCAGTTCCACTTCACCGTCTTTTAAGGAAGCGGCAATACTTTTTGCACTGTCACCGATGACGTCTGTTGCCATTTTAACTTCTTGACCAAGCACCTTTGAAAGGTATTTTGCGACAGGAGCAAGGGAATACTTCATGTTGAACTCGCCCTTCGGACGGCCAAGATGTGAGCAGAGAATCACTTTTGCATGATGGTTAATCAGATACTTGATTGTTTTCAGTGCTTCGTCGATACGTTTTGGATCGGTAATGTTGCCCTCAGCGTCAAACGGTACGTTAAAATCGCAGCGTACCAAAACCTTTTTGCCTGCAACGTCAATATCTTCCACGGTCTTCTTGTTTAGATAATTCATGGTTAGCACTCCTTTATATTATGAAATTAAGAATATACGATTTACCTCAAATAGTATACAATAAAATGTAAATAATTTCAAGCAGATTGGCCTTCAAAACGGGGATTTGAAGTAAGTTTGTTAAAAAATAATCACCATTTGTATTCCCTTAATTGCCCTTTGCACAGGAGCGCAGGATATCCCCATTGGCGCAGAACCTCGTAAACTCCGATTGCAACGGAATTTGACAGATTCAGGCTGCGCGCCGCGTCGTCATTAATCATTGGAATCCGCACGCAGCGTTCGGGATTGTCATACAGCAGCTTTTCCGGAAGGCCGGCGGTTTCTTTCCCAAAGAAGAGGTAGCAATTATCAGGATATTCGATTTCGGAATGGATATGCTGCGCTTTCGTTGAAAAAAAGTAAAATTCACCAGTATTGCGGCTGAAAAAATCGGAAAGGCTATCGTAATAGGTGATGTCGAGCAAATGCCAGTAATCCAACCCGGCACGCTTTAACTTTTTATCATCGATTTGAAATCCCATCGGCCCTATCAGGTGAAGTTTCGCACCTGTAGCGGCGCAGGTGCGCGCAATGTTTCCCGTATTCTGCGGAATTTCGGGTTCGACCATTACAATGTTCAGTGTTGGCATAGTGTACTCCTTTATTCAATATAATTTTGCCATAATTTTTCAAAAATAATCAGCGTGAAAGGGGGGAAGATATTGAAAGGCCTTTGTTTTATCAATTCAGTATGGAGGGGTTATTTCATGTATAAGCAAACGATGGGCTTTGTAAAAGGAATAGGAACGGGGATGGTTGCCGGCATCGCTGTTGCTTCAATCGGCAACAGAATGATGAAGGACAACAAGCACCTAAAGCGCAACGCCAACAAGGCAATGCACGCAGTGGGCAGCCTGCTCGACACCGTCGAAGTTATGTTCAGATAGCAAATGATCAAAAACATCGGCGGGGAATACCCCGCCGACAGTTGTTTGTACCGCTTTCAGCCGCCGGAAATAACGTTGTACATACCGAACATCGGAATGACGATTGAGATCACAACCGTACCGACAACGACCGCAATAATAACGGTCATAGCCGGTTCCATTGCGCTCGTCAGCCGTTTTGTCGTTTCATCTGTCTGCTGCTCGTACAGGGTTGCCATTTTTTCCATCGTTTCAAACAGCATACCGGATTCTTCGCCAACCTTAATCATGGACACAAGCAGCGCGTCAAAAACCGGAAATCTGGCCATTGAAGCGTTGATAGATGAGCCAACCTTTACTTCGCCAATAATCTGCGTCAGCTTATCCTTCATAAATCGGTTCGGGATGACATCCCGTGAAATTTCAAGCGCTTTTACAATGTCCACGCCCGCTTCCACAAGAGAGGACATAATACGGCAGAAGCGCGCAATGTAGGACTGTTTCAGCAGCGTGCCCACGCCCGGGATCAAAAGCAAAAGCCTGTCCACAGCCAGTGCGAAGGGATAATGCTTTTTTCGGAGTATGACAAATGTAAAAATGATGAGGAATACGCCGAGCACAATCAAATACCATTTGGTCGTAATGAAAGAAGAAACCGACATCACAAATATGGTGATTGCGGGAAGCTTAGCGTCAAACTCCTTAAAAATACTCACAAAATTTGGGAGAACAAACGCGTTCATCACAATCATCAGAAAAACAGTAAGAATCAATAGAAAAATCGGGTAGCCGGTCGCGCCTTTCAGCTTTGCGGTAAGCTGGATTTCCTTGTCGAGAATCTTTGCGCAGCGCTCAAACGCAGTATCAAGACGGCCGTTAGCTTCCCCGGACTGCACGATGTTGACGATGATTTCCGGAAACGCTTTGAATTTTGTCATTGAATCGGAAATCGGAATGCCCGTGTATAAATCGTCATTCATCTCATTTAAAATCTGCTTTACCTTTTTATCCTTCTCACCGTCAAT
>DAMDEB010000041.1:14868-18427 GCA_032090075.1 Caproiciproducens sp.
GGAAACACCGGCTTTTATCATAATTCCCATCTGATTCATGATGGTAAGTAATTTCTTTTTTTGAATTTTTGCTTTATGAATATCCGAGCCGGTCAGTTCCATTTCCCAAATGGATTTTGGTGCGGTGCCCTTTTCGGCTTCGTTCGTCAGTGAAAGCGCAGTCAGACCCTCTTCCTGCAAATGAGCAATCGCGTCCGCTTTGTTTTCGGCGTTGATAAAGCCATGGGATTTTTTATTTTTAATATTGACTGCCGTGTAATGATAATGCAATAAAATCCCTTCTTCCGAGGTTTGTTGCAGGTTGTTATGAATTGTGCGCGTTGAGGTCAAGGCTGTACTCGCTGGCAACATCCTTCGTAATGGCACCCCGAAGCAGAAGCTCGTCAATGCTCTTGCCGAGCGTCGTCATACCCTGATTCATGCCGGTTTGGATGGCCTGACCAATGTTGGCCGTTCGGCCCTCGCGAATCAGGTTGCTGATTGCGGAGTTGACAAACATCATCTCAAATGCGGCAATGCGCCCCTTGCCGTCGGCTGTCGGCAGCAGACGCTGTGAAATTACGCTTTTTAGCGCAAGGGAAAGCTGGGTTTTGATTTGCTGTTGCTGCTGCGGAGGAAATACATCAATTAACCGGTCAATCGTTTTGGAAGCGCCGATTGTGTGCAGTGTGGAGAGCACCAGATGCCCGGTTTCCGCCGCGGTGATTGCAATCGAAATCGACTCAAGGTCGCGCATTTCGCCCACGAGGATAATATCCGGATCTTCACGCAGGGCGGCCTTTAGAGCCCTTGCGTAAGAAGCACTGTCCGCCCCGACTTCCCGCTGGTTGATAATGCAGTTCTTAGGGGTATGAAGATATTCAATCGGGTCTTCAATCGTAATAATGTGGCTGCTGCGTGTTTTATTGTACTCGTTGATAATCGCCGCCAGCGTGGTTGATTTACCGCTTCCGGTCGGGCCGGTGACCAGCACAAGGCCATCCCTCAGTTCCAGCACGCGGTCGATTGACCGGGGCAGATGCAGCTCCGAAATCTCCGGAGTGCCGGCGTTGATAATCCGCAGCACCAACGTTACGCCGCGGTTCTGCTTAAATGCGTTTACGCGAAACCGGCCGCATTCTGCAATTTCAGCCGAAGCGTCAATGTCGCCCGCAGCGTGGAACTCCTCGTACTTTTCGGGGGTGAGGCATTGGCTGATCATATGATCTACTTCTCCGGCGGTGAGGGGGGACGTGTCCACAAACCGCACCGTACCGTTTATGCGGTAGGCCGGCCTGTTGCCTGTTGCAAGATGAATGTCGGAAGCGTGAAAGGCAACGCCGTTTTTAACAATCTGAAAAAAATCCATAGCCCTTTACCTCACATTTTCAAGGAATAGATTTCAAGCATTTCCTGAATGGAAGTTTTGCCGTCAATGACTATTCTCTTTATATTATCGTCAAGAGTCGTCATGCCCTCTTTGATTGCAATTTCGCGGATTTCGTCCATGCTTTGGCCGTGGTTAATGCAGGATTTTATCGCGGAGGAAACAGGCATGATTTCGTGAATTGCCGTTCTTCCCTTGTAACCCTTGCCGCCGCAATAGCTGCATCCCTTTGCGCGGTAAAGCGGAAGACGTGTGCCTTTTTCAAGTCCCAGAACCGCAAGGTCTTCTTCAGTCGCCCAGTACTCCTGCTTGCAGTGGGGGCAAAGCGTGCGCACAAGACGTTGCGCGACGACGCCGAGCATGGAGGACGAAACCATGTACGGTTCAACCCCCATATCCACAAGCCGCACGATGGAGCTTGCCGCGTCATAGGTGTGCAGGGTGGAGAGCACAAGATGGCCGGTGATGGCAACGCTGCTGGCGATTTCGGCGGTTTCCGTGTCGCGGATTTCACCGATCATCACAACGTCGGGGTCCTGCCTTAAAATAGAACGCAGCACTGAGGAGAAGGTCAGCCCTGCTTTTGTGTTGACATCAACCTGTGTGATATTTGGAATGATCATTTCGACCGGGTTTTCCACCGTGACAATATTGATGTCATCGCGCATAATTTCTTTCAGCGCGGTATAAAGCGTAGTGGACTTTCCGCTTCCGGTCGGACCGACCAGAAGAATGATACCATGGTTATTTTTAAGCATTTCGTTGAATTTAATCAGATTTTCCGGCAAGAATCCAATTTCTTCCTTCACAAGAGCAAAACTGAGCGCAGTAGTGATACGAATGACCACCTTTTCACCGTAAACACAGGGGAGAACGGAAATTCGCATATCAATTCCCTTGCCGCCTATGCTGTAACTGATACGGCCATCCTGCGGAATTCGCTTTTCGGCGATGTTCATACCGCCGATAAATTTAATCCGGGAAACGACTGACGGAATCAACTCGGCGCTTGTCTCCATGTAAAGGCTCAAACGGCCGTCCACGCGGAAGCGGATGCGCATCGATTTTTCCTGCGGTTCAATATGAATATCGCTCGCCTTTAAAAGGACTGCCTGTTCAATCATATTATTGACAAAGCGGATAATCGGCTGATCTGTCCCTTGTGCCGATTCGTACAGCTCCGACTGTGCATCCTGCTGGGCGGCGGAAAGTTCCATCGCGGCGGCGAAAGCTTTTTGGGTGGTGTATAATTCACGAATTTTTGTTTCCAGTTTATCATGCTCCGCAATGACCGGATTTATCTTTAATTTTGTGTAGGTGCCAATGTCGTTGATCGCGTTGTAATCCAGCGGGTCAGCGACCGCGACCGTCAGAATAATGCCATCCCTTTTAATCGGAACAATTAAATTGGATCGAGCCAGTTCCTCGGGAACAATAGCCGACAGCGTCGGGTCTACACTGATGGAGGACAGGTCGAGATACGGAATGGACAGCTGCTGTTCCAACGACCGGATAATCTGCATTTCCGAAAGAAACTGGTCTTCAATCAGAATCCTGCCAAGACGGGTGTTTGTTCCTTTTTGGCGAATTAGAGCCTGGCGGAGTTGTTCCTCGGTCAGTACGCCCGAATTAATTAGAATCTGTCCAAGCTTTAAATTGGTAATTTTCATCGCAAGCTCCTTTAAAAACTGAGCAAAGACATGTACCAGCTGAAAAAGCCGTTGATTTGCCGGTTAAACGCCAAAAACAGCAACAGTCCCAAACACAGGTACGGCCCAAGCGGAAGATAGACCTCTTTGGAAATCCGTTTGCGCAATAAAAGATAAATAATATGAAAAAGCGCTGAAAAAATAGTGAGTAAAAATACGATTAATATTTGAGGAAAGCCGGTCAAAATTCCAATTGCGCCGAAGAGCTTCACGTCCCCGAAGCCGATGGCTTCCTTTTTGTAAAGAAGCTTGCCAAAAAGTCCGAGTGCCAGCATCAATCCGGCGCCGGCGGCCGCGCCGTACAGAGGGGAAAGCCAGTCAGGGCTGAAAAGATGTTGTTTGCTCAAAAGATCGTAACCGGTCACCGCCACCGCGGTCAGCAGCAAAACGAGTGTGAATTGATCGGGAATTATAGAATACCGGTAATCGGCAAAGCTGATCAGCAAAAGAATGACTGCCGCAAAGCTGCATGCGAAAAAATAAA
>DAMDEB010000042.1:0-9304 GCA_032090075.1 Caproiciproducens sp.
GTCTCCTCGGAACATATCATCCCGTCGTGAGACCACACAGGCGTCCCCCTCCACTTCCACTCCTCGACTACCTCCGTGTCGGCCTGCTTAATCAGGCTTCGCACCTTTGAGAGCACCTGGCCCCGCCAGTCGCCCAGTTCCTCAATTCTCCCGTCGATTAACTGGGATGGAGATTTCGCGTCTTCCGTAGGCTGCTTTTCCATCATAAAACCTTCCTTCAATAAATTTTTAAATACAGCTCATTATTTCGTGTATTTCCATAGCAACCTGATTTTAAAAACATTAGTTAACTGTTTTTGCGTTGTAACAGGACAATGGATTCTACGTGCCTTGAACGGTCAAAAAAGATGCCGCTTGAACCAGCCAGACCTTGACGCAAAATTTTGCTGTCCATTTGGATTTTGCACCACGCTTAACCGAACCAACGGCATAAATTCATATCGACACGACCATCAGGCAAAAATATCACCCCTTCGGTTTCAAGGGTGGCTCTGCGCATATCCGCATAAATACCTCCCGCAATCGTACCATCCTTCATGACCACCCTCTGCCAAGGTAAACCATCAGGGCAGCACCGCATGGCCCACCCAATCTCTCGCGCCGCATGGGGCCGTCCCAGCATGTGCGCAATCTGACCATATGAAGCCACCATCCCATAAGGTATCTGCTCTACAAGGTCATATACCTGTTTAAAGAACTGATTCATGTTATATCTTCTCCTGGACTGAATGTTGAAGTAGGCAGATACATTCTGTATGATTCGTGTGCGGAAACATATCCACAGGCTGGATTCGTTCCGTGTGGTAACCGTGAGATGTCAGATACAACAGGTCGCGCTCCTGTGTCTCCGGATTGCACGAAATGTACACTACCTTCTTTGGCGACAGCTTCACCAAGGATGCGAGAAATTTTTCATCACTGCCCGCGCGCGGAGGGTCCATAAATACAACGTCCGCAGTTTCCCCTTCTTTCGCCATATCACTCATAAACTCCCCGGCGTCCGCAGTATAAAAGTATACATTCTTGATTCCGTTGCGGCGCGCATTCACAATGGCATCTCGTACCGCGTCCTGATTCACTTCCACACCAATCACATTTTTCGCATGGCCGCTCACGGTCAGCCCGATTGTTCCAATTCCGCAGTAGGCGTCAATTACCGTTTCCACACCTGTCAATGCCGCGTATTCCATTGCTTTTCCGTAAAGCAATTCCGTTTGCACCGGGTTGATTTGGTAAAATGACTTTGCCGATATCCGAAACGTATACCCGCAAAGTTTGTCCTCAATAAATCCCGGCCCGTACAGTACCTTCTCCGTATTCCCTAATACTACGCTCGTATACCGGCTGTTCACGTTCTGCACCACGGTCGTAATTTCAGGATGCGCTTCCCTTAGGGCACGGATAAAATTGTTTTTATCCGGCAATATCGGCGAGGCCGTCACCAGTACCACCATCACTTCTCCTGTGGAAAATCCGCGTCTTACCAACACGTGGCGTAAAAGCCCGCGCCTTGATACTTCATCATACGGTTCAATTTTAAAGCTTTTCATCAGCCGCCGGATGGTTACAATAATTCTGTCCGCCGTTTCGTCCTCAATCAAGCACGAATCCACAGGCACAATCTTATGTGTGCTCGGCTGGTATATTCCGGATATGATCTGCTTGTTCCTGTCGGATGCAAACGCCGCCTGTACCTTATTGCGGTAATGATAAGGATGCTCCATTCCGATGATTGGTTCCACCCGTTGAAACTTCCCTAACAAGCGCTCCACATTTGCCTGCTTCCACTGCAGCTGTCTCGGATAGCTCATATTCTGTAACTGGCAGCCCCCGCACTTGCGGTATAACGGGCATGGCTCCAAATTGTTTTCTGATACGGTCGGTACCGGAGGTACGGATTTTTTGGATTCGTTTATCGACTGCGTCATGTGGCTCGCTCCGTTCTCATTTTTATGGTTTGTCTTTTTTCTGTATTATATCATATATTTTTTACAAATGGATTAGGCACTTCGCTCTGTATCGACAAAAAATAACATTTTACTTATTTCTTTTTAACTTATTGATATTCTTTATAATAGATAGTATAATTAATTAGTTTTGCTCAAATTAATCAATTGGCGAGTGCGCCGGCTGATTAACGGACCACAAAATAAAAGATTGAGGTGTCACCCATGCAGAGAGAAATTATTCAGGTAGAAGAAAAAGTTCCCATTCTAAAAAGTATTCCGCTCAGCCTGCAGCATATGTTCGCCATGTTCGGCGCGTCTGTTATTGTTCCACTTACATTCCACATTAATCCCGCTATCGTACTGCTGATGAACGGTATCGGCACATTAATTTTTATTCTGATTACCAAAGGCAAAGCACCTGCCTATTTAGGCTCAAGCTTCGCTTTCATTTCCCCTGTTTTGCTGATTATTGGCAGTAAGTCCATGAATTATCAATATGCATTAGGCGGCTTTATCGTGTCAGGCGCCATTTTCTGTATTGTAGCCTTTTTTATTCGATTTTTCGGCATCAAATGGATTGATGTTCTACTGCCTCCCGCCGCGATGGGCGCAGTTGTCGCATTGATTGGACTGGAACTTGCTGGTACCGCTGCTCAGAGCGGCGGCATTGTGATTTCAGATACCTATAAGAGTATCAATCCAAAATTTGTTGCTGTCTTTTTGGTCACCTTACTGGTTGCAGTGTTCGGGTCCGTGCTGTTTCGCAAATTTTTTGCAGTCATTCCCTTGCTGATTGCCATTATTGCCGGATATGCACTGTCTTGTGTACTTGGGCTTGTGAATTTCGCACCTATTGAACAGGCGACATGGTTCGCATTGCCCAATTTTTCATCCCCGGTTTTTGATTTGAACGCAATTACTATTATCATACCGGCTTCCCTTGTGGTCATTTCAGAACATATTGGGCATCAGATCGTGACAAGCAAGATTGTTGGCCGCGACCTTGTCAAAAATCCCGGGCTGCACAGAACTCTGTTGGCCGATGGAGTTTCCACCATGCTTTCCGGCTTTTGCGGTTCCGTTCCCACTACGACGTATGGAGAAAATATCGGCGTCATGGCAATCACCAGAGTGTACAGCGTACAGGTGATTGGTGGCGCGGCCATTATATCGATCATCGTTGCTTTTGTTGGAAAGATGACTGCGCTAATTCAAACCATCCCCGGCCCCGTAATCGGCGGCGTAAGCTTCCTTCTTTACGGCATGATTGCAGCCTCCGGTATCAGACTGCTTGTCGAATCCAAGGTAGATTACAGCCGTTCCCGCAATTTGGCGCTGACCTCAATCGTGTTTATCACCGGCCTGAGCGGCATCTGTATCCCCGTTGGCCCCACTGGGGCTGTTCAGCTCAAGGGCATGGCCCTCGCGACCATCGTAGGAATGATCCTGAGCCTGCTCTTTTATGTGATTGATTATTTTCACCTTGCCAACGATTACGAATAAGCTGTTTTATATCTCTTTTATTTAACATTCTTTGCGTATAAAAATGCACCCCTTTTGTTAGTTTCAGTATGCCCTTACTGTCTAACATTTGAGGTGCATTTCTAATATTTTCTGAAGAAGCTGAGAATATACTGCCATGAAAACAGGGACTCACAAATTTTCTGTAAGCCCCTGTTCCCAGAAGAAAGATTTATAAACACTATGAAAAAGTTATAAACAAGATCATTGATCCCATTTGGAGTCATTTAAGCAAATGGATTTTCTCCTTTGTAGGGCATGCTTTTCGGCTGATTAAAAGCAATGTCTTCAACGCCGAGGTAATCAAAAACAGTGTACAGTGTTTTGCCGATATGCCCGAACGCAACCGCGCCGTGGTGAGGATAGCGTTTTGCAATCAGAACATGGCGGTAGAAGCGACCCATTTCAGGGATTGCGAAGATACCGATGCCGCCGAAAGAACGGGTTGCAACCGGCAAAACTTCACCCTGTGCAATGTAGGAAGTGAGCTTTGTATCGGCTGTGCTCTGTAAGCGGAAGAAAGTGATTTGGCCGGCATCGATGTCGCCCTCCAGAGTACCTCTGGTAAAGTCAGGCGTACCGCCGTTTTCAAGCAGCCTGTTCTGAATGAGCTGGTATTTGATAACGCCCTTGGCAAGCTTGCAAATCGGGGTGTTGCCGCAATGGAAGCCCATAAAGGTATCCTTTAATGTATAGTCGAATTTACCTTTGATATCCTGATCATACATGTCCTTCGGAACGCTGTTGTTAATATCCAACAAAGTAACTGTGTCACCGCTTGCGCACATGCCGATATACTCGCTGAGTGCACCGTAAATGTCGACCTCACAGGCAACCGGAATCCCTTTTGAAACAAGACGGCTGTTTACATAGCAAGGCTCAAATCCAAACTCTTTCGGGAAGGCAGGCCAGCATTTATCCGCAAAAGCAACGTATTCACACGCGCCTTTGTTCTGTTCCGCCCAATCAAGCAGAGTGACTTCAAACTGTGCCATACGCGGCAGCAGGTCCGGATACTGGTTGCCCTCAATGCCGAGCTCAGCCGCCATATCGTCTGCCACCTCCTGTATTCTCGGGTCATTTGCATGTGCTTTATAGGAAACCAGCAGGTCAAGTTCAGAATTCTCCTGAATCTCAACGCCGATATCATAGAGTGCCTTGATTGGCGCGTTACAGGCGAAAAAGTCCTGTGGACGGGGGCCGAACGTAATGATCTTCAGCGAACTCAAACCGATGATGGTACGCGCAACAGGTACAAAATCCGCAATCATTTCTGCAATGTCATCCGCTGTGCCGACGGGATACTCCGGAATAATTGCTTTCAGATGGCGCAGCCCAAGGTTGTAGGAACAATTCAGCATACCGCAGTAGGCATCGCCGCGGCCGTTAATCAAATCCTCACCGGTTTCTTCCGCCGCCGCAACATACATGACAGGGCCGTCAAAGTTCTTGGCAATCAATGTTTCCGGTGTTTCCGGACCGAAGTTGCCCAAGAACACAACCAAAGCGTTGCAATCCGCGGCTTTTACTTCTTCCATTGCCTTGAACATATCCACTTCGTTTTCCACTGTAGTCTGCGCCTCAAAAATAGACCCGCCCATTTTTGTAAAACTTTCGACGATTGCCTTTCTGCGTTTTTCCGACAGGGAAATGATGAAGCAGTCACGGCTGACAGCGACAATGCCAAGTTTTACGTTTGGAATATTTTTACTCATAGTTACGCCTCCATATATTTTTATAATAAAATTAACTTCTGTGTTATCGCTTGTAGCTCCATTTCAGAGCATCATAATATTTGCCGTATTTTTGATATTGTTCGGCGTAAACCGGCACATTTTCAGCGATTGGCAAGGTCTCGCTTTCGGGTTTAATCAGTTCAACCGTTGCTGCAAGATCCGGCCAAATGCCGCCTGTTACTCCGGCGACCAAAGCTGCACCGAATGCGCCGCCCTCCGAGCTGCCGTAAACGGTGCGAACGGGAAGATTAAATGTATCCGCAAAAATCTGGCGCCAGATGGCGCTGCCTGCACCGCCGCCGGCCAAAACAATTTCGGTTGAATGCACGTTTGGATTGACACTCATAATTAAATCATAGACCTGTTTCAGGGAGAAGGCTACACCCTCCATTACTGCGCGGGCAAAATGTCCTTTTGTGTGACGCGCGGTAATCCCTAAAAAAGCTCCTGTTGCGTCAGGGTCGTTGATAGGGGCGCGCTCACCCGTTAAATACGGCAGAAACACAAGACCGTCCGCACCCGCGGGCGTGGTCTTTGCCTTGTCGTCCAGAAGAGCAAATGCGTTTTTATGCGCCGCTTTTGCTTCACTCGCTTCGAACTCGCCGAGTGCGTTGCGGAACCATTGATAGGAACCGGCGGCAGAAAGCGTTACACCCATTGCGTGATAAGTTTCGGGCGCATTATTGCAGGAAACCTGTAACAGACCGTTAGGGTTTTCCATATATGCCGGCAGTCCCATTGCCACAACTCCCGAGGTACCAAGTGTTACGCCAACCCTGCCCGGCTTAATCAGGCCAAGCCCGGTTGTGGAGATAACCGCATCTCCGCCCCCACCGGAAATAACCGTTCCCTGCGGGATTCCGGTCAGCTTCGCTGTTTGAGCACTCACTGTCCCCGCTGCATCGGTTGATTCGACCACCTTCGGGAACAGACTTTGCTTCAATCCGATTTTTGCAATCAATTCTTCTGCCCATTTGCGTTCTTTTACATTGAAAAGTCCGGTACCGGAAGCATCCGAAACCTCTGTCGCAAACTCTCCGGAAAGCCTGAATCGAATGTAATCCTTCGGATTTAAAATAATTCTTGTTTTATTATAATTTTCAGGCTCGTTTTCTTTCATCCATAGAATTTTTCCCCCGGTAAAGCCGGTAAGCATCCGATTGTTGGTGCTGGAAAGCAGCCCGTCAAGCCCGCCGGCCATGGCTGTGATTTCGTCGCATTGTTTTCCGGTGCGCTGATCGTTCCATAAAATGGCGCGGCGAACCACTTCATTGTTTTCATTTAAAGCAACCATTCCGTGCATTTGGCCGGAAAGTCCGATTGCGCAAACCTGCAAGCCGTCAAGCTTGATCATGATTTTTTGAATTCCGGTGACAACGCCGTTCCACCAGTCCTCGGGGTCTTGCTCCGACCAACCCGCTTTGGGCGCATAGATCGGATATTCCTCAACAACAGAGCCGAGAATATTGCCTGATTCATCAAGAGCAAGAATTTTACAGCCTGAGGTTCCAACGTCAATTCCGATTACACATTTTTTCAACAAGCGGTTATCCCCTTTCATTTATTATTTGATATACTGTGCGATATTTATATTTTCACCTGTCAAGCCAACATAAGCGCCCTGCTTTGCCTCTGAGGAATCCGCGTGGGCAAGGAGCCATTTGTTGCGGGCTGTCAACAGGTTATCCTCATGACATTGCGGGTTAAAAGCAGGTTTTTCCGTATTGGTTCCGCGCGGCAAAACAATTGCGACACGAAAGCCGCCGCCCTGCTTTGCATCACACGGCGCGTAATGCAGTGTGGTTGCATAAATCTCGACTACTGTGCCTGCCGGAGCACGAAACGCTTTTACCTTTGCGGTGTTGAGTGTTGTTCCTTCTATATCCTCCATACGGGCAAGCAATAGAATAACATCATTGGCCGGAATGTTGATTTCACTATCGCGATGATACTCCAAGCAGTTGAGCATGGTGTTGGTTCCGTTGCAGTAACCAATTTGGATTGGCATTCCTCCGTAGCAGCGGCTGCTCAATTCCGCAAAAATCGGAAGCTCTTCCAATTTGGAATCGCTCGGAACATAAACCGTCCCCGCTTCCGGTTTTGGGGTTGTTTTATTTAATTGATCAGTCAGTTGTTTAACCTCATAGTGTTCCGCAATTTTTCCATATGGTTTAAACTCCGGATCAAATACTGTTTTTAGCTCAAAATTCATTGCAAACTTCCCCTTTACAGATAAATGTGCACGTGCACTATTTGTTAGTGTTATTATATATTAAATATTGACCCAATGCAAGATGTATATTACTGCTAAAATTGCTAAATAATTCAGTAAACTATTGACAAATCGGCTAAAGCGTATTATAGTACAAGCAAAATAATTGTTCACGTGAACGATCAGGAGGCAAAATGGCGGTAACATCAAAACAGATTGCGGAAATGGTGAAAGTGTCCAGAGGAACCGTAGACAGAGTGTTGAACAACCGGGGCGGCGTTAAAAAGGAAACGGAAAAAAAGATCAGAGAGATTGCAGATTTGCTTGGGTATGTCCCAAATCGTGCCGGCAAAGCGCTTTCAAGTTCAAGACGTCCGATTTTGCTTGGTCTGATACTCAACTGCGAAGGCAACCCTTTTTATAAAGAAATTCTGAGTGGGATTGAAAGCTGTAAAAATTCGTATCCTGATTTTATCATCGAGTTTAAAATCAAAAAATTGCGGGGCTATGACGTTGAAGAGCAGCTAAAAGCAATTGGCGAACTGCAGGTCTTAGGGGTGATGGCGCTGATTATTACCCCCGTGAATGACGCGTTAATTGGGAAAAAAATAAATGAAGTGGCAACGGAAATTCCGGTTGTCACATTAAATACAGATATTGAGCACACGGGCAGGCTTCTGCACGTCGGCTGCAACTACGCTGCCAGCGGCAGAACCGCAGCAGGGCTAATCGGTTTGCTCACGGCCGGCTGCGCTTCGGTTGCAATTGTAACGGGGTCCATGAGCATCCTTGGGCACAATCAACGTGTGCAGGGCTTTTTGTCCGATATAAAGGACGATTATCCAAACGTACACTATGTGGGCGTAGTCGAAAATAATGACGACGATATTAAGTCTTATGCTGTGGTAAAAAAGCTGATGAAAGCATCCCCCGAAATAACGGCAGTCTATTTTGCGGCAGCCGGCGTTTACGGCGGAATTCAAGCAATTGAAGAATGCCGCGCGGATAACATGCCGATCATCATTACGTGCGACGATGTGGAACAGACAAAACAGCTTGTAAAAAGCGGCAAAATTGAAGCAACGGTTTGTCAGCAGCCGCACCGTCAGGGATTCGAGGCGGTCCACCTTGTGCTGGAATACTTGATCAGTGGAAAAAAGCCTGTGAGTGATGTACTCTACATGGAAAATCAAATTAAAATCGCCCAAAATATTGACTAAATTGTAATAAAAGATACTTTATTTTCGCTCCAATTAACATTTTTATGCAGTTGATTTCATGTTTGCATTCGCGTATCGTATGTGATAAGCTGTTTTCGTGAAAATGATTCTTTTTGTGAATTGGGGTTAATGAAATGGAAATAAAAGAACCGGGCAAAGCATATGAAAAAGTAATTGAATATATTAAAGCGGAAATTCTGCATGGTGATTTAAAGCAAGGGCAAAAGCTTCCTCCGGAGCGTGAATTGGCCGAGCAGCTCGGCGTCAGCCGCAACTCTGTGCGGGAAGCTCTGCGCACTTTGGATGTTATCGGGATCATTACAAGCACACAGGGCGCGGGAAACTGCGTTTCCTGTAATTTTGAAAAAAGCCTGGTCGAAGCAATGTCCATGATGTTCCTGATGCAAAAAACAGATTATGTACAATTGAGCGAGCTGCGCCGAGGGCTGGAAGAGCAGGCGATTATGCTCGCGGCAGACAGAATTACAGCAGAACAAATTCACCAGCTTGAGGAATTAGTGAAAAAACTGTCCCTAAACGAGAATGAAACGGCTAACGTCATTCTCGATAAAAAGCTGCATTATACCATCGCCCAGGCTTCCGGAAATGAGCTGATCATTTCAATTCTGCAAGCCCTTTCCGACGTAATGGATTTGTTCATCAGCG
>DAMDEB010000042.1:9314-11807 GCA_032090075.1 Caproiciproducens sp.
CCTGCGCAAAAAAATTCTGTATAAGGACAGGGACGGAAACAGACTGCAAGGCATTCATGAGCGCATGGTAGAGTGCCTTAAAAATAGAGACAAGCAAGGAGCCTATGAGGCAATGTCCAGCCATTTTAGGATTATCGATGAAAATATAGGCACACTCATCGAAAACAGTTAAGTTATATAGAATCATAATATTTTTTAAGTTAAATTTATAACAATTGTAGACAAATGAAAAAAACAGGTGTACAATCCAAATTAGAACAAATTGGTACGACCAATTTGTTTGATTCACACTATACAAAAATGCAGCAATTCTTTTGCAAAAATTGGTACTACCAATTTAATAAGTAAAATTATTTCTTGTTCGCGACGGTCAATCGTATTCCGTATTTTGGCAGGAGAGGAATGTTTTATCATGAATATTTTAGTTTGTATTAAGCAGGTTCCCGGAACCAACAAGGTTGAGGTTGACCCGGTAACCGGCGTGCTGAACCGAAACGGCGTGGACAGCAAAATGAATCCATACGACCTTTACGCGATAGAAGCCGCGTTGAAGCTCCGGGAGGAGAACGGCGGAAAAGTGAGTGTGATCAGCATGGGCCCTCCACAGGCTCAGGCCGTGATTTATGAAGCATACTCCATGGGTGCAGATGAAGGCGCGTTGATTTCCGACCGCAGGTTCGGCGGTGCGGATGTACTTGCGACCAGTTACACCATCTCACAGGGAATTCAAAAATTCGGCAGCTTCGACCTGATTCTCTGCGGCAAACAGACGACCGATGGCGACACCGCGCAAGTAGGGCCGGAAATATCGGAATGGCTTGGTATTCCATGCGTTTCCAATGTCCGCAAAATTGTAGAGGTCAATGAAAATGCAATCGTAGTAGAGATGGATATGCCCAATGATGTTGAAATTTCCCGTGTGCAGTTTCCCTGCCTGCTGACGGTGGAAAAAGATATTTTTCAGCCAAGGCTCCCATCCTACGTGAAGAAGATGGATACAAAAAACCGGGCTGTTCAGATTTTTTCACTCAATGACTTTGAAGACAAAGACGAGAAAAGATACGGGTTAAACGGTTCCCCCACACAGGTTCAGCGTATTTTTCCTCCCGAATCAAATAACCGGCGTGAACTGTGGAGCGAATCGGGAGATGTACTCGCCGACAGACTCTATGAAAAAGTCAGAGAACTAAAGTTTATTTAAGGGAGGAAGCACGATGGCTAAGTTGATTGTTCATCAGGATAAAATAGAAAATATTCAGGAATTGATCAATATCTGTCCGTTTGGCGCGCTGCAGGAAACAGACGGAAAAGTTGAAATCACCGCCGCCTGCAAAATGTGCAAGCTTTGCGTGAAAAAAGGCCCAAAGGGCGCAGTAGAATTTGTTGAGGAAGCTGTGCAGGCCATTGACAAAAGCAAATGGAAAGGCATTGCTGTTTATGTTGACCACACCGAGGGAGAAATTCACCCAGTTACATATGAACTGATTGGAAAAGCGCGTGAACTTGCGCAGAAAATCCATCAGCCGGTATATGCGATTTTTATGGGCAGCGGCATTACAGATAAAAGCCATGAACTTTTACACTATGATGTGGATGAAGTATATGTATATGATCATCCGGCGCTCGACCGGTTTAAAATTGAGGCCTATGCCTCTGTTTTCGCGGACTTTATCAATCAGGTTCAGCCTGCGGCCATTTTGGTGGGCGCGACAACCGTCGGCCGTCAGCTTGCCCCGCGTGTGGCAGCACGTTTCCGCACCGGCCTTACCGCAGACTGTACGGTGCTCGATATTTGTGAAAATACTGACCTGATACAAATTCGCCCGGCATTCGGCGGCAATATTATGGCGCAGATTTTAACCCCGAATAACCGCCCGCAAATGGCCACCGTTCGTTACAAAGTGATGAACGCGCCGGAACGCAGAAAAGAGGAAACCGGAAAAGTCATCAGCTGCACCATAGCGCCGGAAAAACTGAAATGCCATGTTGAGGTCATCGATGTTGTGCCGAAGGAAAAAGAAAAAACGATTGAAGGCTCCGATGTGCTTGTAGTAGCCGGCCGCGGCGTTAAAAAAGAAGAAGATTTGGCTTTGATACGCGAACTTGCCGACCTTTTGGGCGGGGAACTCGCCTGTACCAGACCACTGGCGGAATCCGGCTGGGTGGATGCAAAACGGCAGGTTGGCCTGAGCGGAAGAACGGTGCGCCCAAAACTGATTGTAACCTGCGGCGTTTCGGGAGCAATTCAATTTGTAGCCGGCATGAACAATTCCGACCATATTATTGCAATCAACAGCGACCCCAAGGCGTCCATTTTTAAGACGGCAAATTACGGACTTGTTGGGGATTTGTATGAAATCGTGCCAAAGCTGATACAAAAAATCAAAGCCGGCAAGGAGGCATAATCATGAGCTATAAAAAATTCGATAAAGATGATTTGAAGTTTATACAGTCCGTGATTCAGAACAATGACCGTATCCTCTGCGCGGAACA
>DAMDEB010000042.1:11817-18361 GCA_032090075.1 Caproiciproducens sp.
AAAATCATGCAATACGCAAATGCCAATTGCATCCCCGTAACGCCGCGCGGCGCCGGAACCGGACTGGTTGGCGCATCCGTAGCGATGGAAAAAGGGATCATGATCGACATGAGCCTGATGAACCATTTTCTTGAGCTGGATGAGGACAATTTAACGCTGACAGTCGAGCCGGGCGTTCTGCTGATGGAGCTATCGGCCTATGTTGAGGAAAAAGGCTTTTTCTATCCCCCCGACCCGGGCGAAAAATCCGCGACCATCGGCGGCAATATCAGCACAAATGCCGGCGGGATGAGGGCGGTTAAATACGGAGTTACCCGTGACTTTGTGCGCGGTTTGGAAGTCGTTTTGCCCAGCGGCAGCATTGTGAACTTCGGCGGAAAAATCGTAAAAAACAGTTCTGGCTACGCCATGAAAGATTTGATTATCGGTTCCGAGGGCACGCTTGGCATTGTTACAAAGGCAATTTTGAAGCTTCTGCCCCTGCCCAAAAAAGCAATCAGCCTTCTGGTTCCTTTCCCGACCCTGGAACAGGCTATCCGCACGGTTCCGGTCATCATAAAATCAAGGGTGATCCCTACTGCCGTAGAATTTATGGAAAGGGAAGTCATCATCGACTCCGAAGAATATTTGGGCAAAAAATTTCCTGATAATCAGGCGGATGCTTATTTACTGCTGAAATTTGACGGGAACTCCACCGAAGAAATCGAAGGGTATTATGACAATGTAGCAAAAATCTGCTTGGATCAGGGCGCGGTTGATGTTCTGATTTCCGATACCGATGAGCGCAACGACTCCATTTGGAAAGCAAGGGGCGCATTTCTCGAAGCGATTAAAGGCTCTACCACATACATGGACGAAGCGGATATTGTCGTTCCCCGCAACCGCATCAACGATTTGGTTGAATACACCCATTCCCTCCAAAAAGAAATCGGGGTGAGGATTAAAAGTTTCGGTCACGCCGGCGACGGCAACCTGCACGCATACATCCTCAAGGACGATTTGAGTGAGGAAGTTTGGAAGGAACGCCTAAGCCTGGCAATGGAAAAGATGTACGCCAAAGCACGCGAACTGCATGGTTTGGTTTCAGGTGAGCACGGAATCGGATTTGCAAAAAGGCCGTATCTGAAAGAGTCTACCGATCTCGAAGTAATCGGACTGATGTGCGGAATTAAAAAAGTGTTTGACCCGAACGATATTCTGAATCCCCATAAGGTTTGCGAAAATTGATTGATGCATCTTCAAACCGATATAAAAACAGCACTAAGACTGATCTGCCTTAGTGCTGTTTTATTTTTGCAAGCGCAATGATACGATAATTTTAAAAAACTGTATGGCCGCTGTCGTGGCTTGCCCTTTCGTCAGTCGATTGGCAGCCCCATACTAACGGAGTCGTAAAACACTCCGTTTACGCACATATCCCTCGTAAGAATACCCTCTTTTTTGAACCCGTATTTTTCATATAGTTTCATTGCTTTTTCATTATCGGCACGGGTCAACAAATCCATTTTTCTAATGACTTGTGTTCCTTTGGCCCAGTCAATAATCACTTTTAGCAACAGGCTGCCGATTCCTAATCCCCAATACTTTTTTCTAACGGATATCCCCATTTCTCCGGCGTGCCTCTTTCTGATTTTGGCTCCGCCTTTAAAAGTGACAAAGCCTGCAATTTCATCATCGATTAATGCTATTATGATGACGGAGTTATCTGTTGTGTTTTCAGCCTGAATAATTCTCCGCTCCGTTTCAGCGGTTATTTCAATCTCATTTTCTCCGAACGATAGAAAATCCGACTCTCCGCTGATATACATTTTAAACTGCGCCATTTGTTCAGCATCTTCTGCAGTCGCTTTTCTGATCAGAAGTTCCGACCCATTTTTTAATGTTACTTTTTTCATGGGATATCCACTCATTCCTATTCCAAATTTGTTTTTCACTTCAAGAGCGCAACCGTTTCGTACTTCATAACTAACTTTTCTATTGATTTGGTTTTTCGGACTCGCATCAATTTCACTGAGTCCCAGTGAAATTGCGGTTTATAATCATTCCCATCAATGCTTACTTTCTGTAATTCCAGCATTCCAGATTTCTGCGTTTCCGGTTACTATGATTTTAACCTCATTCATTTGGTTAAAGTGCATTTGTACAGGGACTATATCTTTAGCATATTTATCACTGCATTGAAAGAACAAATTTCCATCTGCTATAGATAGAAGCCCCACCTTTAAATTTGTCGCTGTATATTGTCGGTTTCAGCATTTTCCATTCGGTATATCATTAACACGCACTCAATATGCCATCATTCTGAAGCGGCAGCAAATTTCTTTAATTACTTTGCCCTGCAGCCATCATTATACCATGAAAATTTCCCCAAGGTCTAGTTTAAGTTTTTTTAGAAGCCGTCGTCTTTGGGGGACAAATTCACCGTTGGGTTCAAGGTCGACGTGGTGGCAAGTGTGGAAGAATAATGATGAACCGGGGCAAGGCACTCTAAGAGTAGCCCTATTTTATGTATTAAAGACGTTTAAAGCTGGCTCATAAAGTTACTTTTGCAAATCCATTACTTGCTTGACAGCCGCACTACTGTGTGTTACTATATAGCGGTAATAAGTAATGCAGAATAGTGAAGGAGTGATTATACTGGAAAACTTAACGGAAATGCTCAAAGGCATGCTTGAAGGTTGTGTCCTTGAAATCATAAACAGCGGGGAAACCTATGGCTACGAAATCACACGGCAATTGAATACTCTCGGCTTCACAGATATTGTGGAAGGAACTGTCTACACTATCCTGGTGCGGCTTGAAAAGAATAAACTCGTGGACATAGAAAAAAGGCCATCCGATATGGGACCGCCGCGCAAGTTTTTCGTGCTCAACGACGCGGGGCGCAACGAGCTGCGGAAATTCTGGGAAAAATGGGAGTTCGTATCATCAAAAATCAATGAGATAAAGGAGAAAAAGCAATGAGTTTTTGGGAGAAAATCACAGGCAGCGATATGACTAACGAATTGAAAGCTTTCGAATTGCGAGCCAAAAATCTGCCGGCTGATTATCAAGCGGCATGGGGAAAAATTAAAGACAATCTTTGGCCGCACTCAGATTTTACCGGTCGTAACCTCATGCCAATTCTGGACGGTGTGCTTGGCCTGCTCGAAGAAACGGCGGCGGACGGTCAGAGTGTTGGGGAGGTTTTGGGTGACGATATCGAAGGCTTCTGTTCAGCGCTGGTCGGCGAAGAAAAGGCAAAGTCTTTTCGCGACAAGTGGCGCGAGCAGCTCAACAATAACATCGCCAAAAAATTAGGCAAATAGGAGGACAAAATGAGAATACAAGATATCATCGAAGGAAAAAAAAAGTGGCGGGCGCACTTGCAACGTGTCAAAGCACTCCCGCAAGATTATCAGATTGTATATAACGAAATTCAAAAATATCTATTTAAGGTCGGTCCTGTTGAACTAACCGATGGGACGGGTTTGCTTTCCGGGATTATTGATCTTTTTGAAGAGGGTGCAGTTTCGGAAAAAGGCGTGCTCGATGTGACAGGCAGTGATGTAGCGGCTTTCTGCGACGATCTCATCAAAGATTCAAAAACTTATGCTGACATCTATCAAGAATCGGCTGATCAAGAAGTTAACACGGCCATGAAAAAGGTTACGGATAAAACAAAGTAAAATGACAATGTTGTGATGGGAGAAGTAGTATTTTCGCCCTGCTCGTCTCCAACTGCGCGGGCAAAACAACGCAGGGAGTAGTATTCCATCGTTTTCATCCTGTTTGTGTTTACGGTATTGACAATAGGTTAAAACAGCATTATACTTGTGGCATATAATTCTGAAAGGTGGAGTATTGATGTCGGTTCTGTCTGTTATGGTGGTCCTCAACTGAATATAGTTGCAAAAGGTGCGACTTTACGGGGAAAATCCCCTTTTATTGTTTTGCCCTTTTGAAAAACATACCGAACAGATTGCTTCAATACTTTCAATAATTGATGCGTAACAAGGTGTGCTTGTTGCGCTGTTTTTATATATTGAAATTTTTGCCCGCAGGGAGCATTCTGCACTTTTTAAAGTGTGGTATGTTTTTTGCGGGCTTTATTTTTTGTAAGGAGATCTAAATGAATCATTATACAACTCTTGAATTTGATAAAATACTTGAGCAGCTTGCGGATAATGCACAGTCTGCTGCTGTTAAAACCCGCTGTCTTGCACTTGTTCCATCATTAAATGAGGCAGAAGTAAAAAGACGGATGAATGAAACGACACAGGCAAAACGTATTATTGAGCAGATTGGTACGCCGCCGCTTCCATCAATGGCAGAGCTTCGGAAAGTCATTGACCTGATTGCCATAGACGCAATGCTGATACCCGATCAAATAGCGCATGTGTCATCCTTTCTTGTATCCTGCAGGAGAATGAAATCATACCTCAAAAAAGCCGAAGCAACAGATGCGAATATTGCGTGGTACGGAGGATCCATAAACGAGTTGACAGAGCTTGAATGTGAGATTGAGCAATGTATAAGGAACGGCATTGTGGATGATAAAGCTTCGAATCAGCTTGCCAATATTCGTCGAAAAACTGTTTTCACCACTGACCAGATTAAGGCAAAACTTGACGCGCTTCTAAGAAAAAATAAAGCCTTGTTTTCAGAAAGCTTTGTTTCAGTCAGAAACGGCCACTATACCCTACCGGTAAAACGCGAGCACAAGAACGATGTCGCAGGCACGGTGATCGACATGTCGCAAACCGGAGGAACCTGTTTTATTGAGCCTGCATCTGTAAGCAAGCTGCGGTCTGAGCTTTATGCACTGCAAATTGAAGAAGACAGCGAAGTAAGGCGTATTCTGTATTCCCTAACGGCCCTTATCAGCGATAATCTTCCGTCCATTAAGCTTAATATAGAGACAATGGAAACACTTGATTTCCTATTTGCCAAAGGAAAACTGAGTCTTGCTATGAAAGCATCGCCCGTTGGCATCAATACCGATGGGAAAATTCTTATGATTAACGCAAGACATCCGTTGCTAAATCCCAATTCCATCGTACCTTTGAATTTTGAAGCCGGCGGCAAAACTACAGGAGTAGTTATTACGGGTCCAAATACGGGTGGAAAAACCGTAGCACTAAAAACCGTAGGTCTTCTTTCCCTAATGGCGCAAAGCGGATTGCATGTTCCTGCCGATAAAAGCAGCAGTTTTTGTATGCGCAACCTAATTCTGTGCGACATTGGAGACGGGCAGAGCATCGCAGAAAATTTGTCCACATTTTCATCGCACATGAAGAACATTATTGAAATATTAAAGCAGGTGAATCACGAATCACTTGTCCTGCTTGACGAACTCGGTTCCGGGACAGATCCCGCCGAAGGAATGGGAATTGCAATTGCGGTTTTGGATGAGCTTTGCGCCAAAAACTGCCTGTTTGTCGTGACAACACATTATCCGGAGATAAAAGAATATGCGGCAAATAAGCCCGAACTTGTAAACGCACGCATGGCATTTGATAAAGAAAGCCTTATGCCCCTCTATCGTCTTGAAATTGGGGAGGCTGGGGAAAGCTGTGCCCTGTATATTGCAGAAAGGCTGGGTATGCCTCAGAAAATGCTAAAACGCGCACACGAAGCCGCATATGCAAATTCAGCCGAAGAACATGTGCTTTCCATACAGCAATGCAGCCCTGCACCCGATAAAACCATCACGGTTCCGCAGATTGTCAGGCAAAAAGAGCAAAAGCCGGAAGCATCGTCACACAGTAAGAAATTCCGCATTGGAGACAGCGTAATTGTGTATCCACAGAAAGAAATCGGAATTGTTTACGCGTGTTCGAATGATAAGGGAGAAATCGGTGTCCAGATAAAGGAAAAGAAAATGTTGATAAACCACAAACGTATAAAATTGCATGTGGCTGCCAGCGAACTGTATCCTGACGATTATGATTTTTCTATCATCTTTGACAGTGTAGAAAACCGAAAATCAAGGCACATCTTAGAAAAACGGCATCAAGAGGGAAATGTAGTAATTATTGAAAAAGGAGAAAATGAAAGATGAATATAATAATCCGGTTAGAAAACCAGAACGATTATGAAGAGGTTGAGGATCTAACAAGAGAAGCTTTTTGGGATATTTATCATCCCGGATGCGAAGAGCATTTTGTTGTCCACAAACTCAGAAAGGTCTCCGCTTTTATTCCTGAACTGGATTTTGTAGCAGTGCAGGATGATCAGATTGTAGGGAATATTATTTATTCCAAGTCAAAAGTGGTTGACAGAAACAATAATGAGCATGAGGTGCTAACCTTTGGCCCAATCAGCGTTTTACCGTCTCTTCAGAAACAGGGAATCGGCTCTGCACTGATTGAGCATACAAAAAAGCTGGCTGAAACTATGGGATATAAGGCTATCATCATATTCGGCAATCCCGCCTACTATCATCGGTTTGGTTTTAAAAGTGCGGAGAGTTTTGGAATTACTACCGCTGAAGGAGAAAGCTTCGATGCATTTATGGCATTAGAGCTATATAAAGGCGGTCGGCAAGGCATAACCGGAAAGT
>DAMDEB010000043.1:0-6152 GCA_032090075.1 Caproiciproducens sp.
AAGAGAACAACGTAAGGTTTATTCGGCTGCAGTTTACGGATATTTTAGGTGCGCTTAAAAATGTAGCAATTACAACAAGCCAAATTGAAAAAGCACTTGATAACAAATGTATGTTCGACGGATCATCCATTGAAGGCTTTGTAAGAATCGAGGAGTCCGACATGTATCTCAGGCCGGATCTTGACTCTTTTTCTGTCCTGCCATGGCACACTCAAAACGGCAAAGTAGCTCGGCTTATTTGCGATATTTACAAGCCGGACGGAATGCCTTTTGAGGGAGATCCTCGTTATGTATTGAAAAAAACACTCAAAGAAGCAGCTGATATGGGCTATTCTTTTAATGTAGGTCCCGAGTGTGAATTTTTTCTGTTTAACACCGATGAATTTGGTCATCCAACGACAATTACGCATGATACAGCAGGTTATTTTGACTTGGGTCCATCGGATTTGGGAGAAAGCGCGCGTCGCGATATTTGTCTTAATCTTGAGGACATGGGCTTTGAAATTGAAGCATCTCATCATGAGGTTGCTATTGCGCAGCATGAAATCGATTTTAAATACAGTGAAGCTCTTTCAGCCGCAGACAACATTATCACCTTCAAGATGGTTGTCAAGTCATGCGCTGATTCACACGGTTTATGTGCTACTTTTATGCCAAAGCCGGTTTATGGCCGCAGCGGTTCCGGTATGCACACCAATATGTCACTGTTTCGCAACGGTGAAAACGTGTTTTATGACCCGGACAGTGAATCAGGATTGAGCCATATTGCGTATAATTTTATCGCCGGAATTATGAAGCATGTCAAAGGAATGTGCGCGATTACAAATCCCCTTGTCAACTCTTATAAGCGCCTGGTGCCGGGCTATGAGGCTCCATGTTACATCGCGTGGACTTTGAGCAATCGCAGTGCTTTAATCAGAATTCCCGCTTCCCGTGGTCTGGGGACTCGTGTTGAGCTGCGTAATCCGGACCCCGCGTGTAACCCATACCTTGAGTTTGCCGTGCTGCTTGCTGCAGGGCTGGACGGCATCAAAAATGATTTAATGCCGCCCGATGCAGTTTCAGCAAATATTTATGATATTGATTTGACGGAGAGAACAGCTGCCGGAATTGACAACCTTCCTTCCGACTTAAGCAAAGCAATTGATGAAATGAAAGCGGACCCGTTTATTGAACAGGTACTTGGAGCTCATGTATTCGGTAAATACACAGAGGCTAAAGAAAAAGAATGGTATGATTTTTCCACAACGGTTACACAGTGGGAATTGGATCAATACCTCAATAAATTTTGAGCGTGCATTTTGACAAGCCACATTCCTGGGAGTTGTTAAAAAAATGAGCAGTATTCTAATAGCGAATTCAAATGCGGATTACGCTAAGAAAATAGCGGCCGTGCTTCATTCCGGCGGGTTAAATGTCAGCGGCGTCTGCACTGCCGGCTCACAGGTGCTTGATTTTACCAACAGGCATTATCATGGAGGAGTGGTTGTTTGCAGCAGTAGATTAATGGATATGACTGCACTTGATCTTCCGAAGGTTGTTGGTTCAAACTATGACTTCTTATTTATTGTGAAATCTCAGCAGCCTGATATTGCCGACTCACTATCCTGTGTTAGCATAATGCAGCCGATTAACCGTATGAGCTTAATTTCCTCGGTTAATATGCTTCTAAGTATTGCGGATTACAGCAGCCTGACAATTAAAAAGAAAATTGCAAGCGGAATTCTCGATGAAAAACAAATTATTGAACAGGCGAAAAACCTTTTGATAGAACGCAACAATTTCACGGAACCTCAGGCATATCGCTTTATTCAAAAGAGAAGCATGGATACCAGCAAAAAAATGATTGAAGTCGCGATGATTATTTTAAATTTGTAAAAGGAGATGATTAGATGAAGTTTACGAAAATGCAGGGGATTGGCAACGATTATATTTATATTAATTGTTTTGAAGAAAAGATCGAAAATCCATCTGAACTCTCCATCAAACTCAGTGAAAGACATTTCGGCATTGGCTCAGATGGGATTATTCTGATTGAACCATCCGAAAAAGCTGATTGCCGAATGGATATTTATAACGCAGACGGCTCTCAGGCGATGATGTGCGGAAACGGCATACGCTGTGTCGGAAAGTATCTTTACGAACGCGACATTGCAAAGAAAGATGTTCTGAAAATAGACACGATGAGCGGTGTAAAAACACTATTTCTTGATGTCCTTGACGGAAAAGTGAATTCGGTTACAGTTGATATGGGCAAGCCGGTTTTTAGTGCGGCGGATATTCCGGTAAAGTTTAGTAAGAATGAGATTGTTGACGAGCCAATTATGGTGGACGGCAAAGAATACAGAATCACCTGTGTTTCCATGGGAAATCCACATTGTGTGATGTTTGTGGATGACGTTGACCAAGTTGCCATTGAAACGCTTGGACCCAAATTTGAGTGCAACGAACTATTTCCCAAAAGAGCGAATATTGAATTTGTCCATGTGTTAAATCAACAAGAGGTTAAAATGCGGGTGTGGGAACGCGGTTCCGGTGAAACACGGGCTTGCGGTACAGGCGCGTGCGCTGTTGCCGTTGCTTGCGCAGTCAATGAAAAGACCGGTCGCAGTACGACCGTCCACTTAAAGGGCGGTGACTTGCACATTGACTGGGATGAGAAAACGAGCAGCGTTTTTATGCGCGGGCCGGCTGAATTTGTTTTTGACGGAACAATAGAGATTTAAATCTATCTGATTGGCTATGTACGAAATCACGGATGAAAGGAATGTATGAATTTGCTGAAAGTGAACCAAAACTTTGTAAAGCTGCCCAATAGCTACTTGTTTGTGGATATTGCAGCAAAAGTAAGCAGATTTTCAGAACAGCACCCTGAAACGAATATTATCCGTTTGGGAATTGGTGATGTGACTCGTCCTCTGCCCAAAGCGGTAGTGACTGCTATGAAAAAGGCGGCTGACGAAATGGGGGAGGCGAAAACTTTTCGCGGTTACGGACCGGAAGCGGGCTATGAGTTTCTGCGTGCCGCAATTGCCGAACATGATTTTAAAGGTCGCGGTGTGCAAATTGACACCGATGAAATTTTCGTAAGCGACGGTGCTAAAAGTGACACCGGAAATATTGGCGATATTTTTGCAGTAGACAACGTGGTTGCTGTTTGCGACCCGGTTTACCCGGTTTATGTAGACACCAATGTAATGGCTGGCAGAGCAGGTGAATATGATGAAAACAAGGGCTGGAGCAGAATCGTTTATATGCCATGCCTGAAAGAAAATAATTTTTTACCGCAGCTTCCCAAAGAACGGGTTGACATCATTTATCTTTGCTTTCCAAACAATCCGAGCGGTGTTGGAATCAGCAGAAGCGAACTTAAAAAATGGGTGGACTATGCAAATGACAATGAGTCTCTTATTCTTTATGACGCTGCTTATGAAGCTTTTATTACACAACAGGATATGCCGCACAGTATTTATGAAATAGACGGTGCAAAGAAGTGCGCAATTGAATTCAGAAGTTTTTCTAAAACGGCGGGTTTTACCGGTACACGCTGTGCGTTTACAGTGATTCCGAAAGACTTGATATTCAACAATATCTCTCTGAACAAACTGTGGGACAGACGTCAGTCAACAAAGATGAACGGTGTCTCCTATGTTGTTCAGCGCGGAGCGGAGGCTGTTTACACTGAGGACGGAATGCGCGAGGTAAAAGAAAATATTGCGTATTATCTGAACAATGCCAAAATTATCATGGACGGCCTAAAATCAGCCGGCTTTGAAGTTTACGGCGGTGTCAATTCACCGTATGTATGGTTAAAAACACCAAACGGACTCAGCTCTTGGGAGTTTTTCGACCTGCTGCTTGAAAAGACAGGCGTAGTCGGCACTCCGGGTTCCGGCTTTGGAATCAACGGAGAAGGCTATTTTCGTTTAACCTCATTCAACACAAAAGAGAATACACAAATAGCGGTTCAAAGAATTGTTGAGTCTTTCAAAGCCCAATAATTCAAGTTTAATATATTTCTTATAATGGTTAAAGCTGTTGATTAAAAAGAATGGTTGGTGATTAAATGAAAGCATTGCTGATGCTTGAAAATGGAATGACCTATGAGGGGACAGGCTTTGGGGATGAACACGATGTCCTTTGCGAGGTCGTTTTTAACAGCGCAATGTGCGGTTATACCGAACTGCTGACAGATCCGTCCTACGCGGGACAGGGTGTTGTTATGACTTACCCTTTAATTGGTAATTACGGGATTTGTTATGATGACGCAGAATCCATCAAACCTTATCTGCGCGCATACATTGTTCGCTCAGTTTCGGGAGTGGCCAGCAATTTTCGATGTGATGTTGATTTGAACACCTTTTTAAAACAGAATCATATTCCGGGCATTCAAGGAGTGGATACACGCTCCATCACGAAAGTACTCCGGGAAAGTGGTACAATGCGCGGTATGATTGCCTATGGCGACGGAATTGACACCGCTGCAATGAAAAAGCAGCTTGATGTTTTCGTACTTGAATCCTGTGTCCCAATTGTCAGCAACAGGGATTCAAAGGTATATGGTGACGGTCCTATTAAAATTGCACTTGCAGATTATGGCGTGAAGAGCAATATTATCCGTTCACTCGTAAAGCGCGGATGCACTGTGAAATGCTTTCCATATGATGCTGATTATGAAGACATTATGTCTTTTTCTCCGGATGGTATCATGTTATCCAACGGCCCTGGGGATCCAAAGGAATGTACCAAGGCAATCGCTGAATTAAAAAAAGTATATGAGCATGGAATTCCAACCTTTGCAATCTGCCTCGGTCACCAGCTGATGGCTCTTGCCAACGGTTTTGACACCTATAAATTAAAATACGGCCATAGAGGTATTAACCACCCGGTCAAGGATTTGTCCACCAACAGGGTTTATATTACTTCTCAAAACCACGGTTTTGTTGTAAATGGCTCCACCGTTAATCCTTCAATAGCCGACGTCAGCTTTATCAGCATGAATGACGGCAGTATTGAGGGATTAAACTATAAAAATGGAAAAGTATTCTCAGTGCAGTTTCATCCCGAAGCTTCACCGGGCCCGCTTGACACAGGCTTTCTTTTTGACAAATTTGTAAAGTTAATAGGAGGAGGCCAGCTATGAAGAGAAAAGATATTAAAAAGGTAATAATAATCGGTTCAGGCCCGATTATTATTGGTCAAGCCGCAGAGTTCGACTATGCGGGCACACAGGCCTGCCGCGCTATCCGAGAAGAGGGCGTCGAGGTTATTCTGATTAACTCAAATCCGGCTACTATTATGACAGACAAGCAGATTGCAGACAAAGTATACATCGAGCCATTGACAGTGGAAACCATCAAAAAAGTAATTTTGAAAGAGAATCCGGATAGCATTTTGCCGACACTTGGCGGTCAAAATGCGTTGAATCTTGCCGTCGAGCTTGAGGAATCCGGCTTTCTGAGGGCAAATCATGTTGAAATGATTGGCACAAATGCCGACACAATCCGAATGGCGGAGGACAGGGAGCTTTTTAAAGAAGCTATGGAGCGGATTGACCAGCCCTGTGCGGAAAGCGGAATTGCTGAAACCGTTGAAGAATGTATTCGGATTGCCCAAAAAATTGGTTATCCGGTTGTGGTTCGTCCGGCTTACACCTTAGGCGGCAGCGGAGGCGGTATTGTGGATAATGAAGAGGAACTAATTTCCACCGCTTCTCTTGGATTGCATCGCAGCCGCGTAAATCAGGTATTGATTGAACGTTGCATTTCCGGCTGGAAAGAAATCGAATATGAAGTGATTCGTGACCACAACGGTAACTGTATTACAGTCTGCAATATGGAGAACTTTGACCCAGTGGGCGTTCACACAGGGGATTCCATCGTTGTCGCCCCGTGCCAAACGCTTGCAGATAAAGAAACCCAAATGCTTAGAAGCGCTTCTCTTGCGATTATCAACGAGTTAAAAGTAGAAGGTGGATGTAATGTACAATTCGCTTTAAATCCAAAGAGCTTTGAGTATTGCGTGATTGAAGTAAATCCGCGTGTCAGTCGTTCTTCCGCACTTGCTTCGAAAGCGACGGGCTACCCGATTGCAAAGGTTGCCTCTAAAATTGCACTTGGTTTTACACTTGACGAAATCCAAAATGCCATCAC
>DAMDEB010000043.1:6162-13581 GCA_032090075.1 Caproiciproducens sp.
CTGCTTTGAACCCACACTTGATTACTGTGTTGTTAAGATCCCCAAGTGGCCTTTTGATAAGTTTATTTACGCAAGACGCAGTCTTGGCACGCAAATGAAGGCGACAGGCGAGGTTATGGGAATTGCTCCCACCTTTGAGAGCGCCTTAATGAAGTCAATCCGTTCACTGGAACAAAATGTTTACAGCCTCATTGAACCTAATGTTCTAAAGCTGACCGATGGTGAACTGGAACAACGTCTTTCTGTCGTTGACGATCGCAGGCTGTGGGTTGTTGCCGATGCCTTACGGCGCGGCATATCTCCTGAAAAAATCCATGATATTACAAAGATCGACCTTTGGTTCCTTGATAAGCTAACTTCTATTATTGATGTTGAAAAGGCGCTTGCTTCGCAGCCGATTGACAAGGCACTGCTCTTCAGGGCAAAGGACTTTGGATTTATTGATAGAACTATTTCGGAACTAAGCGGTAAAACAGTAGAAGAAATACGTACAATGGAAAACGAGTGGAATGTACACCCTGTTTACAAAATGGTCGATACCTGTGCCGCTGAATTCGATGCGGAAACACCGTATTATTATTCCAGCTATGGAATTGAAAACGAGTCTAACCCCCAGAATGACAGAAAAAAAGTTTTGGTTATCGGTTCCGGCCCAATCAGAATCGGCCAGGGAATCGAATTTGATTTTTGCTCTGTGCACAGTGTATGGGCTCTTAAAAACTTGGGTTACGAAACAATTATTGTAAATAACAACCCGGAAACAGTAAGTACGGACTTTGATATTGCCGATAAGCTCTATTTTGAGCCTCTGACGGAAGAAGATGTTCTTCACATTGTTGAACTTGAAAAGCCCGATGGCGCCGTTGTACAGTTCGGCGGACAAACGGCTATTAAGCTAGCCGGTGCTATTGAAAAAATGGGTATTCCTATTCTTGGTACTTCGTTTGACAGTATTGATGCTGCGGAAGACAGGGAACGTTTTGACAAAATTCTTGCGGAGTGTCAAATTCCACACGCGGACGGCAGAATGGTTTTCACCTGTGATGAAGCAATCAAAGCCGCAAATGAGCTTGGTTATCCTGTACTTGTCCGTCCTTCTTACGTACTTGGCGGACAGGGGATGCATATTGCTTATACAGATGAAGATATCGTTGAGCAAATTGGCGTTATCAACCGAATTGCACAGGAGCATCCGATTCTGGTTGACAAATATATCATGGGTACCGAGGTTGAAGTTGACGCTGTTTGTGACGGTATCGACTCAATGATTCCGGGCATCATGCAGCATATTGAGCGTGCTGGGATACATTCCGGTGACAGTATCTCCGTTTATCCGGCGATTGATGTGACTAAAGATATGCAGGAATTGATTGTAGAATATACCAGACGCCTTGCGAAGTCGTTAAAAGTAAAAGGATTATTGAATATTCAGTTTATCGTAAAAGATAATGAAGTCTATGTTATTGAGGCAAATCCGCGTTCCTCGAGAACAGTGCCGTATATCAGTAAGGTGACCGGTATTCCAATCGTGTCTTTGGCTGTCGGGACTTTCTTCGGCAAATTACTGCCTGATATGGGATACGATTACGGCTTGCAAAGTGAGCGGGATTTAATTGCAATCAAAATGCCTGTCTTCTCTTTTGAGAAGCTTTATGGAGCGGACGTAAATCTTGGACCAGAGATGAAATCCACCGGAGAAGTTTTGGGTATTGCAAAGACTTTTGACGAAGCGCTGATTAAAGCTTTTTACGGTGCCGGCGTGCATATGATTAAAAATGGAAGAGTCATTTTCACCGTGAAGGACAGTGACAAGGAAGAAGCCTTGCCAATTGCGCGGGGGCTTTATGACCTTGGCTGGACGATTTACGCCACAGCGGGAACGTCTGATTTCTTTAATGACAACGATATTCCGACCATCCGTACCAACAAAATCGGGGTGGGCAAACCGGATATTCTTGATAATATTATGTCTGGTAAAATCAATCTTGTTATCAATACGCCGTCTAAAGGTGTAGGACACAGCCGTGATGGTTATAAAATTCGCAGAAATGCGGTGGAAGCGGGGATTCCGTGCCTGACCTCGCTTGATACCGCCAATGCTTTCTTGACCTGCGCCAAGCATGTTGAAACAACTCAGCTTTCCGTTATTGACATTACCAAGGTTTCAACATTTTTGAATTTCATCTAAGATTAAAAATAAAATAATGGAGGAAAAGATTATGAAAAAATGTGAGCTTCTTTATGAGGGTAAGGCAAAAAAAGTTTATGCTACGGATGACAAGGATTTTTGCATTGTTGACTATAAGGATGATGCCACCGCGTTCAATGGACTAAAAAAAGGTACCATTGTCGGTAAAGGTGTTGTCAACAATAAAATGTCTAACTATATGTTTAAGATGTTAGAAGAAAAAGGCATCAAAACAGATTTTGTCGAAGAATTGAGCGATCGGGAGACTCTTGTTAAAAAGGTTGAAATTGTTCCTCTTGAGGTGATTATTCGCAATAAAGCGGCCGGAAGCCTCGCCAAAAGGCTTGGTATGGAGGAAGGTACTCCTATGAAGACCCCCGTTCTGGAGTTCTGCTATAAGAATGACGATCTTGGGGACCCGATGGTCAACGAATACCATATTCTTGCTGCCGGATTTGCGACAAAAGAGGAAATTGAGCAAATCAGCAGTATGGCGCTGAAAATAAATGGAATATTAAAAGAATTCTTCCTGTCTGTTAATATCGAGTTAATTGACTTTAAAATTGAATTTGGCCGCTGTTCCGAAGGCATTATCCTTGCAGACGAAATTTCACCGGATACCTGTCGTTTTTGGGATGTGAAAACCCATGAAAAGCTTGACAAGGACCGTTTCCGCAGAGACTTGGGCGGTGTTGAAGAAGCTTATGCAGAAGTTATGAAGCGTATCGGATTATAATTGATTGGATGGTGAGCACTTGAACAACTCTGTTATGGATTACGACAGTTCTAAACCGCACGAGGAATGTGGCGTTTTTGGTATTTATTCCGACGGCGGCGTTGCACCCGCGTATGCAACTTATAACGGACTTCTTGCTTTACAGCATAGAGGTCAGGAAAGCTGTGGTATTGCTGTTTGTGACCGTGGGGTGATTTCTTACTCGAAAGATATGGGTCTTGTTACGGAATCATTCAGCGATAAGATTCTGGACAGTCTTGTTGGTCAAATGGCTGTCGGGCATGTTCGTTATTCCACGTCAGGCGGTAGCGTGCGCGAAAATGCTCAGCCGCTTGTAATGAGGTACATCAAAGGTACGCTCGCAATCGCACATAACGGCAACTTAACAAATGCATACGAACTGCGTCACGGGCTTGAACATAGGGGCTGCATTTTTCAGACGACAATTGATACAGAAGTGATTGCATATATTATTGCCGGCGAGCGTGTAGAAGCACCGTCTATTGAGGAAGCCGTGCGCCGTGCACTTCCAAAAATTCAAGGATCCTATTCCATGATTATCATGAGCCCGCAAAAGTTGATTGCGGCGCGTGACCCGCATGGTGGGCGGCTCTTATGTTTTTGCTTCTGAAACCTGTGCGCTGGACGCGTGTGGCGCGGAGTTTGTACGTGATGTTGAACCGGGCGAAATTGTTGTCGTTGATAAAGATGGTTTGCGCTCCATTAAAGATCCAATCAATACTAAAAAATCACTTTGCGTTTTTGAATATATTTATTTTGCCCGCACTGACAGCTTTATCGACGGAATCAGCGTTTATGAAGCACGTAAAGAAGCCGGACGTCTGCTTGCAAAACAGCACCCGGTTGAAGCGGATATTGTTATCGGCGTACCGGAATCCGGAATTGACGCTGCCATCGGGTACAGCGAAGAATCCGGAATCCCATTTCAGAAAGGCATTGTGAAAAATTCTTACATTGGTCGAACATTTATTAAGCCGAACCAGCTGGAGCGTGAGCGCAGTGTGCGCATCAAGCTAAACGCACTTTCTTCCTGTGTCAAAGGAAAACGTGTGGTTATGCTGGACGATTCCATTGTTCGCGGTACTACAAGTGCGCGCATTGTGACCATGCTGAAAGATGCCGGTGCGAAGGAAGTTCACCTCAGAATCAGTTCACCACCGTTTTTGTGGCCGTGTTATTACGGTACGGATATTCCGTCAAAGGATGATTTGATTGCATGTCAGCACAGCATTGTTGAAATCGGAGAGATGAGCTTTGCTGATTCCATTGACTTTTTAAGCCTTGAAAATTTACCAAAGATGATTGGAAACGGCTGCGGGGGGTACTGCGATGCATGCTTCTCTGGAAAGTACCCCGCGCCTGTGCCTGATTATCTGATTGCAAATAAAGATTATGACTATTGCACACCGATTAAAAGATTTTAATTCCCTGTTTGGAGGAGAGTAAAATTGAAAGATACTTATGAATCGCCGCTTTCATCACGCTATGCCGATGATGAGATGAAATATTTGTTTTCGCCCGATAAAAAATTCAGAACATGGCGCAGGCTTTGGATTGCTTTGGCGCAGGCGGAAAAAGAACTTGGCCTGAACATTAGTCAGGAACAGATAGACGAGATGCTGGATTTTGCAGATGATATTAACTACGATGTCGCAGAGGCACGCGAAAAGGTTGTTCGCCACGATGTAATGTCCCATGTGTATGCCTTTGGTCAGCAATGCCCAAAAGCAATGCCGATCATTCATCTGGGCGCAACCTCGTGCTATGTTGGCGACAATACAGATATTATCGTTATGACAGACGCACTGAAGCTTGTGCGTCAAAAGCTAATTGGCGTTATCCGGGTGCTTTCTAAATTCGCAATGGAATATAAGGATTTGCCAACGCTTGCATTCACACATTTTCAGCCGGCTCAGCCGACCACGGTGGGTAAGCGCGCAACACTTTGGATACAGGATTTACTGATGGATTTGGAAGATATCGAACATCAACTTTCCAAAGCGAAACTTTTGGGTTCAAAAGGGACAACCGGCACACAGGCCAGCTTTTTGGAGCTGTTTGACGGTGACCATCAAAAGGTAAAAAAATTAGATAATATCATTGCTGAAAAAATGGGGTATACCTCTTGCTTTGCGGTATCAGGCCAGACCTATTCCCGCAAGCTCGACAGTCAGATGCTTTCTATTTTAAGCGGCATTGCACAGAGTGCCGCAAAATTCTCCAATGATATTCGGCTTTTGCAGCACTTGAAAGAAATTGAGGAACCCTTTGAAAAAAATCAAATCGGGTCTTCGGCAATGGCCTACAAGCGTAACCCCATGCGTAGCGAACGAATTGCTTCTCTTTCGAGATACGTGATTATTGACAGCCTCAACCCATATATTACGGAGGCTACACAATGGTTTGAACGCACCCTTGATGACTCTGCAAATAAGCGAATCAGTGTGCCGGAGGCGTTTTTGGCCGTTGATGCCATCTTGAATTTATACAGCAACGTTGCAGACGGCTTAGTGGTTTATCCGAAGGTTATCTCGCAGCATTTATGCCGTGAACTTCCGTTTATGGCAACTGAAAATATTATGATGGATGCAGCAAAACGCGGCGCGGATCGTCAGCAGCTTCACGAGCGTATCCGTATTCACTCCATGGCTGCTTCAAAGGTAGTTAAGGAGGAAGGCGGGGAAAACGACCTGCTGAGACGCATTGCCGATGACCCGATCTTTGGAGTGACCTTAAACGAGCTACAAAAAATCGTTAGTCCGGAAAAATATGTAGGAAGAGCTCCCCAGCAGACCGAGGAGTTCATTTCTGAAGTTGTTGCCCCCGCAATTCAACAATATGATTTTATGCCGGATGAAAAAGCGGAAATAAATTTATAATTTATTTATGTTTTATGGAAGATTTTTTTATTTTGAATTTACTTTGTTTTTTTAGTGATTTGTGATATTATTGTTTAGTTGTAATTGTCAGATACTGCCTAAATTCGGCCGCAGGGCAGTTTTATAGCCATTTCCGTTGCGGCACGGCGGAGTGAATGTTTATGATTAAAGCGATTGTTGGTGCGAACTGGGGCGATGAAGGCAAAGGTAAAATCACCGATGTTGAAGCCGCTCAGTCCGATATTGTAATACGGTTTCAGGGCGGCAGCAATGCCGGTCATACCATTATTAATAATTATGGTAAGTTTGCTTTGCACCAACTGCCATCCGGTGTTTTTTATAGCCACATTACGAATATTATCGGCAACGGCGTTGCGCTTAGTGTAGATAATTTTGTGAAAGAACTGAAATCTCTTGAGGAACGTGGTGTTCCCAAACCGAATATTATTATATCAGACCGTGTGCAGCTGGTTATGCCGTATCATATTCAGCTTGACACTTTTGAAGAAGCGCGTCTTTCCTCCCACTCCTTTGGGTCTACCAAGTCGGGGATTGCACCGTTTTATTCCGATAAATTCGCGAAAATCGGTTTTCAAATCAGCGAGCTTTACGATGATGAGGAACTATTGAAGGAAAAGATTGACCATGTTATCACATTGAAAAATGTAATGTATGAGCATTTATATCATCAGCCCAAACTCACTGTTGATGAGATTTATGACAAACTGATGGAGTATAAAGCTTTGCTGGCACCATATGTTGCCGATACCTTTACATTTTTGCACAAGGCGGTAAAGGACGGAAAAAACATTCTTCTTGAGGGACAGCTCGGCGCTTTAAAAGACCCTGATTTCGGCATTTATCCGATGGTGACCTCGTCCTCAACCTTAGCCGGATACGGCGCAATCGGTGCGGGACTTCCTCCTTATGAGATTAAAGAAATTATTGCGGTAGTGAAAGCTTACTCAAGCGCAGTGGGTGCGGGTGAGTTTGTGAGTGAAATTTTCGGTGATGAGGCCGAAGTACTCCGCCAGAGAGGCGGAGACGGCGGGGAGTTTGGTGCCACAACAGGTCGGCCGCGCAGAATGGGATGGCTTGACTTAGTCGCTTCCCGCTACGGCTGTGAAGTGCAGGGCGCAACCTGCGTAGCATTTACGGTTCTCGATGTATTGGGTTATTTGGATGAGATTCCGGTATGTGTTGCGTATGAACTTGATGGAAAGAGAATTGACTCCTTCCCGTCGACCGTTCAGTTAAAGCACTGTAAGCCAATTATTGAAAAATTACCTGGTTGGAAATGTGATATCAGAGGAATCAATCAATATAAGGATTTGCCGGAAAACACGCGTAACTATATTGAATTTGTGGAAAAAGCAATCGGCGTTCCGATTAAGATTGTTTCCAATGGTCCGGCACGTGAAGATATTATTTACAAATAAGTTTTTATATTTTTAAGTACTGACGTTTCAGGTGATCGGTCAGTGCTCAATACAAAATAGAATTTTTGCCGGGAAAGGTGGATCATTATGTGTGGAATTGTTGGATATATAGGAGACGACCAAGCCGCTCCGATTCTACTGAGCGGGCTTGAAAAA
>DAMDEB010000043.1:13591-18133 GCA_032090075.1 Caproiciproducens sp.
AGCGGGGGAAAAGATGTTCTCGGAACAGTCGGTATCGGTCATACTAGATGGGCGACGCATGGCAAACCATCGGATATCAATTCTCATCCACAAGTGAGTGATTCCGGCAAATTTGCTGTTGTTCACAATGGTATTATCGAAAATTATCTTGCTTTGAAGGATTTGCTTATTAAAAAGGGAAAGTACTTTGTTTCCGAAACGGATACGGAAGTTATTGCACAGCTTTTGGAATATTACTACAAGGGCGATATTTTAGACGCTGTTATTAAGGTTATCAATAAGGTGGAGGGTTCTTATGCCCTCGGCATTATCTGTGAGGATAATCCGGATCAGATTATTGCAGTGCGTAAGGACAGCCCGTTGATTGTTGGTTTGGGCAAAGATGAGAACTTTATTGCTTCGGATGTTCCTGCAATTTTGAACAAAACAAGGGATATTTACCGTCTGAACGATAATGAAATTGTTGTGCTTAAGCGTGACAGCGTTACCATTTATAATACGGATAAAGAGATTGTTCCTAAAGAGCCAAACCATATTGACTGGGATATTTCTGCTGCTGAAAAAGGCGGATATGAGCACTTTATGGCAAAAGAAATCATGGAGCAGCCCAAAGCAGTTAGAGATACCATTTCCCCAAGAATCAAGAATGGAAAAATTGTTCTTGACAATATTACTTTAACAGTAGATCAAATTAAAAGTTTTACAAAAATTTATATTGTGGCCTGTGGTTCTGCTTATCATGCAGGTGTGGTTGCCAAATATGTTTTTGAGAAATTAGCCAGAATTCCAGTGGAAGTTGATGTTGCCTCTGAGTTTAGGTATCGTCAGCCAATTATTGATGATAAAGTATTGGTGTTGATTATCAGCCAATCCGGCGAAACCGCCGATACACTCGCAGCTTTGCGTGAGGCGAAGCGCCTTGGAGCAAGAACGCTTTCAATCGTTAATGTTGTTGGCAGCTCGATTGCCAATGATTCCGATGATGTGATCTACACTTGGGCAGGCCCGGAAATCGCTGTTGCAACAACTAAGGCATACAGTACCCAACTTGCTGTTGTTTATCTGCTCGCTATTTATTTTGCCGATAAGCTTGGCAATCTTACCGAAGAAGAATATGCGTATACTGTGGCCCAGCTACAAATTTTGCCGGAAAAAATAGCGGAGATTCTCAGTGATAAGGAGCATATTCAATATCTTGCTTCACAATTTTTCAATGTAAAAGACGTTTTCTTTATAGGCAGAAATCTCGATTATGCAATGTCTCTTGAAGGCTCATTAAAGCTGAAGGAAATTTCTTATATCCATTCCGATGCTTATGCAGCTGGTGAGTTAAAGCATGGTACCATTTCCCTTGTTGAAGAGGGAACTCTTGTTATTGCTCTCGCCACACAGCAACTGCTCTTTGATAAAATGATGAGTAATGTCAAAGAAGTGAAGGCACGTGGCGCGGTTGTTCTCGGTTTGACAACACAGAAAAATACAAAAATAGAACAGGTTACTGACCATGCTCTTTATATTCCTGAAATTTGTGACATTATGCTGCCATCTTTGGCAGTAATCCCTTTACAGCTTTTTGCATATTATGTTGCGTCAATGAAGGGCTGCGATATAGATAAACCGCGCAATCTTGCAAAATCAGTAACGGTTGAATAAAGAAGTGCTGGCTGATAACAGCAAAAGAATGGAAGTGCGATTTAAAATATGATTCAAAATGAAGCAGTGCTGATACTCGACTTTGGTGGGCAATACAGTCAATTGATTGCACGCAGAGTGCGTGATTTAAATGTATATTGCGAAATAAAATCTTACAAAACCACGGCACAACAAATCAGTGCCACAGAATATAAAGGAATTATTCTTTCCGGTGGCCCAAACAGCGTCTATGCTGAAAATGCTCCTGTTGGTGACAAAATGGCTTTTGAACTTGGCATTCCTGTGCTGGGAATTTGCTACGGTGCGCAGCTGATGGCTTATTCTCTGGGCGGAGTTGTCAGCAGCAGCGAGGTACGTGAATACGGAAAAACACCTGTTGAATTTGATGCTTCAGGAACTTTATTTCAGAACATTCAGGAAAAATCCGTATGCTGGATGAGTCATACTGACCATATTTCGGAAGTACCCGCTGGCTTTAGAATTACTGCAAGCAGTGACGCGTGCCCCGTTGCCGCGATGGAAAATGATGAGAAGCGTTTGTATGCCATGCAATTCCATCCGGAAGTAGAACATACCGTTTATGGCAAAGAAATTCTTAAAAATTTTCTTTACAATGTCTGTGGCTGCAAGGGTGACTGGATTATGTCGTCTTTTGCAGCTACGACGATTCAAAATATTAAAGACACGATTGGCGATAAAAAAGTAATTTGTGCCCTTTCCGGCGGTGTGGACTCTTCAGTTGCCGCTTTAATGGTTCATAAAGCGGTGGGGAAGAACCTTACCTGCATTTTTGTTGATCATGGAATGCTTCGTAAAAATGAAGGTGACGATGTTGAGCGCGTATTCCGCAAGCAATTTGATATGAATTTAATCAGAGTCAATGCACAGGAGCGGTTCTTATCGAAGCTCGCGGGGGTTGTTGAACCTGAACACAAGCGTAAAATAATCGGAGAAGAATTCATCCGTGTTTTTGAAGAAGAAGCAAAAAAAATAGGCCATGTGGATTATCTGTGCCAGGGTACGATTTATCCCGATGTTGTGGAGAGCGGCACAGGCGATGCTGCTGTTATAAAAAGTCATCACAATGTTGGAGGCTTGCCCAAAGATGTCGGATTTACCGGATTAATTGAACCATTGCGGGATTTATTTAAAGATGAAGTCCGCAGGGTTGGTCTTGAACTGGGCATTCCGGGGCCGCTTGTCTGGCGCCAACCTTTCCCGGGGCCGGGACTTGCAATCAGAATCATGGGAGATATTACCCCTGAGAAACTTGAAGTTTTAAAAGATGCAGATGCGATTTTCCGTGAGGAGATCGTGAACGCAGGTCTTGATAAAAGTATCAATCAATACTTTGCAGTTTTAACGAATATTAAGAGTGTTGGCGTAATGGGTGACGGCAGAACTTATGATAATACAATTGCGCTGCGTGGAGTGACGACCTCCGACTTTATGACTGCCGATTGGGCAAGAATTCCATATGATCTGCTTGAAAAGATTTCAAACCGTATCATTAATGAAGTGAAGTGCGTAAACAGAATTGTTTACGATATTACCAGTAAGCCGCCCGCTACGATTGAGTGGGAATAAACATAACGCGTAAATGCGCCGTGGTGTAACGTGGTATTAATAGTTAGAAGATATAATCTGTGTAGTACTTTGATTACAGATTATATCTTTTTTCTTGCTGATTTTAGCTTGACACTTGCCGCCTGATATGATAAAATATTTTAGTCGTCATGCGAGAGTGGCGGAATTGGCAGACGCGCATGGTTCAGGTCCATGTGAAAGCAATTTCATGGGGGGTCAAGTCCCCCCCCTCGCACCATGACAGAAGTGCCGTTTTTCTCTAAATTAAGAGGAAAATGGTGCTTTTTTTATATTGAAATCAGTATCCTAATGCTTTTAGTTCGTTTGTATTTCTGTATTGACTGCGAACCAATTCAATGTTAAGATTAAAAAAGTAAAAATAGAGGAGAGCACTATGAATGATTATGTTATTGTAACAGATGCCACATGTGACCTTCCGGCTGCTTTGGCTGAGCAAATTGGAGTTGATATTATTCCAATGGAATTTACCATGAGTGGCAAAGTCTACAAGCACTATCCTGACGCGCATGAGATGGATTTTCACACTTTTTATGAGAGAACTAAAAACGGAGAGATGTCCGTTACTTCCCAAATCAATGGAGTTACTTACGATAAATATTGGGAGCCAATTTTAAAAGAAGGCAAAGATATTTTATATATTGGATTTTCATCTGCTCTGAGCGGTACATACCAGGCCTCCAAAATTGCTGCGGAAGAATTAATGGGACAATACAGGAACAGAAGAATTATTTGCATTGATTCTAAAGCCGCATCTGTCGGTGAGGGAATGCTCGTTTATGCAGCGGCACACAAAAGAGCCGAGGGGATGAACCTTGAGCAGTTGGTGCTGTGGGTAGAAAAAAACCGTGATCATGCTTGTCATTGGTTCACAGTTGACGATCTTAATCACTTGAAACGCGGCGGCAGGGTATCGACTGTGACTGCAGTGGTTGGTACAGCGCTTGGCATTAAACCAATATTACATGTTGATGTACAAGGAAACCTCATTCCTGTTTCGAATGTCAGGGGACGCAAGAAATCTTTGGAAGCTTTAGTTGATCAAATGGTAAAAACCTGTATTAATCCGGAAGACCAGACGATTTTTATTGGTCATGGGGATGACATGGAAGCTGCTGAATACGTAAAGTCTCTTGTGAATGAAAAATTCGATGTCAAAAATATTATTATCAGTGACATGGGGCCGGTAATCGGTTCTCATACAGGATGTGGAATTATTGCACTGTTCTTTTTCGGGACTGAAAAATAAATATCAGTTAATGGCCGCTCTATAGCTTCGCAATT
>DAMDEB010000044.1:0-3390 GCA_032090075.1 Caproiciproducens sp.
AACAATTGATATGAGCAAGGCCGGCGCTTATGATCAAGGCTGCAACGAAGCATTCCAGGCTGCGTTCCATGATTACTTTAATGGAACTGTTGATCTTGCAAAAGCAAAAGCAAACTTTGAAAAAGCAATTAAAGAAAAATATCCTGATCTTACAGCAGTAAAATGGCCAGCATAAAAATTAAGTTCTAATTAACCGCACGGCCGCGAGTCGGGATATTTCCCGGTCTGTGGTCGTGCAGTTTTATGAGGAGAGGGGCTTCAACTGAATATGCAATCTGAGAATTCGCCTAAGAAGAAAAAAAGTATTCGCTATGATAAATGGGGATATTTGTTTATAGCGCCATTTTTTATCATATTCATCGTTTTTTCACTTATTCCGTTAGGTTCCACAGTTTACTTTAGCTTTTTCCAGTATTTCCGTCAGGGACTTAAAATAATCGGACCTAATTTTATTGGGCTCGCGAATTTTGTCAAGCTGTTTCAAGCTGACCTGCCACAATACTTAGGAAACACACTGATACTGTGGATCGTCGGTTTTATCCCACAAATTATCATTTCTCTGCTGCTGGCAGCATGGTTTACAAATGAGCGTCTGCATCTGCGTGGGCAGTCTTTCTTTAAAACCGTTATCTATATGCCGAACCTGATCATGGCATCCGCTTTCGCCATGCTGTTCTTTACACTGTTTTCCGACAATGGCCCTGTAAATGGTTTTTTACAGTCCGCAGGAATTCTCAGTGAACCTTTCAGCTTCTTGTCCAGTGTAATAGGGACTCGCGGACTGATTAGCTTTATGAATTTTCTAATGTGGTTCGGAAACACTACAATTCTGCTTATGGCGGCAATCATGGGTGTTGACCCGGGCCTCTATGAAGCAGCAGAAATTGACGGCGCCTCCTTCAATCAGATGTTCTGGCGTATAACTATTCCACTGATTCGGCCAATTATGGCATATGTGATGATTACATCGCTCATCGGAGGTCTGCAGATGTTTGATGTGCCGCAAATTTTAACCAACGGTTTCGGCACCCCTGATCGCACTTCGACAACAATGATCATGTATCTAAATAATCATATGTACAGTAAGAATTTCGGAATGGCCGGTGCTGTCTCTACGGTACTGTTCTTAATTTGTGCAGTGCTTTGCTTCATTGTCTATTTCATCATGACAAGGGACGATGATTCCGCAAAAAAACCAAGAAAGGGGGGTGCGCATAAATGAATAACCAACCCAAAACAAGCAGACGCAAGCTTGCCGCTTCACGAATCGTCGCTTATACTGTTCTCGTAATTCTTTGTTTTTTGTGCCTCTTTTTCTTCTATATGCTGCTCATTAACTCCTCCCGCAATACATTTCAGATTCAGCAGGGATTTTCGTTTTTGCCCGGTAAATCCTTTGGCGTAAACATGAAGAGCTTGTTGGCAAATGCAAACATACCAGTTCTCAGCGGTATCAAAAACAGTTTTATTGTTTCTGCGCTGAGTGCTCTTCTTGCCGTCTATTTTTCCGCAATGACCGCTTATGGAATTTATGCCTATGACTTTAAATTCAAAAAAGCTGCCTTTTCAATCATCCTGCTGATTATGACGATGCCAACTCAGATTTCGGCAGTCGGCTTTGTAAACCAGATGCAGGCAATGGGGTTAAAAAACTCTTTGGTTCCGTTATTTCTTCCTGCCATCGCATCTCCCATTGTATTCTTCTTTATGAAGCAATATCTTGAAAGCAATATGCCTATGGAAATTGTGGAGGCTGCGCGTATCGACGGCAGCGATGAATTCCACACCTTTAATTCCATTGTATTGCCGATTATGAAACCGGCAATCGCCGTACAGGCAATTTTCTCCTTTGTATCTGCGTGGAACAACTTCTTCATTCCCGCTCTGTTGCTGGATAAAGCAGATAAAAAGACATTACCTATCTTAATAGCACAGCTGCGTAGTGCAGACTTTCTCAAGTTCGACATGGGGCAGGTCTACATGCTGGTCACCATCGCAATCGTCCCTGTTATTATCGTTTATCTATTCCTTTCGAAATACATAGTACGCGGCGTAGCACTGGGCGGCGTAAAGGGATAATTTTATACCGAAGAATAAGATTGATTTAAAGGATGAATATAATGGGCTTTCAAAAAGATTTCATATGGGGTACGGCCACTGCTTCCTACCAGGTTGAGGGTGCTTTCCGTGATGACGGAAAAGGTGAATCTGTTTGGGACGAATTTAGCCGTGTGCCGGGTGCTACCTTTGAGGGACATACCGGCGAAACCGCCTGCGATCACTACCACCGCTTCAAGGAGGATATTGCGCTTATGAAGCAGCTTGGTATCAAAGCCTACCGCTTTTCCTTTTCGTGGCCGCGCATTGTTCCACAGGGAATTGGGGAAGTGAACGAAGCCGGAATCCAATTCTACGAAGACATTGTCGATGAGCTTACACGAAGTGGCATTATTCCGTATGCCACCCTCTTCCATTGGGATTATCCGGCCGCTTTGCAAAAGCAGGGCGGTTGGCTGAATCCCCAAAGCCCGCTTTGGTTTGAACAGTATGCCAAGATAATTGCAAAACGCTTCTCGGGCAAAATTAAGCACTATTTTACGATTAACGAACCGCAGTGCTTTATCGGGCTTGGCTGCGGGAACGGGGAACACGCACCCGGCTTAAAGTTGTCCGCACAGGACAATTTTTTAGCTGTGCATAATGTGCTTTTAGCGCATGGCCGTGCTGTGACGGCACTTCGCAAGTACGGTGGAAGTGATCTGCAAATTGGCCTTGCACAGTGTGGACGCATTATGATTCCTCAAACAGACTCCGTTGCGGATATTGAGGCTGCCCGACGGGCAACCATGGATATTCCGGACAACTGTTTCGATGCGGTTTTCAGTGTTACCCTTTGGAGCGATCCGATTTTTAAAGGCGAATACCCAAAGGCTTACCATGAAAAGTTTGGTGAGCTAATGCCGAAAATCGGCAAAGAAGATATGAAAATCATCAGTCAGCCAATTGATTTTTATGCGCAGAACATTTATAACTCAGCTTGGGTAAAAGCGGACGGAGACGGTTGGCGGAAGGTACAATATCCGGCGGGTATGGCAAAAACCGCAATCGGATGGCCGGTTACGCCCGACTGTATGTATTGGTGCGCCAAGTTCCTTTATGAAAATTACCAAAAGCCGATTATCATCAGCGAAAACGGGATGTCGGCACACGACACGGTTTCGCTTGACGGTAAGGTTCACGACCCCAACCGAATTGACTTCATGCACCGCTATCTCCTTTCACTGCGGAAAGCTGTAGACGAGGAAGTGCCTGTCATTGGCTATTTTGCGTGGACGCTCATGGATAATTTTGAGTGGGCTTGCGGCTACAATGACCGGTTTGGTTTGGTTT
>DAMDEB010000044.1:3400-9955 GCA_032090075.1 Caproiciproducens sp.
TTATGTGAATTTTCAAACACAGGAACGAATTTTGAAGGATAGTGCGTATTGGTATCAAAAAATCATAGAAAATAACGGGGGTACCCTGTAAATAATAAAGGCCGGAGCAATTTGCTCCGGCCTTCTTACAATCCATTAGTCGTGGAACCCTTTACCGATGATTTCACTGGTATTGGTAATCAGAATAAATGCGTCCGGCTCAACACGCTTGATGAACTGCCGAAGCTGCACGGCCTGCGGGCGCCGCAAAGCGGTGTAAACAATATATTTGTGCGTATGGGAATAGGCTCCCTGTGCGTCGCACACCGTTGCGCTGCGGTGCAGCTCATTTACTATGAAATTACAGATAATTTCCGGATTAGAGCAAATTACGTTAAAATACTTTGCAAGGTTGATGCTTTCAATTACATTATCAATAACAAGAGATTTGGTCAAAAGGCCAAGTAGTGAGAATAATGCGGTCTTAATATCGAACACAAAGCATGCCGACAATGTAATCAGCAGGTCACTGAAAATCAGAGCGCGCCCAATGTCAATATTCGAGTATTTTTTAAGTATCATTGCCACAATGTCGGTGCCGCCGCTTGAAGCGTTTATGTTAAACAGCAGTGCCGAACCAAAAGCCGGTAGTGCAATGGCAAAAACAAGTTCGAGCATTGGCTCGTCAGTCAATGGGTGGTGCAACGGATAAACACGCTCCAGCACGGAGAGGCACCCCGAAAGCAGCAGACTCGCATACACTGTTTTGATTCCAAATGGCTTTCCTAAAAATACAAACCCAAGAATTAACAAAAACACATTCAGAATTAAGTTTACCGTTGATGGGGAAAAAATAGTAACACGGCCAAGTACAACCGAAAGACCGGTAATTCCACCGAAGGTAAAATTGTTTGGAAATTTGAAAAAATAGACGCCGATAACAATTAGCAATGTGCTGATTGTTATTTGGAAATACTCTTTAAAGATGTTCTTGCTTTTCATTAAATCCCTCGTTTTGATTTTTGTCGACTAAAATCATATTATTTATTTCCTGAAATGATTGCCCTTAACATTGTACCAAAAAATTAAAATAAATAAAGAAAAATATTGACTAAAATTTAATATAAAAAATCCCTGTTTTGCAACATGTAAAATAAAATTGCGACTGTTAATATATATGAGTAACTTAAGGGGTTCCTTGCAATTTTAAAGTGAGGTTTCATTGGCACATCGAAGATTATAAGCCGGTTTATTGATTAAAAGTATTTATGATTAAATTAGACAGATAGGGGTGCATCCATGGATTTAAAAGAATTAATTTCAAAATTGACTTTGGAGGAAAAGGCGGGCCTTTGTTCCGGAGCGGATTTTTGGCATACGAAAGCGATCAGGCAGCTTGGCATTCCCGATATCATGGTGTCTGACGGCCCGCATGGCCTGCGAAAGCAGGATTTAGAAGCGGAGGAACCTGATGTTGATAAAAGCATCATAGCAGTCTGCTTTCCAACGGGTGCCAGCACAGCGTGTTCCTTTGACCGGGAGCTGATTCGGAAAGTCGGCGAAGCTCTGGGCGACGAATGTCAGGCTGAAAATGTAGCCGTTATTTTAGGCCCCGCAGCGAATATTAAACGCTCTCCACTTTGCGGCAGAAATTTTGAATATTTTTCCGAGGACCCGTACCTTACAGGCGAAATGGCAGCCAATCATATCAAAGGAGTGCAGAGCCGCGGCATCGGCACAAGCCTGAAGCACTTCTGCGCGAATAATCAGGAGCATCGCCGTATGACGGTCAGTGCCGAAATTGACGAGCGCACGCTGCGTGAAATCTATCTTGCCGGATTTGAAGGTGCCGTAAAGCAGGCACAGCCATGGACTGTGATGTGCTCTTATAATCGGATTAACGGTGTTTACGCCAGCGAAAACCACTACCTCTTAAATGAAATATTGCGTGATGAATGGGGCTTTCAGGGATTTGTCATGAGCGATTGGGGCGCAGTGAACGAACGGGCAAAAGGTGTCGCTGCCGGTCTTGATTTGGAAATGCCCGCGAGCGGTGGTGTGAATGACGCTGAAATCGTTAAAGCGGTGAAAAGCGGTACACTGAATGTAAAAGATTTGGATACCGCGGTCGAAAATATTTTGAATATTGTTTATAAATATTATGACAATAAACAAGCAGGTGCTGTGTGCAGTTGGGAAGAACATCACCAAATTGCACGAGAGGTCGAAAGCGAATGCATGGTACTGCTGAAAAATCAGAACGATATTCTCCCTTTACACAAGACTGACAAAATCGCGTTTATCGGCAAATTTGCGGACTCGCCGCGCTATCAGGGCGGCGGCAGTTCACACATCAATTCATTCCGTATCACAAGTGCACTTGAGGCTGTTCAGGGCGTTGCGGACGTCACCTATGCACAGGGATATGGTATTTCGGCGGATGTGATTGATCAGGAAATGTTTGATGAAGCGGTGCAAACTGCCGCGGCAGCCAAAGTTGCTGTTGTATTTGCCGGTTTACCGGAGTATATGGAGTGCGAAGGCTTTGACCGTGAACATATGCGGATGCCGGACTGTCAGAATAAATTGATCGAGGCGATTGCTAAAGTTCAGCCAAACACGGTTGTTGTGCTTCATAACGGTTCACCGGTCGAAATGCCGTGGGTTAACAGCGTAAAAGGTATTCTGGAGCTTTACCTCGGTGGTCAGGCGGTTGGTGCGGCGACGGTCGATGTACTTTTTGGCGATAAAAATCCTTGCGGAAAACTTGCCGAAACCTTCCCACTTAAGCTCAGCGACAATCCGTCGTATCTCTATTTCCCGGGTGAAGGGGACATCTCCGAATATCGTGAAGGTGTTTTTGTCGGTTACCGTTACTACGATAAAAAAGAAATGCCTGTGTTATTCCCCTTTGGATACGGTTTAAGCTACACCAACTTTGCATACAGTGAATTAAAATTAAGCGCAGAGACAATTCATGATACAGATTCTCTGACAGTCACAGTAAAGGTAAAAAACACGGGTGCACGCTTTGGAAAAGAAATTGTTCAGCTTTATATCCACGACAATCAAACGCAGGTAATCCGCCCGTTAAAAGAATTAAAAGGATTTGAGAAGGTGGCTCTCCATCCGGGGGAGGAAAAGACAGTCAGCTTCGTACTGAACAATCGTGCATTTGCTTATTATAATACCCAAAATCATGACTGGTGTGTGCAGAGCGGCACTTTTGAGATTTTAATCGGCCAATCGTCACGCAATATTATTTTAAGTGCTCCGGTTGAGGTTGTTTCGTCTGTGCAACCGGTGTGTAAATTTACACTTACTTCCACATTGGGCGACGTGATGGCGTACGAAAGAGCAAGTTCGGTCCTGAATGACCTAATGCAGGAGTACGCGCCGCATCTCGGGGTTGGTACCAACAACCTCGGTGAGGCCGCCGCACAAATGCAAGCGGCAATGTTCCGGGATATGCCGTTGCACGCGCTGTCAACATTCAGCGGCGGTTTCATAACTTTGGATATGCTAAACAATATACTTGAGAAAATAAACAATCTTTAAACGCTATTCCCTGACCGAATTTTTTCCGGTCAGGGAATTTTATGCATTTTTTTAAAAATACCCTTTACAAACCGAAAGTCCTGTGCTATTATATAAAACAAGAACAGTAATCATTATTATTTTAACGGTGGAAAATATGGAAAGAAAACAAAATTTCAGCCGAAAACGGCAAGCAATCTTAGGTGCCATTCGCTCAACAGTAACGCATCCTACCGCGGAATGGGTGTATCAAACATTGAAGCCGGATTACCCTGACTTGAGTTTAGGCACCGTGTATCGCAACCTTGCCCAATTTAAAAATGACGGAGTCATTATGAGTGTGGGCATTGTAAACGGGCAGGAACGGTACGACGGCAATACAAAGCCGCATACCCACTTTGTTTGTTCAAGCTGCGGTGCGGTGATTGACATCCCCGGTGAGTTTATTACCAAAGAAGTAAGTGACGAGGTTGCTGAAAAACACCATTTTAAAGTTCAATCCAGTGAGGTTCTGTTCCATGGAGTTTGTTCAAGCTGTTTACAAAGGCAGTAGCCTTTATAATATTATAAATTACATTTATGGAGGAAAATCAAAATGAAGAAATTTGTGTGTTCTGTTTGTGGTTATGTTTACGAAGGGGGAAGAAGCTCCAGAATTTTGCCCTCAGTGTAAAGCTCCGAAAGAAAAGTTTAAGGAGCAGGTAGAAAGCGCTTCCTTTGCTTGTGAGCATGAAATCGGTATTGCACAGGGCGTCGATAAAGAAGTTTATGACGGTTTGGTTGCAAACTTTAACGGCGAATGTTCCGAAGTCGGTATGTATATCGCAATGGCCCGTCAGGCTGACCGTGAAGGCTACCCTGAAATTGCGGCTGCGTTTAAAAAGTATGCTCTTGAAGAAGCCGACCATGCGTCAAGATTTGCAGAATTGCTCGGCGAAGTCGTAACCAACAGCACAAAGAAAAATCTTCAGATGCGTGCAGAGGCTGAGGCCGGTGCTTGTGCTGGTAAACTTGCGATTGCAACGCGTGCCAAGGCTCTCAATTATGATGCGATTCATGACACAGTTCACGAGATGGCAAAAGACGAAGCTCGCCACGGTGCTGGTTTTAAAGGATTACTCGCAAGATATTTTGGCTAATTTTACCAATCAACTCTTCTAATACACACTTCATAAAACCGGCGCGGCTCAATTGGGCTGCGCCGGTTTTATTTGTGTACACAGCCGTCCTGCCCGTTGATTATCCGCTGAATTATCTTGCCAGAACATGGCATTATGGGATATACTATAATCATAGTTATAACCGCTTTGAAGCGAATGAATATATCATTATGTGTGCTCTTTTCTGTAGTATGGCAGTAAAAGTTCGGCGATTTTAAATGTGGAGGATGCTATGATTCAGGAATTTGATATTGCTGTGGTTGGTGGCGGGGCAGCCGGGCTGATGGCAGCCGTTGCCGCGGCTCAAGAATGTAATAAGCGTCATATCCATGCAAAAATTGCTGTTCTGGAGGCAAACACGCGTATCGGAAAGAAGCTGCTTGCAACCGGAAACGGGCGCTGTAACCTTACAAATATGGGTGTAAGTGCCTCACATTATCACGGGGACACAAAGGCTTGCATTCCTCTTTTTAAACAGTATTCACCACAGAATATCATCGACATCTTCGCATCGTTGGGGCTGCTTTGTAAAGAACAGGATGAGGGGCGCGTTTATCCCTATAATTTGCAGGCCTCAGCTGTTTTGGATATTTTTCGTTTTCAGCTGAAAAGCCTGTGTGTAGAAACTATCTGTGATTTTGCGGTCAATACGGTTCAAAAAACGGATTTTGGCTTTAAAATCAGCTTCGCATCAGATACTGTGCTTGCAAAGCGCTTGATTTTTGCCAGCGGAGGCATGGCATATCCGCAGCTTGGTTCAAACGGCAGCGGGTTCCGGATTCTTACCGCGCTCGGTCACAGCTGTACAAAGCTGTTTCCGGCACTGATACAGGTAAAGACCGAACCGCGCCGTGCAAAACCGCTTAAAGGCGCGCGAAGCGCGGCCTCAGCTACCTTGCTTTCAAACGGAAAGCCTGTAAAAACGGTGGACGGTGAGGTGCAGTTTACCGAAAACGGCCTGTCTGGCATCTGCATTTTTGAGCTTTCACGCCTTGTGGGAGAACTTGGAACCAACAATAAAATAGAAATCGCTTTGGATTTAATGCCCGAATACACCGAACAGCAGATTTTTGCTATGCTGAAGCATACCGGAGAAACGCTGAACAGTTTGCAGGCGGATGAACTTTTAAATGGATACCTCAACAAATTGGTCGGCAGGGAAATTGTCCGTCAAGCTTTGCCGCATCTGCCTGAATTTGCCTGTAATTTGAAATCCGGCGAACTTGCCACCGTCGCAAAAATGGTAAAAAACTTTCGCTTTGCCGTTACGGGCACAATGACATGGAAAGACGCGCAAATAACCGCCGGCGGTGTGCCCTTGGACGAAGTGGATGAGAATATGCAGTCAAGCTGTCCGGGGCTGTACCTTGCGGGTGAGCTTTTAAATATAGACGGGGACTGCGGCGGCTTTAACCTCCACTGGGCTTGGAGTACCGGAATCGTATCCGGCTGCGCCGCCGCAAAATCATTAATAGAAAAATAAAGGTGAAATGATGTATCGAATATCTGAAATCAGTTTAGCACTTGACGGCACCGAATCCGACTTGAAAAAGCAGGCCGCATTAAGGCTCAAGGTTGCTCCAGAGGCAATACAGTCCATAAAGCTTTATAAAAAATCCGTTGATGCGCGTAAAAAGAGCGATGTGCATTTTATTTGTACGGTTGAGGTCGAATGCAGTAAAAATAATAGTTCAGAGGATAAAAAGATAATAGAGGTCGAGCCGTACCATTATGAGCTGCCGGCCGGCAAGGTGAAAAGTATTCGCCCCGTTGTCATTGGCTTTGGCCCTGCGGGACTTTTTGCCGCGCTAATTCTGTCGCAGGCCGGACAGCGCCCAATTGTATTTGAACGCGGCAGTTCGGTGGAAAAACGCAGAGG
>DAMDEB010000044.1:9965-17819 GCA_032090075.1 Caproiciproducens sp.
AGGGGAGCTGAATCCAAACAGCAATGTGCAGTTCGGCGAGGGCGGAGCGGGCACCTTTTCGGACGGAAAATTAAACACAGGAACAAAGGACTCCCGCGCGCGCAAAGTTCTGGAGGAATTTGTTTCGGCGGGTGCGCCGCAGGAAATCCTGTACTTGGCAAAGCCGCACATCGGTACGGACAAACTGCCTGCGACGGTAAAGAATATCCGTGAACAGATTATTGCGCTTGGCGGTGAGGTCCATTTTGAGACTACCCTGCAAAATGTTATTATAAAAGAAGGTAAAGTGACCGGTGTTGAGGTAAAGCCGCAAGACGGTTCGCCGTACTCAGTCGATACCGATAGCGTGATTCTTTCCGTTGGGCACAGCGCCCGCGATACATTTGAGATGCTTCACGCTCTTGGAATTCCCATGGAACAAAAGCCGTTTTCCGTTGGCGCAAGAATTGAGCACCCGCAAAAGCTGATTAACGGCTCGCAGTACGGCAAATTTGCCAATCACCCTAACCTCGGTGCGGCAGATTACAAGCTCGCCGTGCACCTGCAAAACGGCAGAGGGGTGTATACTTTCTGCATGTGTCCGGGTGGCAGCGTGGTTGCCGCGGCCAGCGAAGAAAATCATTTGGTTACAAACGGAATGAGCTCCTTTTCACGCAGCGGTGCAAATGCCAATGCGGCGCTGCTTGTCGGAGTTGGTCCAAAGGATTTTGGCAGCGACCACCCGCTTGCCGGAATCGAATTTCAGCGTAAGTTGGAGGCGGACGCATTCAGGCTCGGCGGGGGTGACTACCGTGCGCCCGTACAGCGTGTGGAGGATTTCTTAGCGCGGCGTCCGTCAAAGACAACGGGCACTGTAAAACCAACTTATCTTCCCGGCGTTACACCATGTAGCCTTGACGATTGTCTGCCCGATTTTATTGCTGACTCAATGCGGCAGGGGATTGTCCAAATGAATCGCTTCCTAAACGGATTTTCTTCTCCGGATGCAGTTTTGACCGCGGTGGAAACCCGCAGTTCCTCACCGGTGCGCCTCTTGCGAGGTGATGACCTTCAATCTGTCGCTGTCGCGGGGCTGTACCCCTGCGGCGAAGGAGCGGGGTACGCGGGCGGCATTATCTCAGCCGCGGTGGATGGCATTAAATGCGCGGAACAAATGATTGCGAACAGTAATACTGAAAGCAAGTAACCTGACTGACCGCAGCTGCGTGTCCATTATATTTTAGAAAATACTCCATTGAGGGCTGTCTGCATACTATGATAGTGATGCAGACAGCCCTTTGTCGTTAAAAATCGAAAGCATAAGTTGAAAAACATTGGACGGCTTTTGGCTGAAGCTGATTTTATGCAAGAATCATGACGGAGGCGACTCCGCTTTTATTGGAGGGAAATAAAGATGGACGACAAAGACTTTATGCCCGATGAAGACATGGGTGAACTGACGGATGAAGACAGGGAGGCCGACAATGAAAATCACAATTGACCCGGGGCATTCTGTAAATATGAATGCAGGGTGTATCAAAGGATATTTTGAGGGCAACACCACATTTGCGCTTGCCGGTTATCTCAAAATAGCATTGGAACAGTACGAGGGATTTTCGGTTGTGCTGACGAGATCAAAACTACAAGAAAATCCAAGTCTGGAAGAGCGTGGGAAAACCGCAATCAGCAGCGGCAGTGATGTTTTTATTTCGCTGCATACCAATGCTGCAAGCGCTTCGGCACGCGGTGTGGTAGCGTTTCACTCACTTAAGCGGCCGGACAGTAAAATATTGTCTGAACAGCTTGCACAGGCTGTTGCGCAAACAATGGGAACGTATTCGCGCGGCTCATTAACACGTCTTTATCCTGGAACAACGAAAACGGACTATTATGGGGTGATTCGCGCTGCCGTACGCGGTTCTGGTGTACCATATGCCTTTATTCTGGAGCACGGATTCCATACGAATCCGATTGAATGTGCATGGCTCAATCATGAAGCAAATCTGCGCAAGCTTGCTGAAGCCGAAGCGGCGACATTCGCAGCCTACTTTGGTGCAGTTAAAAAAGAATTGGTCGTAAAAAGTGATACCACACAAGACATGACGCTTAAACTTGGCTCAAAATACACGGTTAAGCTGACTGCGAAACAAAAGCCGAACTTCACCGTTGGCAATGGTAAAGTTTTGAGAACAAAAGCCGAACAGCAGTTAGGTGATAACTATTATTTAAGCGTTACAGCTACGGGAAAAGTAGGGGAAGCAGCCGGTGTATATGCAAACGGCAAAAAACTTTTTACGGTAAAAATCACCTGATGCAAAATCTTTCTTTATAAAAATTGAAACTACCATGTTCTAATCAAGCCGGCGTTGGCTACTCAATTCGAGCCAGTGCCGGCTTTCATTTATAACTTTTTTGGTTCGAAATGAATTGGTCTATCTGAGCCAAAGCCTCGCTTAAATCGTTAATCTTTCGGGCATAACAGGCAGCCTTGTGACAATTTCTGCAAACCGAATTGATATTATTATAATATCTTGAAACCTTTTGATAGGTCATTATTGCATTTCTCATATGATTCAACTGGACCAAAACTTGTTGGCTGTTCATTTAGCAACACCTCTACAGCCAATATATTCACATCATTCGGAAAAGAGTTTTTGTGTCTGCGGCAAAATAAGACAAATACCGTTGATTTCATGTGGCGAGACAACTAAATTTTGTTAAATATTATTTTATTTTAAAAAAATAATGAAATAAAGATTTCTGAATAGACTATTTGGTGAAAATATATGTTATGATAATAATAATACAAAAATATATAAAGTTAGAGGAAACAAAAATCTATGCAATTTAGCGAAATGAATTTACTACCTGAAATCTTACGTGCAGTTGAAGAAATAGGCTTTACCGAGCCGACAGATATTCAATCCGGCGCAATCCCTTTATTTTTAGAGGGCAAAGATATGATCGGCCGTTCCAGTACCGGCACCGGGAAAACTGCCGCATTCGGTATTCCCATTGTACAAATGGTTGCTCAAAGCGATGGCGAGAAAGGGCAGGTTCTTATTTTAAGTCCTACCCGTGAACTTGCAATGCAAACCAGTGACGAAGTACACAAATTTTCCAAATATCTGCAAAAAGTCAACATTGCCACAGTTTGCGGCGGTCAGCCGATGGATGGACAGATCCGTCAGCTTCGCGGTGCGCAAATTATCATTGGTACGCCGGGACGTATTATGGATCATATGCGTCGCAGAACCCTGACGTTAAACAATCTGAAGACTGTTATTTTGGATGAAGCGGACGAAATGCTGAACATGGGATTCCTTGAGGATATTCAGACAATTCTGACCGAAGCGCCTGAGGTAAGGCAGACTGTTTTGTTCAGCGCAACAATGCCATCCGCCATCATGAGTATCACCAAACAGTTTCAAACGCACCCTGAAATGATCGCAGTCGACAAGGGTCAGAAAACGGTTGATAATATTTCACAATTTTACTATAGCGTTCCCCAGGTGGCTAAGAATGACGCTTTGAAATTGTTGCTTGAATATCACCGCCCCAAACGCTCGCTTATTTTCTGTAACACGAAAAAAATGGTGGATGAGCTTTGCAGCTTACTGAACGACAGCGGCTTTAAAAGCATTGGTCTGCATGGAGATTTAAAACAAAGCCAGCGCAACCAAGTGATGAGGGACTTTAAAAGCGGTCGTAACAGTATTTTGATTGCCACAGATGTTGCCGCCCGCGGCATCGATGTGGAAGATGTTGAAGCGGTATTCAACTATGATATTCCCCAGGAAAATGAATATTACATTCATCGTATCGGCCGTACCGGCCGTGCCGGAAAAACGGGTGCCTCGTATACCCTTGCCGCAGGCCGCGCACAGCTGATGAAAGTTCACACGTTGGAACGGTTTATGGGGGCGAAAATAGAAGAAGCTTCGGTACCAAAGCTTGAGGATATTCGTGCACGCCGTCTTGAAAAGTTCAGCAGCGACATCAAGCAGCTGGTAGATGAGAACGGTGGCTACGAGTGGGTCAAGTTTGTCGAAGAACTTGAAAAAGACGGTTATAATCCAAAGGACATTGCCACGGTGCTTTGTGCAAAGCTTTTCGGCAAAGACAAAAAACTTGCGGCGGTAAAAAATATCCGTAAAATTGAAATAGCCACCTCTAACCCAGACAGAACTTGGCTTAATCTTGATATTGGTGTCACTGGAAAAATCGACGCTAATTTCCTTTTAGGGGTTATTGTTGAAGCAACCGGTTTGCCCTCAAAGGCAATTGGTAAAATCTATATATTTAGTGATTATACGAATATTGAAATGACACCGGAGAACGCAAACTTAGTTATTCGTAAAATGGCAAACTATAATATGAAGCAGCGTATCGTTCACTTTACCATAGCGAGCAAATCCAGGGAACAAATTTGTGAGCGGAAGCTTAAAGAAAAAAAATACGGCGCAGGGCAGGGACACGCCCGTCAGCGCAGCTACAACAGCCAGCGCGGCGCAAAACCCGGTTATAAGCATTACAACGACAAATAAAAATAAGATAGGGAGCACAAGATTTCTTGTGCTCCCTATCTTTATGAAAAGCTGTGATTTAACTTATTATTCATCGCTTTGGTCAATGTGTAAGGATTCAACTTCCATTATTTTGTCATTGCCTGCATCCTAAACTACTGTTAAACTTATAATAAATTTGAGTCTGATCGATAAATTTATTATAAAGGATTGTAACATGAAAATAAAATTCACTCCAAGGATGGGAATGCGTGCAGCGGTGCTTCTAATAATACTCGCGTTTTTAGCGCTTTTTCCAACTCCGTTAAAGGAAAATTCCTTACATAATTTGCAGGTGAATCCAAAATACGAATCATCAAATACCAACGAATTACCTGAATCATCCTCATTGCCCAGTTTATCGTCACTGCCGCAGTCATCTGCTTTGCCCAGCTTATCTTCACAATCCAAATTCTCTTCGGCGTCCAGCAAGCAACCATCTTCAAGTAGGCAATCTTCAAATCGAGTAATCGTTCAACCGGTTTCCAAGTCATCAACCTCTGCCCGAAATTACATCGTTGGATATTATACTTCGTGGTCAAGAAGCAGTGGATTTACTCCGGATAAAATAGACGCCACTAAACTGACCCATATTAATTATGCATTCGCGGATATCAGTTCCGGATTACAATTGACTATGACGGACGCCAATACAGATACTAAAAATCTTGAAGGCTTAAGAAATCTAAAGAAAAAAAATCCCGCGTTAAAGATTATTATTTCCGTAGGTGGCTGGGATAATTCCAAAAGGTTTTCTGATGCAGCACTTACAAGTTCTTCAAGAGAAATATTTGCACAAAGCTGTTTGAATTTTATTCAGAAATATGGGTTGGATGGAGTGGATTTGGACTGGGAATATCCTGTTTCAGGGGGAGTGGCGGGAACCGTGCACCACCCGCAGGATAAGCAGAATTACACGAAATTGATTTATGCCATTCGTCAGAAGCTGAATGCACAAACTGCTCGGGATGAGAAACAATATTTTCTTACGATTACCGGCGCACCGGATAAAACATTTATAAGCAATACGGAACCTGCTCTTTTTTCATATGTTGATTATTTATTTATTATGGCCTATGATATGAACGGCCCGTGGGATCAGTATACGGGCTTTAATGCACCCTTGTACCCATCAAAAGCAGGAAACAGAATTAGCGTCAGTCAGGGAATTAATAACTATCTGAATGCAGGGGCCTCCCCAAAAAAGTTGGTGCTTGGCATGCCATTTTATGGTTACAGCTACCAGGTTTCAAGTGCAAGCAATAACGGATTGAACAGTACCTTTACTGCGGCTAAATCAGTTGGTTATGATGCGGTCGTATCCAAATTTCTAAATAATTCCGCGTATTCGGTTTATTATGATAACGTGTCGATGGTTCCTTATTTATTTGGAAACAATACTTTTGTTACCTATGAGAACTCCCAATCGATTGCCCAAAAATCTAAACTTGCCAAGAAATACGGACTCGCCGGCGTGGGCGCATGGGAACTTGCCCTTGACAAAAGCGCAACTCTTCTTGCGAGCGCCTATAAGGCGTTTCAGTAATCGCATAAGGAAAGGCCTTGAAAATCGCATTTATTGCGGCTTTCAAGGCCTTTATTGATGTTACCGGTGGTCGGAAGCCATTCATATTTGCAATATTTGTTTACCCGGCAGAGAATTTCTCTTCTATTCTGAAAACCAAACGTATCTTCAGTCACAAGATATTTACCCTCTCTGAAGCTCGGCAGATTATCGATGAATACATAGATTTCTTCAACAACAAGTACATCCAGACAAAAAAGAGCCTGACACCATTCGAAAAACGGTGTCAGGCTGCGTGATTTTATAATATTCTCCAAATTTAATCTTTTATTTGCTGTTCGCTATCTCTAATTCACTCTATTGTGTAGGGGTGTTTTTTCTGCTGTATGATGAAAATTTAAAAAAACTCAATTGTCCGCAGAACCACGAAGCACGCATTAATTTTATGAATCTAAGAGAAAATTAGTAAAGAACAAATATTGTGCTATTTTTTGTGGAAAAACAGGCAAACTATCTGTTAAGAGATGCCGTCATGCATGAAGGATTTCTTAATTAAGGAGGAGCTTCAATTGCAGATATTGTTGAAAGAAATTAATTTTTATATAAATTCACTGTTTCTACTGATTATTTTACTGATACTGATTTCATTGTTCTGTTTTGTTCTATTAATGCTGTATTACCGGCTTAGCCATTTTGGTAAAAAAGTAAATTTTTCAATTTGTTCCTTCAAGGAAGATAAACTGAGCCCGAGCGAATGGGAAAAGCAGATGATTGATTTGGCAAAAAGCCACAATCAGGTCAGGCCGACTGGATATAACTTTGTTCTGAATGATTATAATCAGGTCGCCTATAAGAAACTGAATAAAATAAGAGACAGCATTTCTGCCGTATCCACTGATATTATTTCCCTGATTCCGGCAGCGCGCTGGCTCTTTGACAATTTTCAGATGTTGTACCGGGAAATTAAAAAAGTGCCTACCTCGGGAACGGGCTATGCCGTACTGCCGGTTCTGAAGGGCAAGGAATACCGTAATTTTCCCCGTATTTATGTTGTGGCAAAAAAGATGGTGGCTCTTTCCGGCGGACACCTAAATGAAGAAAATATTTCCGTAATGCTGAAGGCTTATCAGCAGAAGGTACCGCTTACGGACAAGGAAATCTGGGTTTTGCCGGAAGTGCTGGGCTTTTGCCTTCTTGAAGAGATCATAGCAATCGCGGATGAAATTCTTCATATGATTGATGTGAAGTCAAAGGCAGAAAAATTTCTCCGGGATAAGCTGGCAGATAAGCGGGGGCCAGCCGATCTATCGGCACTGCTTTGCAAAACAGAGGATAACTTAAGGCTGAACTACTCGTTCCATGCCCATGTAATATACCTGCTTAAAAATATGTCCTTTGACGAGGCTTCTATTCAAAGATATCTGGAATATCATTTTGCTTCTCTGGGTAAACAGGTGAAGACCTCTGGCATATTCCTGGAAGAAGGAAAGATTGAATCATTTCTTGAGGCAAATATCCGGACTTTCATTGTCAGCCTCAGGGATATCGATGAAGTGGATGAAGAAAAATTCTTTGAGGAATATTCTTGTCTGGAGCAAATTTTATTACAGGATCCGGACGGTGTCTATCAAAAAATGGATTTGGAATCCAGGGGCATGTACCGTGGAGTCATTGTTAAATTGTCGCTCCGTTATCGGCTGATGGAAGAAAAGATAGCGAAGGACTGCCTGGAACTGGCGGTTCAGGGAAGGGAGGACCTGTATTGTTCTCATCATGTGGGAACCT
>DAMDEB010000045.1:0-4612 GCA_032090075.1 Caproiciproducens sp.
AATGACACAGGATTCATCAAATTCGATGGTGATCCGTTCGTAGTTGCAGGGCCCGTCCAAAAACAGCTGGTGAAATTCGCTTGGCCTCATCATCAGAATCGAATATGGAGCGAGAGAATAGGTTGTGCCCTCAATAACATATCTTCCGCTGCCCTGTAAAAAAAGATAAATTTCATAGGTGTTATGGCTGTGTGTCGTAAACATAATATCGTCTGGAATTCCCGTGGTAGTATGAGCGAAGTAAAAGCTTTCAGTCTGATATTTTTATTTGCATTATTAAAATCCTTTCAGGCTTAAATGATTGACTATATTGTACTATACAACATCATTAAAGGGAATTGTTTATCGCAAAAAGCCTACAAAAAATGGCCGTTGTGCTTTCGCGCAAACCGGTCATTCCTCCACCTGCTCGATTATGTGTTGAAGTTCAGAATAAAATCCTTTATTTCTTCTGGGGGCAAGGGCCTGCTATAGTAATATCCCTGAACATTATCACAACCCATTTTTTTCAGTGTCAGTAGCTGTTTTTCAGTTTCAACACCTTCCGCTATGACTTTCTTTCCAAGGGTGTGCGCCGTGTTAATAATACACTCAATCAGGGGACTATTGTACACCTCTTTAATCTCATCAATAAAGACTTTATCAATCTTTATATAATCGATGGGAAAGTTTATAAGATGCAATAAAGAGTTATAGCCTGTGCCAAAATCATCCAATGAAATCGTTACACCAAGATCTTTAATTTTGTTTAATAAATCTCCCTTATCGTTCTCGATGATTGATCTTTCCGTTAACTCAAACTCAAGTAAGGAGGGGTCTATATGATTTAGTTCGAGGCAGTTTTTTGTATATTCAACGATAGAATCATTTTTCAAATCCATTGAAGAAATATTGACTGCAACTTTTGTCTTTACACCTTCCTCTTGCCAAGTTTTCAATTGATTAATTGTATTTCTGATTACCCAATTTGTTATTTCGGTGATAATTCCGGAATCTTCCGCGATTTTAATAAACTCCGCTACATTCATTTCGCCCTTTATGCAACTACTCCATCTCAGCAGCGCTTCAACACCCATTACTTCATTTGAATGCAGATTTATTTTAGGCTGATACACAAGCGTAAACTTATCATGTTCAATAGCGTCATAAAGAGCAATGACGGTTTCGTAATTCTTTTTGTTTTTTTCCGTAACCGAGCGATCATAAATAGAAATTTGATTTTTTGTAAATTCTTCTTGGCCCAATATTATGCGTAATTTAACAAACAAATCATCTTCATCGTTACTGTGTAATGGATAGTTTATAATACCACAGTGAACAGTGAGGCAAATTGGCAGCCCATCTATAAATATGGGCTGATTTAGTATATCCAAGAATTTCTTAGCTTGTAAACAGGAGGCTTCAACATTGCATTCGCACATCATAACGACCATTTCATCCGCATTTAGTGAGTATATATTTCTTTTATCAAAAAGTTCCGTTAAGATTTTCAGTGCTTCCAAGACGGATTCTTTCCCAATTTCGTAATTTACATAAATGTTGATTTGATCAAGGTTTAAAATTTTGAAAGCGACCAGTGTAATGTCCTTTTTATCGCCTATCGAATTATGTAAATCGGACTTCAATTTATGACTGTTCGGGTAACCGGTAAAGATATGTTCATATGAATTTTTTATCTCAATTTCTTGATTTGAGATTATTCGATGAAACAGTAATCCGACCACAGACCCTATAATCATAAAAATAATCATTCTTATGATCCAGCTTCTTGGTGACTGCACAACTTCCTGAGAAACATCTAATGGCATCCATGGGCCTAAGGCAATCCCCGCCGCCAAAGCAGCGGCGATACCACCTTTTACTCCAAAGATAAATGCGGATATGATGATTGGAATGTACATTAGATGGGTATAAGCAAATATTGTCCCATTTGTTGTGTAGACGATATAATCAATTAAGAGAATTAGAATTAAAATAAAAAAAATGAAACAAGTGGATTATTCCGACTTTGGATTTTAAACAATGAATTTTTTTTCATGATTAGCCCTCCTAAGCGAAACCTTTGGTTAAATTGTTACCTGCCGTCACGTTCGTTTTTAGCTTCATTACTCTATTGGCCTGTTTATGTCGTATTTGCATAATTGCTGAAATGACTATTTTCAGTAATCATATTATATTCCATTATATGATTATTTTCAACAAAATATCATAAAACTAAACAATATATTTGTAAATTAATCTAAAAATTTAAATAATATTGACATAGAATCATTAATTGAAAGCAAAACCATGCGATATATTTTTATTATCGTATCTAGAATTATGGCTGACAAAAAAATAGCAATTAATTGTCTAAGGTGCATAGTGCATTTAAAATGTAAATATATAAATAGTAAAAATGGAATAAAAAGTTAGACTTTATGACAATATTTTTCAACGTTTTTTAAGAATTACTGTATTTATATTTATTTATGCCGACTATTATTATAGGTTGTAAAAAAGTTAGGAATGCAATATTCTCGAAAGAAGGAAAACAAATGAGCAAATTTAAATCACTCAAAACAAAACTGATTGTGTGTACCACGGCGATTGTATGCTTAACGGCTATTCTGAATTTAATTGTCGGTATCGTGGCAAGTAATAAAAGCATTACTCAGAATGTTGAAAGTGACCTGCGCTCTATTGGGCAGACGACGGAAGTAGCCATTAGCAGTTCTTTGAACAACATAAAATTAGGCGTTCAATCCACTGCAAAATCGGATATGATTGGAAAAGCTGACGTTACTCAGACTGATTTGTTGATCATGCTGGACAAGCAAAAAAAAGAACTGGGGTATCAGTCGTTAAGTATTGTGGATCAAACCGGTAAGATTATCAGCGGGGATACCAACCTGAACGGTAAAAACATTGCCGATCAGGAGTATTTCAAAAAAGCGATGGCAGGTGAAACCTACATATCGACTACTACTTATGATATTAACAAAAAATTGTGCGTTATCGCCTGCACACCGGTATCCAATGACAATAATTATAAGGGCGTGGTTTTGGCGACTCTTGACCTACAGACTTACAGTAATATTATTAAGAATATTGTGGTGGGAAAAACGGGCAACGTGTTTATTATTGACAAAGAGGGAACTCTGATTGCTAATATTCGCCCGGCATTGGTGGAAAGCAGGACAAACTTTATTGAAAAAGCAAAAAGTGAACCCAGCTATGCGACTGTTGCTGCTGTTTATAAAAATATGATCGCCGGCAAGAGCGGGGTGGAAACCTATGCATATGATACAGGCGACCGAATTTGTTACTATGCGCCTCTGAAAAACACCGACGGCTGGTCTTATGGAGCAGTGGCCCCCATTGCAGAAATGACCTCGACAATTTGGTACACCATTTTGGGTCTTGGGATTGCTTCCCTATTGTGCATTTTGCTGGGCGTCTTTCTCTCTTTGTTGGTGGCAAAATCGATTGCAAATCCGATTTCTCTTGTTTGCCACAGATTGGAACTTTTAGCCGACGGTGATCTGCATACAGATACCGTAGAAATAAATGCAAAGGATGAAACCGGCATTTTGGCATCATCGCTCAATAAAACCGTCAATTCCCTGCGCAGCTATATTACCGGGATAACTCAAACCCTGAAGGAAATTTCGCAGGGCAATATGCTTACAGAGGTTCAAGGGGATTTCGAGGGTGATTTTGCTCCGATCAAGGAGTCTCTTGTCACAATTACGGAATCGCTCAATGCAGTCTTGTCGGATATTAATCAGGCTGCGGAGCAGGTCTCAAGCGGTTCCGAGCAAGTATCCAACGGCGCGCAGGCACTGGCGCAGGGCGCAACGGAGCAGGCAAGCTCAATCCAAGAACTCTCCGCTTCGATTACCGAAATATCTGCTCAGGTTAGAGAGAACGCGGAAAACGCCGCGAGCGCAAGCCGGAATGCCAACAATGCCAGCACTGAAATTGAAATAAGCAATAAACACATGGGTGAGATGGTGACCGCGATGTCTCAAATTAATGATTCCTCCAGTCAAATAGAAAAAATCATTAAAACCATCGAGGACATTGCATTCCAAACCAATATTCTTGCACTGAATGCGGCTGTGGAAGCAGCAAGGGCGGGTGCTGCGGGCAAAGGCTTTGCCGTTGTAGCCGATGAAGTGAGAAACTTGGCCAGTAAAAGTGCGGAAGCAGCAAAAGACACAACATCTCTGATCGAAAATTCAATGAATCAAGTTGGAAGCGGTACAAAAATAGCCGAAGAAACCGCAAAGTCCCTGCTTCGGGTTGTAGAGGGTGTGAAAATAGTTTCAGATACGATTGAAAAAATTTCACAAGCGTCTAATCAGCAATCCGACGCCATCAATCAGGTAACGCTGGGTGTTGATCAAATTTCAAATGTAGTACAAAACAATTCCGCAACAGCCGAGGAAAGTGCAGCCGCAAGCGAAGAACTCTCCGGTCAGGCTCAGACAATGAAAGATCTTGTCGGCAAATTCAAATTAAAAAAATAGATTAGACAGAATCACAAATGCCCAATTCATAACTACAGCGGTTGAAGCTGAAAAATAAAACAAAAAGGTTCAAAATGGAGTGAGTAATCATCTCCTTT
>DAMDEB010000045.1:4622-6559 GCA_032090075.1 Caproiciproducens sp.
TGAACCTTTTGTCGGTTATACGCCTTTGGATTTGCAGGCTTTTTTGTCGTCGGATTGAGCGCACCCCATGTTCTTCGCTTGGCGCGGTTCAGCTCGCGCTGTGCTTTTTTGCTCAGCTTTTGTGTAGGAATAAATTTTCGCATTGCAATCACCCTTTCATAAGTAGTATACCATATGCTGCCGCTAAAATTCAAAGGCAATTTCTGATTGCTCTTCATCTCATACGGCGAAACGCGTGGAATATTATCCCAATTTTCTATTGATTATTTTCGTTTGTTTGATTATAGTAGATATACCACATAAAGCAAATCGATTATGAAATTAAATTATACATAATTATACTACATTGCAAATACTGCATATTCAACGATACTTTATGTACACAAAAATTGATATTAGGAAATGCTTTTACTTGGAAAGCAAATTGAAAATAAAGATTGAAGGGAGAAAAGTAGTGTTAGTTGTTGGCGTTGATATTGGGGGAACAAAATGTGCCGTCAATTTAGGAGAAGTTTTAGAGGGGCGCGCGAATGTCATACATAAGTGCAAAATCAGAGAAACAAAGTCCTGTTCTCCACAGGAAATGCTGGACGGGTTGGCGGAGGACATTGTCTCCTGTAAAGAATTATTGGATGGATCTCAGCAAATTCAGGGAATAGGAATCAGCTGTGGAGGACCCTTAAACAGCAAAACAGGCACAATCCTTTCTCCCCCCAACCTTCCGGGGTGGGATGATATTCCTATTACGGATTTCTTCAGGGAAAAAACGCAGCTTCCGGCCTGGCTTTGCAATGATGCCAATGCCTGTGCAATTGCAGAATGGAAATTAGGAGCGGGAAAAGGCTGCTCAAACATGATTTTTATAACTTTCGGCACAGGACTTGGGGCAGGTCTTATCTTAGATAACCGGCTGTATTCCGGTACCTGCGACATGGCGGGGGAAATCGGGCACATTCGTCTTGCTGATTATGGACCGACCGGATATGGAAAGATGGGTTCCTTTGAAGGCTTCTGCAGCGGCGGAGGCATCGCGCAGTTGGCAAAATCAATGATTCTTGAGGAGTCTCAAAAGGGGCATAAGACAGAACTCTGCAAGAATTTGAGTGAACTTGAAAATATAACGGCGGCGCAAGTCGGAATTGCAGCGAAAAACGGAGATTGCCTTTCACTGGAGATTTTAAAGCAGGTTGGCTTGCAACTTGGTAAAGGCCTGTCTGTATTAATGGATATAATTAATCCGGATTGTATTGTGATTGGAAGCATTTTTACTCGGAATTATGATGAAATCTGGCCATATGCAGAGCGAGTAATTGAAAAGGAAACACTTCAAGCGGTTCGTGAAAGCTGCAAAATAGTACCCAGCCAGCTATCGGAATCAGTTGGAGATATCGCCGGCTTAATCGTTGCCGATTATAATGTTAGATTGGAGAATTAACATGAAGGAACGTACAAACCAATTTTTAGAGCATTTTGTAAGTCTACATCAGGACTTATGCCCGGTTCAGACCGATATTTTGAATGTTTGTGAAACACTGTTGAATGTGTATCAAAAAGGCGGGAAGGTTTTAATCTGTGGAAATGGAGGAAGCTGTGCGGACGGCGACCATATTGTTGGGGAACTGATGAAAGGATTTTTATTAAAAAGACCTTTGGACCAGAAAATGAAGGATAAATTTACGCAATGCTATGGGGAGGAAGGTACACTGATTGCTGAAAAATTACAATGCGGACTTCCGACCATTTCGCTTAATGCCCATGCCGCACTGATATCTGCTTTCAGCAATGATGTGGATCCCAGACTGATTTATGCCCAGCAGGTGATGGGCTTTGCCGTGGAGGGTGATGCAGTAATCGGAATCAGTACTTCCGGCAATGCGGCCAATGTGGAATATGCCCTGATGGCGGCAAAAGCGGTGGGTGCGGTATCAATTGCCTTA
>DAMDEB010000045.1:6569-9897 GCA_032090075.1 Caproiciproducens sp.
GGAAAATAGGAAAAATTGCAGATTACAGCGTGATTGTACCTGCCCGAGAAACGTATCGGATTCAAGAATATCATCTTGCAATTTATCATTTAATCAGCGCCTATATAGAGTCCGAAATTTTTACAGATTAACTGAATTTTTTGTGTGCAGAAAAGGAGGAAGTATGATAAAGGTTGTTATTGCGGATGATGAAGAAAATGTATGCCAACTGATTCGGGGCTTGATTGACTGGAAGTCATTGGATATGGAAATTGTGGGAGTTGCTCATAACGGTGTTGAAGCACTGGAATTAATCAAAACACTGTCACCCGATTTAATGATTACGGATATTCGTATGCCGGGTTATGACGGGTTGGAAATGATCCAACGCGCCAAAATGATAAAAGATAATTTGGATTTTATTATCATCAGCGGCTATCGTCATTTTGAATATGCACAAAATGCAATTAAATATGGAGTGAGCGACTATCTTTTAAAGCCGATTAAAAAAGAGGATTTTTTGATTGCGCTCAACAAAATGCGAGGAACGTTTAAAACAGCGGCTTAAAAGTGATGTGGATAAATTGCGAGCCAACCTGTTTACCGAGCGGCTGTTAAAAAAGGGCGTAACCACCAATGATTTAACCCTTGAAGTGATCAATGAAACCTATCATTTCTCATTTCAACCAGGTCTTTTTCAAGTGTGTGCGGTTAAGATTGATTGCGGATTTGAAGATCAGTACAACAACACCATTCAGATATTGGAAGATAAGGTTACGCAGATTTTAAACAGCCTGTTAAAAGAGCAATGCTTTGATATGGAAATTTATTTGGATGACAGCATTACCTATTGCATTTTAAACTTTGATCTCGATAGCAAAAAAAGCATACGAAAACTTATGAAAGCAGCATTTGACGAATTAATGGTACAAAAAGCCGTATTTGAACAGCATGAATTCACCCTTGGCACGGGTACGGTTGTAGAAGATGCCGGGCAGTTGAAAGACACTTTTCGGGCAGCAAGATATGCAATCGGCCAGCGGCTTCTTTTGGGAACGGGCAAGTTTATTGAAAACGTAACCGTACATCGCGAAGCGCAAAGGGAAAGCACAATGCTGGCTGAATTGAACAAAGCAATGGGCGTGGCCGTTGAAGTGCTCGACAAAGAAGCAATGCTGAACTGCATTGCCGGTTTAAAACAACAGATCAAAACAGAAAACCTTTTAAGCGGTGAAGAAATATTTTCTTTGGCCAAGCATGTTTGTGAAATGTATTTAACGCATCTCAGAAATAATCAAATTCAGATTCAGTACGGCGACGAGTTCTATGAAAAATTCTGCATTCATGCCAATCGCTGCAGTTCAGTTGATCAGCTTTTTGAGTATCTGTCCGTCATGGTGGGAGAATCCCTTGATGTGATTATCGTTGACAAAAAGCAGGCGGATACCAAACCGATTCGCCTTGCAAAACAATACATTCAGCAAAACTACATGAACCCGATCAGCCTGGAGGAAGTCAGCAGCTTTGTCGGGTTTAATCCCACCTACTTCAGCACGCTCTTTAAAAAAGAAAACGGCGGAAATTTTGTAGAATATCTTTCTGAAATACGCATGAATAAAACAAAAGAGCTCCTAAGAGAAACAAATTTAAGTATTGCCGTCATTTGTGAGCAGGTGGGATACAATGATTTAAAAAATTTCACCAAGAGTTTTAAAAAGAATGTTGGATTAAAGCCAAATGAATACCGCAAATTATACTCTTAAGCGGGGATGATAAAATGAAAAAAAGTACGCGGTATCTTTCTTACCGTTTGATGTGGATGTTGGCAATCACATTTGCGCTGATGCTTGTTTTTCTCATTACCCTTACTGTAATTGCGATTCAGGACCGCAAATATCTGTTCCTTGTTTCGGCCGGGTATTTATTGCTTGGCATCGTTGTGTACGCTTATTACAAATGGATTTATCGGCCATTCAAGGAAAGTTCAAAGGTTTTGCAGCTGTTCGCAACGGGCTACACGATTAACGGCCTCTTTGGCCAAAATGTGTTTTTAAGCCCGGAAATCGAAGAGGTAACGAAAAAAGTCCAGGAAATCATGAATACGGACGAACTAATCAGCGCAACAAAAAAACAGGCGCAATACCTTGCTTTGCAAAATCAGATCAACCCGCATTTCCTCTATAATACGCTGGAGGGCATCCGCGGGGAAACCTTAAACGCAGGACTGGAAAATGTAGCCAAGATGACAGAAGCATTGGCTACATTTTTTCGTTATACCATTTCCAATGTTGAAAATTTAGTAGCGCTGGAGGATGAGCTGACAAATGTAAACAATTACTACATTATTCAACGATATCGCTTTGGCGAGCGATTAAACCTCAGCGTGGAGTACGATACGGAAGACGAGATCGATATCATGTCGTACAAGCTTCCGAAATTAACCCTGCAGCCCATTGTGGAAAATGCAATTTATCACGGGATTGAGCGGAAAATCGGCAACGGAAAACTGCGTATTAAAATCGAAACGACTGCTACCCGGTTAATTATTACCATATCTGACGATGGAGTGGGGATGACAGAAGAACGGTTAAGCGAGATCAATGATAAGCTGAACCGTACAACGCTTGACTATATTAAGCCGGACAGCGAGGCTCACAGCGGAATTGCCGCAGTCAATGTCAATAACAGGATCAAGCTTTTGTTTGGGGAAGAGTACGGAATTTGCATGTACAGCACACTAAATGTAGGCACGGATGTAGAAATTACTCTGCCGCTGATAAAAAAGGATATGAAGGAACGAAATGAAAACTGAAATCTTGAGGCTGGAAAGAGTTACTACTATTCAGGATGAGGTGACTCTGCTCGACAACCTGAGTCTGCATATCTTTCAATGTGAAATTATGGGGCTTGTATGCGTAAACGCCAACGGAAAAGAGTCTTTAATTCAGCTAATCAGTCAGAATTTGCCGATTCATTATGGGCGTGTGTATTTTAATGAGGTACTCGTGAATAATTATCAGCACAGTCCGTTCACAATGAATAAAGTGGCTGTCATTGAACAGAAGAGCAAGCTGATCGAAGATTTAAGCGTCGCGGACAATGTGTTTGTTTTGCGAAGAGGATTTAAAAAATATTTTATTAACCCCCGTGTGTTAAATGAGCAGCTGCAACTGTTTACAAAAGAAGTGGGGCTTAATATTGACGGAAATGATTTGATAGCAAATTTAAGTCCTTATGAAAAATGCATTGTGGAACTTTTGCGTGCGGTCATCATGGGTGCAAAGCTGATTGTTATCAGGGATATCAGCAATTGCGTCAGTGCGGCTGACCTTGCAAAGTTCCATAATCT
>DAMDEB010000045.1:9907-13710 GCA_032090075.1 Caproiciproducens sp.
TTTACGGTATTACTGCAAAAAGGGCTTTTCCTTTTTATATATTTGCAATCACCATGAGGAAGCTTTCAAAATATGCAATAGAGTGTCCCTCATGAGAGATGGAAAAATATTAAGAGTATTCGATCAAGACGAATTTCAAAATGATAGCTTGGTTCCCTATTATATCCGGGAGTTTGCCGACGTTGCCAAGGTTATGAACGGCTGCCGGAGCAGAGAAGAAATATTGACCTTCCGGAACGTGTGCACGGAAAACTTAAATCATATGACGTTCTCGGTGGCTAAGGGGGAATGTACGGTATTATTTGATGTGGACAATACCGTCCTTCTGGACATGATGAAGCTGATGAATGGAGAACTGCGCCAGGACAGCGGAACCATTTTTTTAGGGGATGCCGTTTATTCACGAAAGCAAGCGCGGCACGCGGTGGGGAATGGAGTGGCGTTTGTTGGGGAGGACCCCATTCATACAATGCTTTTTAAAGAAATGAGTTATATTAATAACCTTTGCATTTTGCTTGATAAAAAGCAAAATGCGGTTCGCTTAAACTCTAAAATCATCAAAAGTGTTATTCGTGAATATGAACCGATTGTTGGAACAGATATTTATGAAACCAATATTATGAATTTAAAATTGCAATCTCTTTATGATTTGATCTATTACAGGATTGAGCTATGCCGCCCAAAAATTGTTTTTTGTTTACAGCCGTTTGCAGGTGCGGACATGTACTTAAGGCGGCATTTGATTGAGCTGATCAATAAATTGAAGAGAAAAGGCATTACCGTGATTCTTTTGTCAGTGAATATCGCAGATTCCCTTGTGGTAGCGGATAAGCTGATTTTGTTGGAAAAGGGCCGGTTCAGCAATGAATATATAAGTTCGGAATTTAATGTTTTCAGCTCAGAAGGAATTATAATTTAGAAGACAGTTTAATTAATATATAAAATATATAGATTGAATTTGTATTTTATAGACAATAAATATAAAAACATCAGAATATATACCCTATAATTCAAAATTTATCCCCCTTATGGAAATTGAAAACCAATGCTATACTGATAACACTGAAACAAGTTCCAGAGAAATAAGGACAGGTGAATTTATATGGGGGAATACATAGCTGAACTAAATCACATCAATAAAAGTTTCCCGGGAGTAAAGGCACTGGACGATGTGTCGTTTAATCTAAAGTCCGGAGAAGTTTTAGCTCTGTTGGGAGAAAACGGCGCCGGAAAATCAACTCTTGTGAAAATATTGAGCGGTGTTTATACAAAGGATGATGGCGAAATTAAAATCTTTAATCAGGTGATCGAGGACTTAACGCCCAAGAAAGCACAGGAACTGGGCGTAGCGATTATCCATCAGGAGCTGAACATGTGCGCGCACCTTTCGGTGGCGGAAAATATTTTTTTGGCACGTGAAAAAACACATTCGGGGATTCTTTCAAACAAGGAAATGAATAGGGAAGCAAAGAAAATTTTAGCCCGGCTGAATATTGATATTGATCCGACCACGATTGTTGGCGATTTGGCTGTTTCCAAACAGCAAATGGTTGAAATTGCAAAGGCACTTTCTACAAATGCGAAAATTTTGATTATGGACGAACCGACTTCCGCACTGACTTCAAACGAAATTGACGATCTATTTATCATTATACGGAAACTAAAAGCAGAGGGCTGCGGAATTATCTACATATCTCATCGGCTGGAAGAATTGCAAAATATTATTGACCGTGTGCTCATCATGCGCGACGGAAAATATATTACATCCATGAACTTTGAGGACACGACCATGTCGGAAATTATTTCCAACATGGTTGGCCGCGAAATCAAAGAAAAATTTCCGCGTGTCACCTGTGAACGAGGGAAAAAGATATTTGAAGTTAAAAATTTAAATGCGGGTAAAATGGTTCGGGATATTAACCTTGACCTGTACGAGGGAGAAATCGTCGGTATTGCAGGGCTCATGGGGGCCGGACGAACAGAAACCACAAGAGCAATTTTTGGTGCGGATCCGAAAGAGTCTGGCCAAATTATCTTGGACGGCAAGGAAGTCACGATTAACAAGCCGATGGATGCAATTCGTGCGGGTATTGTGCTTGCCCCGGAAGATCGAAAAAAAGACGGATTATGTGTCAAGCTCAGCATACAGGATAATATTGCTTTACCAAATTTGGATTTGCTTTGCAATAAAATCGGAGTTGTAGACCGAAAAAAAGAAAGAATTATGACGAATAAAGCGGTCACAAGTTTAAGCATTAAGCTTGTAAACGCAGATATGGATGCAGGAACTCTTTCAGGCGGAAATCAGCAAAAAGTCGTTGTTGCCAAATGGCTGGCACGTAATTCCCGTGTAGTTATATTTGACGAACCGACAAGAGGAATTGACGTAGCTGCAAAAGTAGAAATCTACAACTTGATGAACGAACTGAAAAAGCAGGGAATCGGCGTGCTTTTTGTTTCTTCCGAAATGCCCGAAATTATGGGAATCAGTGACAGGGTACTCGTCATGTGTGACGGAAAAATCACCGGAGAATTGGCGACAGAAGAAGCGACACAGGACCTGATTCTGCAATACGCAACAAAGTTTGATTCTAAATTTGAGCCGAAAAAAGCTGAAGCGATAGCAATTTAGTAAATAATCACAAAATAAAGTCGGGAGCGTTAGAAATGGAAAACAGAGAAAAACAGAGCGTATGGAAAAAGCTTTTAGCCATTCGGGGTATGGGCCAGGTTGTTACCGTGACAATCGGTCTTCTTGCCTTATGTATCGTGTTTGCCTTTTTAAATCCATCCTTTTATTCGGGAAGAAATGTCGGAAATCTGCTTCGGCAGGTTGCGCCAATTTTGATTATCGGAATCGGCCAGTCCTATGTGCTCATCACGGGAAATATTGACTTGTCAATCGGGTCTGTCGTAGGTATGAGCTGTATGATTTCAGCGACCTTAATGACAAAAGGCATGAATCCATGGGTTGCAATGTTATTTACATTGTTAATTTGTATAGGGGTGGGCATTTTAAATGGACTGTTGGTAGCACAGTGTAAGCTGCCACCATTTATTGCGACATTAGGCACCATGACAATTGCCAGAGGTGTCGCTCAAATTGTTAATAACAACTATAATACGGACGCAATCGGCGAGGCTGCACAGGGTTACCGTGACTTGTTCTACTACGGAAGTGCTTTCGGGCTCTATAATACAATTTGGATTGCTGTAGTATTATTCCTTGGGTTTAATTTTCTTCTTAGCAAGACCCGCACCGGGCGTCATATTTATGCAGTAGGCAGCAATATTGAAGCGTCTAAATTATCAGGTATCAACACGAATAGCACAACGATCAAAGTTTATGTTGTAAGTGCATTTTGTGCCGGTGTTGTTGGCCTTATCACAAGTGCAACTGCCGGAATGGGAACGATGGACGCCGGTAATATGTATGAGATGTATGCGGTTGCAGCTTCCGTTATCGGCGGCGTATCCACTCTTGGCGGTCAGGGACTTCTGATTGGTACGGTGGTCGGCGCAGCGATTTGGGGAGTACTTCAGAACGGTCTTCAGTTTGCAGGTGCGCCGGTTGCAATGCGCAATATTATAATCGGAACTATCGTGGTGATTTCCGTTTTGCTCGATGTCGTAATCCGTACGGGGAAACCGAGAAAAGCGAAAAACAACGGGAAATTAGTTGCAGTACGAAAAGAAAGTTAAAGCAAACGCTTTAATGTATAAAAATTTGGGAGGCTTATTGTAATGAAGAAGAAGATCTTAGCTATTTTACTATGCGCGGCTATGGCAGCAACCTCTATGGT
>DAMDEB010000045.1:13720-17515 GCA_032090075.1 Caproiciproducens sp.
TATGGTTGGCTGTAGCCAGACACCAGCAGCATCCACTCCGGCTAATGCACCGGCCGCAGGCGCAAGTTCTGCAGCGGCTCCGGCCGCCGACAAAAAGATCAAAGTCATTTTGATCACAATGGACAGTCTGGATCAGCACTGGGTGGCAGTGGACAAAGGCGCCAAAAAGGCAGCCGATGAAATTGGAAACGTTGAATACAAATGGATGGCGCCTGATAAAAAAGACGATGCACAGCAAATCGAACGTGTGAATAATGCAATTGCCGATGGAGCAGATGCAATCATGATCGCGGCAAATGGTCCGGATGCTATTTCAGCGTCATTGGAAGATGCAAAGGCAAAAGGAATTAAGATTATTTATGTAGACTCTCCCGCAAAAACCGAAGGCGTTGCAACATTTGCCACAGATAATCAGGCTGCAGGAAAAACCGCAGGCGAGCAAATGCTGAAAGCACTGGAAGCGGCCGGTAAAAAAGACGGCAAAATAGGTATTGTCAACGTTAATTCCGCCACAGCTTCTACTGTTGCACGTGAAAAAGGCTTCCGCGCGGCATTTGAAGGCAAAGGTTATACATTGCTTCAAACTCAGTATGGTGAAGGAGACGCCACAAAATCACAGGACATTGCCGATAACTACATTACTGAAGGTGTCGTAGGTATTTTCGGAGCGAACGAAGGCAGCACCGTCGGTGCCGGCAATGCAATTAAAGGTTCCGGCAAAAAAGATATCGTCGGCGTTGGATTTGATAAATCCGATTCCATCTTCTCACTGATTAAAGACGGTTCCCTCCTTTGCACAAGGGCTCAAAATCCGGACGTAATGGGATCCGAAGGAATGAAAGCAGCCGTTAAAGCAGTCAAGGGTGAAACAATTGATAAGACGTCAGTTGACACCGGCGTTTCTATTCTAACAAAAGATACAATCAAATAAACTCTTTCACAAATACACTATACATACAGGGATCACTTTTTATAGGGTGATCCCTGTAACACAATTCAAGGCCAAATTCAGCTTCAAAAAGATGAATTTGGCCTTCTTTCTATGCCGAAGCACAAGTAAACTTTCATTTCAAATAAATATATAATTATAATTGTATGGAAAGCCTTTGACATATTGCTCCGTAAATATTATGCTTATAACTGACGGATAATGGCGGCCCTTAATCATTACAGGAGGGCAGAAGCAGGCATTTCAAACTCAGTCCGAAATGTTGAAAATAGATTATGTTTCAAAAACTGTAATACTGGAAGGAAAATAAAAATGGAACTCAACAAAAGCAACATGAAAAAACTTGTTTTACTCATTGCTTTCGGCGCTGCATTTTATATGGCATTGCAAAACTTATTTCGGTTCTCCGACCTCGTTAATACAATGATAAGGATATTCGAGCCTATTGTGCTCGGGCTTGCATTTGCATTCATTTTAAATGTTTTGATGCGGCAGGTGGAAACGCGGCTGGCTGCTCCGCTGAATCGTCGTTACACGAAGAATTGGCCTAAAGTGCGCAGGCCTCTCAGTATCCTGATTTCATTATTAATTGTAATCGGCATTATCGCTCTGATTTTATTGATTGTTGTACCGGAACTTGTTCGTACGATCACGAGCCTGACCAATAATATTCCTCCCTTTTTCAATCAATTGCAAAACAATCTCGTCAAGCTTGGGGAAAAGTATCCTGATATTGGCGAGTATGTCCGTAACATCAATATCGACTGGACAAATATCAGCCAGATGCTGGCTTCCTATGGACAAAATATTGGAAGCTCACTGTTGAATTCCACCATCGCTGCGACAACAAATGTGTTCCATGGGGCAATGACATTTGTTCTGAGCTTTGTCATTGGGATTAATATTCTGCTGCAAAAAGAGAAGCTTGAAAGTCAAACAAAGCGGGTTCTGCACGCGTATTTGCCCCAAAAATTTACAGATCCGTTTCTTCGGATATGCGGCCTTACAAACCGTGCTTTTTCAAATTTTATCGCAGGCCAGTGCACGGAAGCCTGTATTTTGGCGACGCTCTGCTTTATCGGCATGAGCATTTTCCGCTTCCCATACGCCCTGCTCGTGTCTGTAATTGTGGCGTTCATGGCGCTGATTCCGATTATAGGAGCGTTTTTGAGCACCGTAATCGGCGCGTTACTGATTTCAATCGTCAGTCCTTTACAGGCAATTTGGTTCATCGTATTTTTTGTTGTCCTTCAACAGCTTGAAGGCAACCTGATTTTTCCGCATGTTGTCGGTTCAAAAGTGGGGCTGCCGGGACTTTGGGTGCTGATTGCGGTTACAATCGGCGGCAATGCCTTCGGTGTTGTCGGAATGATTGTCAATATTCCGCTATGCTCCGTCCTGTATATGCTTTTGCGTGAAAATGTTAATAAAAGACTGCAAAAGTCAAAACCTCCTCTTGAACAAATACAAGAGGAGGAAAAGTAGTCGGATAGAGTTCTGTGTTTGCTTTAGACGCTCTCAGCGTTGGGTTTGGACTTTTTATCCATACTCAAATTATAGACAAGCCCTGTAAGAACCAAAGCACCGCCGATTACTTTTCCGATGGACAGCGTATTTGAAATGAAATAATCGATGATCAGGCTGAAGAAAAGCTGACCTATAAAAATGAACAGGGTAAGATAAAAAGAAGAGATTCTGGGCGACATGTAGTTCGAAAGAAAAATAACTATGACGCCTATCATTCCCCCAAAATAAGCCCAAAGAGGGATATTGTTAAATTCTGAAAAGGATACGCCGAACTGTTCTCTGCTTAGAACCAGGAAAAAAGAAGAGACGATTAATCCGGTGACATAATTGAAAAAAGTACCCTGATAGATCCCGATTCTCTGTGCTAAATTTGAATTGATGATTCGTGAAACAACATTGCTTACGCCTGCAAGAATGGATACGGCCACGGCTAAAAGCATAGAAGTGAGCCTCCTTTAAACTGGTAGTATTCATTGTTTTTTTAATAAACTGCCATGACAAAAATGCCTGATATAATAATCAACAGCCCTATGAATTTCTTTTTTTCAAAAGCGATTTTCTTCATTCCAAACAAACCAAAATGATCAATCAGGATGGAGGAAGCCGACTGACCAAACAAACCTAAAGCTAAGGGAATGGATACGCCCAGTACCGAAAAACTGAAGTTGCTAAACAAGACAGTAAAAACGCCGATGACACCGGCACTGTAAGAGTACCAGGGAATCCCTTTTTGTATTGATAGTTTGGATTTACTGATGAACAGTACGGCTGTCATAGCAAGAAGACCGACGACGTGAATGATGACGGTCGAAGTATAATTTCCGAAGTTTCCGGACAAGGTACCGTTCAACATGATCATGACAGCGATGAGCGCCCCGGTCAATATTGAAATAATGCTGTTCATTATGTTCCCCCTTTAAAGATTTCAACAATTGCAAGCCGGCAATTGTTTTAAACGCAGTCTTAATTTATCATAAAACAGCAGCAAGCCGTTATGACATATGTCATCTTTTATAAAAAAACTTAATCGAAAGGATGGCGATGGGATGATAAAAGTGAGTAACCTTAATAAAATGAACGGTTATATTGAAAAATACAATATCGATAATATGTTTTCGATGGATATGAAACCGTTTATGGAACTTGTACTGTTCAAGAAAAATGAATATATATGCAGGGAAAACGAGTATATTAAGTATTTTTTCCTGTTTGTTGAAGGAAAAGCAAAGGTTTATATTACCTTAAGCAATGGAAAATCCCTGCTTATTTGTTTTGATAAAGAGTTCCAGACCGTAGGAGAAATGGAAATTATCAACTCA
>DAMDEB010000045.1:17525-17805 GCA_032090075.1 Caproiciproducens sp.
GCAGCTACCAATATTCAAGTGCTGCAAGATACCTATTGCATTGCAATTCCGATGGAACAGGCAAGGGCGCATTTGCTGGAGGATACTAAATTTTTAAGGTTTATCGGTGATTCCCTTGGCAAGAAATTAGACAGAAATTTAAAAAACAGTTCAATTAATCTACTCTATCCTCTCGAAAAAAGGCTGGCGAGTTATATCCTGGCAACAGGGGAAGAAGTCTATGATGCAGGGGAAAGTCCGGGTGACAGCGGAAGAAGAACCATTCGATTTCGTGAGAATT
>DAMDEB010000046.1:0-8628 GCA_032090075.1 Caproiciproducens sp.
GCTGAAAACCTGCATCAAATACGGCAAAATTGCAGTTGAAGACCCGACAAATTACGAGGCGAGGTCAAACCTGATGTGGGCTTCCAGTCTTGCAATCAACGGGCTTTTACCGAACGGCGCGGAAGTCGCGTGGTCTGTACATCCGATGGAGCACGAACTCAGCGCGTTTTATGACATTACCCACGGAATCGGCCTTGCTATTTTAACCCCCAACTGGATGAAACATGTGCTGAACGAAAAAACCGTCGGCCAGTTTGCGGAGTACGGTGTGAACGTGTGGGGCATTGACCCAACGCTTGACCAGTTTGAAATTGCAAATCAGGCAATTCAAAATACCAGGAACTATTTTAACGCGCTTGGCATTCCGTCCACGCTTCGTGAAGTCGGAATCGGTGAAGAAAAGCTTGAAATCATGGCCAAAAAAGCGGCTTCCATGGGTTTGGAATATGCTTTTGTTCCGCTCAGCGCAGACGATGTGCTGGCGATTTACAAAGCGTCGCTTTAATTCATTTCATACGCAATACAGCTTAATATAAAAAGGTCACCAAACCGGGGTTGCGGCTTGGTGACCTTTTTCTTTGAACAGAAAAGAGCTGTATTCTTTGTTATAAATCTGTGGCGCTAATCGTGATTGCATATGTTTTAGCGCGGGTGGAAATCTCGTATCCTCCACCAGATTTCTTAACGGATACAATATCATCATCCACCGGAACATTCGTTTTTTCGACGATAGTAAATATACCTGTTTGACTGATTCTTCGCGAGGTTGATCCCTTTTCTACATTAAAAGTTCCACCGTTCATGCTTACCACCGAAGCGGATACAGCGGGCAGATAGGTAACCGGCAGAGCAAACGATTCTATGCTTACCAGTTCATTTTTTGCCGTGTCCCACACATATTTCACTTCAGTTTTGATGTGAACCTCTTGGCTGTAGTTGCTGCCTTTTATGGAGCCTGCCGGTTTATCAATCGTTTTATAGCGGAATTCCCGATTCGGGAACTGTAGTGCCATGCTCCCGGCTTCTTCTTGCTCCGAAGCGCCAACCTGTTCATAGATTAATTTCTTTTGCAGCGCGAGACCTGCAATAAATCTTTCCTTCGTATCCTTTGGATAGTCGTCAAGATGGATGGTACCCTCATTATTGCTGCTGATTTTACTGTTTCCAAAATTATTATGGAGACCAATGATACCTGCAAACAGTAGCACGGCTATCAATAAAATGCTGAATCCAATTTTCTTTTTCATAATCACACTCCCTCTTATATTGCTTATGATAATTATTATAATGAAATATATACGAATTTGCAAGAGAATTATAAAAATAAACAGGCAGCAAGCAGTTTTGCATGATTTACCCATATAAAACCGCTGATCGACGCAGTGTAGGGCGATGCCGAAAAATTTTATTTTCCCCTCGTATCAAAAATCATCTGAACCGGTGAAAAATTGGAATTTAGGAAAATGCTTATAATAAAAGCATAAAACAATTGACATTATATGGAAAAAACTGTATAATATATATAATAAGTGAAAGCGGTTTCAAAACGTTTTCAGAAGCAATCAGAGAAAAATTAATAGGAGGATTAGAAATGTCAAACAAACGAAAATCAAACTCCAATGGTGCGGCTCGTTTCAAAAAAAGGTCAATCGCATTATCCATGATCCTTGCTATGGCAATCCTGTTTACTTCAGTATTATCCGTTTCGGCGGCGGCAAGTACCGGTGACACCACGATCAATGTTGTGGAAATTACGGACACCCACGGAAATATTTACACAACGAACAATGGGAAAGATCAGTATAAGATGGCCTACCTTGCCAACACATTCAACGCTTTGCGTACGCCCGGAAAAAATGATTTGGTAGTGCTGAGTGGCGGCGATATGTTTCAGGGCACCGCAATTTCCAATCTGCTCAAAGGGGCTCCTTTGGTCGAGGCGATGAGCGCCATGAAATTTGACGCGATGGCGTTGGGTAACCATGAGTTTGACTGGGGTGTTGACCAGTTGGTACAAGGCGGAAAACTAAAAAACACCACAATTCCAGTCCTTGCCTGCAATGTTTATGACAAAGCGACCGGCAAGCTTTCAAGTATTGTTTCCCCTTACACGATTGTAGAAAAAGAGGGAAAAAGGATTGCAGTTATCGGTGCGGTTGATAATATCGACTATCCGTCATCCATTTTGAAGTCCTTGGTTGCGTCCTATGAGTTCAAAGACGCTGCAACGATGATTAACCAATACGCAAAAGAAATTATCGACGGTAAAAAGGCGGATGCCGTTATTGTTCTTGCTCATATCGGGGCAGCTTATGATCAGAAAACCCAAAAAAATGTCGGCAACCTTGTTGACGTAACTGAAAAGTTAGATCCGAAATACGTCAACGCGGTCTTTGGTGGACATTCCCATCAAATCGTTACCGGCACTGCCTCCAATGGAATTCCTTACGGAGAAGGCTACAAAGAGGGCAGAGGGTATGTATCTATGCAGATGACCTTTAAGGCCGACGGTACCGTTTCAGCGGGAACAATGACCTACAACAACATTTTGGACGCGGATCTTTATAAACCGGCGGATGGAACAAATCCTGCTTTGGATGCAACAGTTACTGCAATTACAGACAAGGCAATTACTGAGGTAAAGCCTGTTTTAAGTGAAATACTCGCCACTACGCCAACCGATTTAACCAGAACCATGAGCACGAAGCCGTATGGCGATTCTGCTTTGGGTAATTGGGTAACCGATGTGCTCAGAAGCGATACCAAGGCGGATTTTGCCTTTAATAATAACGGAGGTATTCGTGCCGATATACAAAAGGGTAATATAACGATGGGCGATATGTATTCCATTATGCCTTTTGACAATACTTTAGTTACGGTAAAAATGACCGGGGCACAGGTAGTTAAGCTTTTGGAGCAGGGAATACAGGACGACAAGGGAAAGGGAATGCAGATTTCCGGCCTGACCTTTCAGTATGATAATTCCAAACCAAGCCTGTCACGCGTCTTCAATGTGAAGGATTCCAAAGGAAATCCGATTGATTTGAAGAAGACATATACGGTTGGCACCAATAACTTTATGGGTACCGGCGGAGATAATTTTGACGTTTTTAATGAATCAAATGTAAAAAAATCATATGTGGATACTTATATCGTCGCACGGGATTCGCTTGTTGCGGCGGCAAAAAAAGCGAAAGTAATTCATGCAAGTATCGACAACAGAATTTCACAGGGAACAAAGACCAGTGCGGCCGCGATTTCGGCTAATCCGCAGACTGCCGCAAATCCGGCGACCGGCTCAGAAAACAATACCGTTGTTTTAGTCAACTTTGCACTGCTTTCGGCAGCAGCGTTTTTGATTGCTCAAAAACGTAAGACAGCACAAAAACAATAAACATAATTCATTTAGAAAACGGAGCACATTAGATTATCTAATGTGCTCCGTTTTTGAGTGCGGTGAAGTGTGCCCGGCTGCTCTCAATATCACAGATTCAAAAATCGTTCAAGATAGCTTTTAAATGCCGTCGGGATAGTATATTGTTCCATCAGCTCCGCACGGCTGGCCCAGATAAAACCACCGGTCTCCGCAGCTTCCGCGGCGGTCACAAGGTAGCCTGTCATGTGCCATTCGATATGCGTAAAAATATGCTTTGCCTTGGGAAGCCGTTTGAATTGTAAAGGAGAAATGCCCTGCGTTTTCAACAATTCCTCGGCTTGTTGTGGAGAAAGTGCACCCGAAGTGTTCGGAAATTCCCAAAGTCCCGCTAAAAGACCTTTGTCCGGCCTTTTTACAATCGCCGCTTTCCCGCCGTGGATGATGAGAAAGACCGTTTTCTCTTCAATCTTCCGCTGCTTTTTTGCTGCTTTAACAGGCAGCTCCTCTGCAATTCCCTGTGCACGGGCGGCGCATATCGCACTGAGGGGGCAGACTGCACATTTTGGCGGAGAATTTGGCAGGCAGACGATTGCGCCCAGTTCCATAAGGGATTGGGTGAAATCTCCGGCGTGTTCTGCAGGATAAATTGCTTTTAATTGGCTGGCGATATCGTTCTTGACCACAGTGTCGCTCACATTTGCAGTGCTTGCGGTAACGCGCGCGATGACCCGCAGCACATTGCCGTCCACAGCGGGAACAGGCTTGCCGTAAGCAATGGACGCAATTGCTCCCGCGGTATATGTGCCGATTCCGGGCAGCCGAAGCAGTTCCTCCGGGGTATTGGGCAGAATGCCGCCGTAGCTTTCCATGACTTCACGCGCCGCCTTGTGCAGATTCCGAACACGGCTGTAATAACCGAGGCCTTCCCAAAGTTTTAAAAGCTGTTCTTCCGGTGCGTCCGCGAGCGCCTGAATGCTCGGAAGTTCGGCGGTGAACCGTTCAAAATATGCTTTCACAGCCTCCACACGGGTTTGCTGAAGCATAATTTCCGAAACCCAGACACGGTAGGGGGTTGGTTCGTCGCGCCAGGGTAAAACGCGTGCTTGCACGGCATACCATGCGAGCAGAGGCTGTACAATTTGTTGCAGTTGATTTTCCATATTTACTTCCTGTTATTTTTATATAAAAGATTTAACGGCTGTTTATGCCGCCGGATACCGGTTCAGATTTTTTCGTTTCAACGAATATCCCAAATAATATATCACCGCCATGAGGATGAAAGCCAATATGCAGGTTCCCCAAAATGCGTGATGGGGAATGAAGAATCCGATTTTGACTGATAAGGGAATCATGGGCAAATAAAAATTTTGCGTAGCAGTTCCAATCCCGTTGAGAAAGAATCGGTGCAGAATAACACCCTGGAATACATTGAGAAGCAGGACGAGAGCTGCAAAACCGTTGCCGATTAAAAAGGATTCCCGTGAAGATTTGGTAAGCCTGACGGAAAAATATCCGATCAAAAACCAATAGACTAAGAATAAAATGCTGATCATGAAGGGAACGCCGCCAGCCCAATTAAATTTTTGCAGTGCGTAACTAAGCCAATATCCGACTGCCAAGGGAGAAACTGCAAAAAGTACCAAAACAAATCGTTTCATACCGTTTTTGCTCCTTTTGTATATTGACGAAAACATCTTTTCGCCCTGCTTATTTCTCTTTAATTGTGCCGTTGCGGTAGGCTTGCAGAAGGGCGGTCAGCTCTTCAATCTGCCGGTTCAGTTCAGCGCCGTTGTCGGTGTCCGCAACGGTCACACGCTTTTTAATGGCTTCCACAACCATGACCGTTGGAGAGTTTTCACAGACGGTGCAGCCCGCTTGCAGCGGCTTGTGTTCTGCCAGTGCCAGATAGCGCGAGTTGGCAATAAAGGTGTAGCCGCCGATACCGGTTTGCGACTGGTAGGCCTTTGAAATACCGCCGTCAATCATGAATAAAAGGCCGTCGGCTTTCACAGGGTTTTCACCCTCTTTGACCGGAACATGGCCGTTGATAATATGGGACGATTTGGCGCTCAGGCCGAACTCATGCAAAATCATTTCACAGGTTTTGCGGTGTTCCATGAAGGTGTAGTACGGATTCATTTCCTCATGGTGCGTTGCGGGGTCGTCGATGAAATAGCGCTCAAACGCAGCGAGCTTCGTCTTGCCGAACAGCGGCGATTTTGCACCGCACCACAGATACCACATAAAATCGCGGGAGGCTTCCTGTTCCGCAGAGCCGTAGGGAGCAAAATAAGCGCTGCGTGCAACACGGTCAAGGTATTCAAAGTACTCGCGTCCGGCGTGAGTTTCTCCGTTTAAAACAATCTGATCAAGGCTGCCGTCTTCGGTCAGCGGAATACAGCCGTGGTAAAGCAAAGTAGAGTTGATGCGCAAATACATGCTGCCATGGGAGTATAAAAAACGAATATGTTTTTCCAGTCGTTCACTGTGGCGGAACGACGAGGCAATGGTCTTCATCAGTTCCGTTTCCGCGTGGGTCAGCGCAAGCGGATCTTGAGGATTAACAGTGGGGAAGAGTGTGTCGCACAGCGGATATTCCTTTCCGTCATACCGTACCGTTCCTTTTGAAAAATCAATTTTATTAAGCAGAATCCGATCATCCATGTGGTACTCGGGGTGCTTTTGGATGAGCTGCCCTTCCACCTTGAATTGGATAATCGCCATGGCTTTATGCATTTTTGCGGCGAGTGGAATATCGACGGGGTCATACTGATTTTCGTCCAGAATATGGGGAATAAATACTTCGCACGGGTCGTCACGGTAGGTTTGCTCGGCAAAAACGGAAAGCGCGCGCAGGTTAATCCCGTAACCGTCCTCCAGTAAGTCAAAATTGTTGTAGCTGATGCCCAAACGGATGACGTTCGCAATACACGCCCAGTTTCCGGCCGCCGCGCCCATCCACGAAATATCGTGGTTTCCCCACTGGATATCGACGTCATGGCAGCTGATCAGCGCGTCCATAATCGCGTCCGCCCGCGGCCCACGGTCAAAAATATCACCGATAATATGTAATTTATCAATTAGCAGCTGCTGAATCAAATGGCACAGCGCGGTAATGAATTCCTCGCTCATACGAGTTGCAACAATTGTTTTAATAATTTCACTGTGATAATGCGGTTTGTTGCTTGCGCCGTCGGCGTGCAGCAGTTCATCCATGATATACGCGAAGCTTTCGGGCAGTTTTTTGCGAACCTTGGAACGCGTATACTTCGAGGCGGCTTCCTTGCAGACCTCCACCAGCCGGTAAATTGTGATGCGGCACCAGTCGTCAAAAACGGTTTCGCGCTGCTTTGCCACCGAAAATTCGGTTTCCGGGTAATAAATCAGCTTGGCAAGCGCGGCTCGCTCCCCTTCGGGCAGCGATTGCTCAAACAGCTCGTCAACCTTTTTCCTCACCACGCCCGAGGCGCTTTTCAGCTGATAAAGAAACGCCTCGTGCTCACCGTGTAGATCACTGAAAAAATACTCAGTACCCTTTGGCAGGCTTAAAATTGCCTTGAGGTTAATAATTTCGGATGCGGCTGCCTGTGCGTTCGGGTAATCCTTAGACAGCAGCTTTAAATACCGCTCGTCAATCATGAAATTGCCTCCTCATTTTTACTTTGCGGTGGTGAACCTTTATGGATAAATTACCATTTTGTCAAAGCACTCAGCAAGGCATGGGAATGATAAGATACCCCGTATTCTCACAATTTCTAATCCTGATTTTTGTGTAATTTGACACTATTATATATAGGATAATATAATTCAGATGTAAAATCAATCGAAAGCGGTAAATTAAAAATGAAAAAGTTTTGCGGCGGCTGCGATTTAGGCCTCAGTTTGGAATTGCCCTCCTGTGGTTTGCTTTGATTGCGGCACTTCTTTTTTTGTAGGAGGGAACACAAATGGTACATATTTGATGTTTTTGACAAATCCGAATAAATATTGCATTGCAAATAGATTAAAATCTGATATAATAAAAGAGATTATTTACCAAATTTTACAAATTATTGCGCTTGTTTTTGTGAAAGAAGGATTGCCATGAGAATTCGAAAATATTTGACTACGATATTGGCAGTCTTTTCAATTCTTCCGATTGTTTTGATCATGGTATTCAGCGTTGAATTTTTTCGCAGAAACTCGGCCGAGCTTCTTCAAACAAATGTAAGGAATGTTGCGGAACAGGCAGTTGAAAATGTAGATCAGTTTTTCAGCCAAAGAAAAATGGCGCTGGAGGTTGCCTCCGATCTGCCACAGGTAAAACAGCTTTTGGCTTGCTCCAATTTGAACGGGACGGCAAAAGATCAGACTCTGTACCGAAACAATGCGATTGAATTATTCAAGACGATGACAGCAAAGCAGACCATCAAAGGGGAGGGCAACCCCCAGGGGAATTATGTAAGAAGGTCGAGCCTGATTAATCAGCGGGGAATTGTCATTGCGTCCGACGACAGCAGCTTAATGGGCCGGGCATCGTTTGTCAAAATGGATATGCGTACGATTCCTGCCTATGGAATGTATATTTCCGATATTATACAAAATCAGAATTTTATGAACGGACAAAAGTATTTTGTAATTGCCGTTCCGGTTTATATGGATGGCGTTTACCAGGGTTTTATGCAGTCATCCATTGACATGTATTATTTTAATACCGTGATCAGCAGGGGCTTTATGGAAACCGGGAGTACGGTTATTATCGACAGTAAAGGGAACCTTGCGGGCGACAAGAATGCAAGCTTTGTTTCCAACACCGGAAAAATTCAAATTGACAACGATTTTTACAATCAGAACCTGAAAAAAATTGATTTGGATAACAAACCGAATGGAGTTATCAGTTTCAAGGTAAACGGAAATGAAAGGTTTGGCTACTATTCAAGGGTGGCGGGAAAGGACTGGCTCATTCTCAGTACCATTGAGCAGGCGGAGCTGCTCAGCCCGCTCTATAAGATTTTCAGCTTTTACATGGGCGCGCTGATCATTTTGTCAGCAGCACTGATATATATTGCTTTCCTGGCGGCCAGACGATTTTTAAACCCAATCAGGGATATGTCCGCCGCGTTCGCAAGGGTGGAAAAAGGCGACTATCTTGCGCGGCTGCCTTTGGGCTACAAGGGTGAGTTTGCGGATATGGCGTCATCCTTTAATCATTTGATTAAGAAAATCAAGGAAGATACCGACGGGCTAAAGCTGAGCGAGGCACGCTACGCGCT
>DAMDEB010000046.1:8638-9499 GCA_032090075.1 Caproiciproducens sp.
GGGATATTCCCAATAGACATATTTATCGCACTGCCCAATGGACCAATAAATTCGGCTTTTCAACAGAAGCATTAAGACCCGGCTCAAATATTCCTAATTTTGATCAGGTTCACAGGGACGACCAAAGAGCGCTTGCGGATTTCTTCAAAAAAATTCTTGAGGGCGGTCAGTCAAAACCAATTGATGTGCGGATCAAAACCATTCAGGGCACTTATATTTGGTGCACAATCAACATGAAAGTCCTTTATGATGAAAATGATCAGCCTTACCGCGCGATCGGCTTAATCAGCGATACCGATATGCATCGGAAAATGATAGAAAAATTGGAAAGCAAATCGAGGACGGATTTACTGACGCAGCTTTACAATAAAATGACCACCGAGTCCATGATTGAGGAATCTTTGAAAGCTTCACCGGCCGGACAGCACCACGGATTTGTAATTGTAGACATTGATAATTTCAAACGAATTAACGATACCTTAGGGCATATTTACGGTGATGCAGCATTGAAACGGGTTTCAGCAGACCTGAAACGTCTTTTTCGCCTGACCGATATTGTCGGAAGAGTGGGCGGCGATGAGTTTATGATACTGATAAAAGATATTAACAGCGAAGAGCTCAACCAAAAGCTTTTTGATATCTGCACAACTTTTAATAATGCATATACCGGTGAAACCCATCAGTACAAAATTTCAGTCAGTGTAGGCGCGGCAGTTTACCCCGACGACGGCACGACCTTGGGCGAGCTTTACCGAAAAGCAGACGCGGCGCTGTATTCTGCAAAAAAAACCGGTAAGGACAGGTGCTGCCTGTACTCCGACAGTACATTGATCCATACGCGGTAAAGCGGGGAAGTATGAA
>DAMDEB010000046.1:9509-9875 GCA_032090075.1 Caproiciproducens sp.
GTATGAAAGGCTGTTTTAAAAGCAAAGGATTTCTATATGGAATAATTTTAAAAAATATGATATGATCATAAAAACATTTTAAGGGAAGTGGTCTACATATCGCTGATGACAAAAAAAGCGCTTGCCGCATCGTTAAAAAAGCTGATGATGAAAACATCGCTTGAAAAAATCACCGTCAAGGATGTTGTAGCGGACTGTGGTGTAAACAGGCAGACCTTCTATTATCATTTTCAGGATATTTACGATTTGCTCGGTTGGATTTACCGCACCGAAGCCGTGGACGGAATCCGTGACTATAAAACTTACGACACTTGGCAGCAGGGATACCTCAGGGTGTTCGAGTATGTTTCAGAGAACAAAACTTTT
>DAMDEB010000046.1:9885-16986 GCA_032090075.1 Caproiciproducens sp.
CAATACCTTTTACTCACTCGGCCGCGAGCATCTTGACCGTTTCCTGCACGAGGCTACCTATGACATGGTGATGGGCGTAATCAACGAAATTGCCGTGGGTACCAGAGTGACGGAAGAAGAGAAAAATTTTATTGCAAACTTCTACACCAGCGCGTTTATCGGGCTGATGACCCTTTGGATACAGGACGGCATGAAGGAAGACCCAAAACGGATTGTTGACGACCTGAACAAGTTGATTGAAGGCGACATTGCGCGCGCAATCCAGAAGTACACCAAGTGAGTTCATGCATTATTCATTTTTTAGACACCATAAGCCCCGTGTATAAAGTTTATACACGGGGCTTTCTCTGTCTATGGATTAGCGGGGGAAAAGCCGTTATATTATAGTCACGCAAATACAAATTCACGATGAATCATATGGAGGTAAATCATGAAAAAAGAATACGGGAACAAACAGGTTTATTTTGTAGGAGGCGGCCTTGCTTCGTTGGCGGGAGCAGCGTATCTTGTCAGGGATTGTGACTTTAAGGGAGAGAACATACACATTTTAGAGGGAATGGAAATTCTCGGCGGCAGCAACGATGGCGCGGGAGACCCGCAAAAAGGATTTGTTTGCCGCGGCGGCAGAATGCTGAACGAGGAAACCTATGAGAACGTTTGGGAACTGTTTTCGACGATTCCGTCCCTTGAAAAAGAGGGCATGAGCGTAACAGACGAAATCCTTGAATTCGACCACGCGCACCCAACACATGCCAACGCAAGACTGATTGACAAAGACGGACAAATTCTCGATGTAATGTCCATGGGTTTCGATAACGCAGACCGCATGGCAATGGGAAAGCTAATGATAACTCCGGAGGATCAGCTCGACAATCTGCGTATTTGTGACTGGTTCGGTCAAACGCCGCACTTCTTTGAAACAAACTTCTGGTATATGTGGCAGACCACCTTTGCTTTTCAAAAATGGTCAAGCCTGTTTGAATTCAGACGCTATATGGAGCGCATGATATTTGAATTCTCACGGATTCAAACACTTGAGGGCGTTACGAGAACGCCATACAACCAGTATGAATCAATGATTCTGCCTTTAAAAGCATATCTTGACAAAGCGAACGTTGACTTTAGCCTCAAAATGACGGTTACCGACCTTGACTTTGAAGAAGGCGACGACATTACCGTTACCGCGATTCATTACGACAGCGCAGAAGGCAATGGCACGATTCAGCTGCATGAGGGCGACCTCTGCATCGTCACCAACGGCTGCATAACCGATAACGCAACAATTGGCGATTTGCACAAGGCTGCCCCGCTTCTGGTGGAAAAACCAATGTCCGGTGAGCTTTGGAGCAAAATTGCCGCAAAGAGAACGGGGCTTGGTAACCCGCAGCCGTTCTTTAGCAATGCAGAGGAAACCAACTGGGAAAGCTTCACGGTTACCTTAAAGGGCGATAAATTATTAAAGATGATTGAAAAGTATTCCCGCAACGTGCCGGGCAGCGGCGCATTGATGACATTTAAAGATTCCAACTGGCTGATGTCCATTGTGGTTGCAGCGCAGCCGCACTTTAAAGCCCAGCCGAAGGATCAGACAATCTTCTGGGGCTATGGCCTTTACACAGACAAAATCGGCGACTATGTGAAAAAGCCAATGCGTGAATGCACCGGCGAAGAAATGCTGCTTGAACTGCTTCATCATCTGCATTTTGACGATGAAATCGACAGTATTATGAAGGATGTTATCAATGTTATTCCTGCAATGATGCCGTACATTGACTCTCACTTCCAGCCGCGCGCCATGGCTGACCGCCCGAAGGTTGTTCCGGAGGGCTCGACAAACCTCGCGTTTATCAGCCAGTTTGTGGAAATTCCGGAGGATATGGTGTTTACCGAGGAATATTCCGTTCGCGCCGCACGAATCGCGGTTTACACCCTGCTTGGGCTGGACAAAAAGATTTGCCCGGTTACCCCTCACAGGTACGATGTACGCACTTTGCTGAAAGCGCTTAACACCGCTTACAGGTAATCAGCCGTACGTTAGACGCAGCAACTTTTAGGAGGATAAATTTCATGGATGGAAATTATAATATTACGATGACGTCCCCGCTTGGTCCGCAAAGGGGCAGTATTGGATTTCACGAGGACGACGGAAAGCTGAACGGTTCCCTGAATATTATGGGCGGAGAAAATCCGTTCACCGGAGGCAAGGTCAACGGCAGTAACTTTGAATTTGCCGGTACCCTGAAAAAGGGATTCAGCAAATTTGACTACACCGCAAGGGGTACTGTGAGCGGCGATGATCTTAAAGCGACCGCAATTACAAAATTCGGAATTTTACAAATCACCGGGGTTCGCGCGTAAGCGTAACAGCAGAATTATAAAAAGGGCAGTTAAGCGATCCCTTAACTGCCCCTTTTGAGTCTTTGGATTAATAAACGGGAGGGTTGGCCGGGTCAACATACGGTGTGGAGGCGATCAGCCCCAGCTCGGCCGGGTTGACCTGATTGGTCTGAATCGCACGGTCGCGCAGGAAAATGTAAAGCTCGGCAAGCGTTGCCTGAAAGTACGGATTGACAAACAGGATGCCGACGCCAAGGCAGAGTGAACCGAGCAGAAACCAGCCGATAAAAGAAAGGTAAAGCACAAAAATTGAACCCTTTTCGCCGTTTGTCATGATACGGCTGATTTCGCGTGCCCTACTGCCGGGTATCGACGGATTATCCGCGAGGATGAAAGGAACCAAGGAATATTCGAGTCCTTTTATGATTCCCGGAATAATGAACAGAAGAGTCCACAAACCAATGAACAGGTCTGTGACAAACATTGCGCCCACGCCATTAAAGTAATTTTGCCTGAAACCGCTGAATGTCGTTTCAAACTGTGTTACGCCAAAATGGTTTTGTACGAAGAAACGAGCCATTCCAATCACAATCGGAAACGCCACAAAGATGGAATACACGATCCCAATCATCGCAAGTAAATTGATCAGCCCGCTTTGTGCCATTAAGGCCTCAAAGTTCACGTTTGGGTCGCGCACCGTTTGCTGATAGCTAATATTGTACCTCCATGTAAACATGGAGTACCCGCCGGTAAGAATCATTGCCACAAGGCTTGCGGCAAACGCAGTCCAATAGCGGCCGCGAAGCGCTAATTTTGCATTTGATTTTAAAATTGCTCTATCCCACATAAACAATATCCCCTTTACTGAATAAAAATAATCCGCTGTCTTGCAATTTACACGGCAATACAATTGATAACCCGTTGATACCATCAGCCGCAAAACCGAAATACAGTATAACAGTATTATATATCAAATCGAATATTCTGTATAGCCGTGAAATTATAAAACAGCGGAAATATGAACCATATTTAGATGTATATGCGTTACAGCGATGAATTAGTCAATCGGGTCATTATTCCACGCGTACATCTTGCGCAGTTCCTTGCCGACTTCTTCAAGCTGGTGCTCCGCACCGATGCGGCGGCATGCGTTGAAGTGGGAACGGCCGTTTTTGTTTTCGGCAATCCACTTGGAAGCAAAGGTACCGTCCTGAATTTCGGAAAGGATTTTCTTCATTTCCTTTTTTGTGTCCTCGGTAACAAGGCGTTTGCCGGTTTCGTAGTCGCCGAACTCGGCTGTGTCGGAAATGGAGTAACGCATAAGGGAGAAGCCGCCTCTGTAGATCAAATCGACAATCAGCTTCATTTCATGGATGCACTCGAAGTATGCGTTTTCCGGTGCGTAGCCCGCTTCGACCAAAGTTTCAAAGCCTGCCTGCATTAAGGCAGTTACGCCGCCGCAGAGCACAGCCTGTTCGCCGAACAGGTCGGTTTCGGTTTCAATCTTAAAGGTAGTTTCCATAATAGCGGCTCTTGCAGCGCCGAGGCCTGCGCCATAAGCAAGGCCAATATCTGTTGCGTGGCCGGAAACATCCTGCTCCACAGCGATTAAGCACGGAACACCCTTGCCGGCGACGTACTCGCTGCGAACGGTGTGGCCGGGGCCTTTTGGCGCAATCATGAATACATCGACATCCTTCGGCGGCTTGATTTGACCGAAATGAATGTTAAAGCCGTGTGCGAACGCCAAAGCTTTTCCCTCTGTAAGGTAAGGAGCAATATCTTGTTTGTACATATCAGCCTGACGTTCATCAGGAATCAGAATCATAATAATGTCCGCCGCTTTGGTGGCCTCCGGCACAGACATAACCTTTAAACCGGCCGCTTCCGCTTTTGCTTTGCTGCTGCTGCCTTCGTACAGACCGACAATTACGTTTACACCGCTGTCGTGAAGATTCAGAGCATGAGCGTGTCCCTGGCTGCCGTAGCCGATAATAGCGACGGTTTTACCTTTGAGCAAATTGATATCACAATCTGCCTGATAATAGATTTTTGGCATTTTGAATTCCTCCTTGCCTTACGGCAAAATATTAACTAAACACCTAAGCGGCGGATAGCTGCTTAAGAGATTGGTTGGCTTTCATCACGGGTCTGCTTGCGGGTGGTTGTGGCGCCCTTCTCAATTGCGAGGGTACCGGCGCGAACAATTTCCTTTAAACCGTACGGCTTTAAAAGGCTGATAAGCGTTTGAGTGCGCTCGCCGCTGTCTGTAAACTGAATAGTCAGTGAGGTGGTTGCTACATCGACAATCTGCGCATGCATCAGTTCTGCAATTTTCATAATTTCAGCGCGCTGCTTTGTGTTGCAGCTGACCTTAATCAGAGAAAGCTCGCAGCTGATGAACTGCTCCGGCTGGAGCACCTTTACCTTGATGACGGGAATCAGCTTGTTCAGCTGCTTTTCCACCTGCTCAACAATATATTCATCACCGTTGACCACAATTGTGATGCGGGAAATGGCGGAGTCCTCGGTAATACCGACGGCGAGACTGTCAATATTGAAGCCCCGGCGGGAAAACAGGCCGGAAACCTTGGAAAGAACGCCCGGCTGATTTTCAACTAAAATAGAAAGGGTGTATTTCATTTTATTACCCCCTATATTGTTGGCGCGTCGGGATTGACCCGGCACACCAGTATAAACGCTTTGTCGGATGCGAACATTTCTTTTGCGAGCTGTTCGGCTTCCGAATTCGAAGTTGCCAGCGCGGAGCGGATGCCATATGCTTCGGCGATCTTAATAAAATCGGGATTGCCGCCAAGGGTAGTCATCGCACGGCGGCCGCCGTAGGCCTTATCCTGAATTTCCCGAACCATGCCCAAACGGTCATTCTGCATCAGGATAATCTTCACATTAACTTCGTTCTGGCAAAGGGTTCCCAGTTCGCACATCGCCATTTGAAACGAGCCGTCGCCGCAGATGCACAGAACCTGACGACTTGGCTTTGCCAGCTTTGCGCCGATTGCCGCGGGCAGCGCATAGCCCATTGTGCCAAGCCCTCCGGAGGTAAGGAAACGCCCCTCTTTTACATTGAAATTGCGAACCGCCCAAATCTGATTTTGCCCCACGTCCGCGACCAGAATCGCGTTCTCGTCCATCATGGCGGAGAGTGAGCGCATAAAGGAGCGCGGCTCGACAAAACCCGTGCTGTTGTCCGGTTCTCCGCTGGGCGTGTACTCCGACTTATACCGAAGTACGGTTTCAATCCACTCGCTTGGAACAATGTCGACCGCCTGCGCGGCTAATTCCTGCAGGACAAGACGAATATCTCCTACAATCGGAATATGAGCGATCATATTTTTGCCGATTTCAGCGGGGTCTATATCAATATGTATAATTTTCGCTTTTTCCGCCATTTGCTCGGGTGCGAAAATCGCCCGGTCGCCGACCCTTGCGCCGCACAGGATGATCAAATCGGCGTCTCCCATGGCGCGGTTGGCGTTGCGGTGGCCGTGCATTCCGATCATGCCGAGGTAAAGGTCACTGTCCATCGGCACTACGCCGATGCCCATCATCGTGGAAACAACGGGAATCCCGCTGTTTTGCGCGAATGCGACCAGTTCGTCGCGTGCGCCCGAAAGAACAACACCGCCGCCGCAGCAAATAATCGGGCGTTTCGCCTCGCTGATTGCGGCAATGGCTTTTTTAATCTGTAACGCATGACCCACTGTGCGCGGTTTGTAGCCAATAATATTGGCTTTTGCGGGATAAACAAACTCCGGAATAGAGCTCGTTTGAATGTCGCTCGGAACGTCGATTAAAACCGGACCGGGGCGGCCTGTTGTCGCGATATGAAACGCCTCTTTAAAAATGTGCGGCAAATCTGCGGCGCTCTTTACTAAATAGGAATGTTTGGTAAATGGTTCGCACGCACCGGTGATGTCCGCTTCCTGAAACACATCCCTGCCGAGCAGCTCGGAGCTGACCTGGCCGGTAATGGCAATCAGCGGAATGGAGTCCATGTAAGCCGTTGCAATGCCGGTAATGAGGTTGGTTGCACCCGGGCCGCTTGTTGCAATGCATACTCCCGGTTTGCCGCTCGCCCGCGCATAACCGCTGGCTTCGTGCGCCGCATTCTGTTCCTCACGAACAAGAATCTGACGGATCGACGAGCGGTACAGATAATCGAGGAAAGGGCAGATTGCTGCACCGGGGTAGCCGAACGCGATCTCAACATTTTCACTTTTTAGGCATTCCACCATAATTTCTGCTCCGCTTATCAAAACAGTCACCTCTTTATCAGTTATTTACAATAACGATTTTTTGAATAAATATATTTTTTTCCTGCAAATCAAGTGCTTTCAAATGATATTCTTAATATTATATTATTTTTGATTCCATCAGTCAATATGTTTTAACGAACTAAACTGTTAAATTATCGAATAGAATCGTTTTTTTTCGTTTCCGCCAGGGTGTTATTGCTGGCAATGGTAAGCCCTGCTTTCATTGGCGCAAGAAGAAAACCGATCACAATGCCGATAAAAGTGCAGGCAATGGCCAGCAGGGAAATTTCTCTTTTTGACATGAATTGTTCCTCATTTCTGTTTTTTATTTGTAAAATATTTGTAAAGCAAAATGCCTGTAACGCTTAACACACCGGTGACGACAAAGATGGTTACGGCTTGTGAGTAATCGCCGCTGCCGAGCGCGTGGCCGCCGAAAGAGCAGGCAATGATTGCCGGAGCGCGCGCAAGTGTTGAAACAACC
>DAMDEB010000046.1:16996-17791 GCA_032090075.1 Caproiciproducens sp.
TTTTGCGGAACAAGGCCGGCTGAAAAAACAAACATGCGTTTTGGCATTCCGGGAATCAGAAAAATAAAAAAAGTGAGGGCGGTACGCATTTTTTCATCGCGGAAATACCGTACTTTCTTTTGCTGCGCCGGCGTGAAAAACAAATCGAGCAGCTTGCGCCCGAACATCTTTGTAACATAAAAGATCGCTGTGGTCGAAAGCATGGTGGCGGCAATGGTGAGGATACTGCCCTGTACCCGGCCGAACGCGTACCCGCCCGCAACGGTGGTCAGTTCCAGCGGGATGGGCAGGAAGCCCTGTAAAATCTGAATACCCAAAAAAGCCACGCGGCCTAAAGCGCCCTGTTCCTTGATAAAGCGGCCAAACCGGTCAGGATTGGTCGTAATTGTAAAAAGCGGGCGGCAAAGAAAAAGCGTGAGCAGCACAAACGCTGCAAGAGCCGCGAGGAGAATGACTGCGCCCAAAAGCTTGTCGCGCAGGGAAGTTCCTGCGTGTTCCGGCAGGTCGGCGGCAGTGATTTCCGGCGGTTGTGCAGGCTTTTTCTTTTTCGATTTTGTACGCAGAATTTTCATACGGTATGCTCCATTTGCTGATCGTCATCATGTGATTTATTTGCAGTCTAACGCAGAACTTCTGCAAGATATAAAGTAGTAACAGTATAGCATATTCTATGAGGCAAAACAATTTTCATGTTGGTAATAAGAAATATAAATGGGACAGTACTGGTCGACTTCAGAAAAGAACAAGAGGCACGGATTACAGCGGTTCCGTAATCCGTGCCTCTTGTGTATTATT
>DAMDEB010000047.1:0-6933 GCA_032090075.1 Caproiciproducens sp.
TGAAGGTGCCGTCCTGAAAGCGTTTCACGGCGGCCCATTTGTTGTTGGTGGAGATACTTTCGGACTCGCCCTGCGCCAGTGAGCTTAAGATGGTCAGCATCTGTTCGCTTTTTTCCGACAGGCTGTTGATGTGTTCCTTTTCAAAAAAGACCGCGATGCCAAGCTCCTTCAATCTCCGGATTGCCTGGATGCTGTCCACGGTGTTTCTGGCAAATCTGGTCACGGATTTCGTGATGACCATATCGATTTTGCCATCTTCGCAGTCCTTCATCATCCTTAAAAAGTCATCTCTTTTTTGCAGCTTAGTCCCGCTTCTTGCTTCATCGGCATAAATTCCGGCGAACTGCCAGTCCTCCTGATTTTCAATCAGGGTTTTGTAATACGCCAGCTGTGCGGAAAAGGAATTCTGCTGTTCGCGGGAGTCGGTGCTTACTCTGCAATAGGAACAAACCCGCTTTTTCGGCTGTAATTGCTGGGTAACTTGTTGCTTTACAGGATCAATTTTCGTTATCTTCTTTGCCATATTTTTCTCCTTTCTTCAGGATTTAACCTCCTGTTAGCAACACACATTACCACACAAGTTTCAATATAGCTAGTGTTATTACGCATATACTTTTGAAAGTTCCGGTGTGAAAGTTTGACGGTTCAAATCATCTATTTTTTCGTATTCAGAAGAGGTGATAATGCCGTTTCTAAGCATGATATTCAGCAGTTTTACTGTCACCTTGTATTTCACCTCATTGGCTTCTTCGGTTTTTGACATAGGACTCACCTCCATTGCAGAGAAAAGGGTTGATCATCCAGATGGATTTCGCCCTCCATCGGGGAATAAAGCCGGATGCCCAGCTGATCGAGTTCCCGGAGAAACTCCAGCGTTTTCATAGTGTCCCGCCCCATGCGGTCAAGCCTTTTTACCAGCAGCACATCAATTTTCCCGTCCCCGGCGGCTTTCATTACCTCCAGAAGGCCGGTGCGGTTAAAATCCAGTCCGCTGCTGAGATCCTCGGAGCTTCCTGCTACCGCAAAGTCCATCTGCTCCGCGTAATCAAATAATTCTTTTTTCTGGCTCTTTAAACTTCCGTGCGCATCTTCGGGAGTATCAATCCGGCTGTAAATCCATGCGCGTTTCTGTTCTTTCATGTATAACCCTCCGTTTCGATAAACAGGCGGCAGGAATACTGCTCCTGCCGTTTGTTCAATATTATTTTTATGTACTCCTGTGTTTGAAGGAAATAGCCAGGGCTACAGCATCCGCAGCTCGGCTTCCGTGACCTGCCGATCTTCCTCGTCTAAAAAGGCCCGATACTCCGCTTCATCCGCGATCAGGATGCTGTCCGGCTCTTTCTCGCCCATCTGCATGGGGATCAGGTCTTTTAAGATTTCCTGCAGGAATTCCTGATCCGGGCAGCGGTTGATGAATTCGCCAAAGGTATTCAATACCAGCCTGTCCGCCATATCCGTCATAACCATTTTGTCTGTATTTTCCTTATGCAGCGTGATAAAGTTCGCAATATTGGAAGGGGACTTCTCAAAATAGTAGCTCTGCTGCTTTCCGTCATAACCCTGCACATATCCGATGATCAGGTCTTTGCCTAACAAATCATTTAATGTTTCTTTTTCCATTCTGATTTTCTCCTTGTTATTTTGAAATATATTTATGTTTTAATTTAATCTCACAAGGATGCGGCAGGGCATAGGTATACCCTGCCGCGTAGTTTCTGAGATCAAAAGATCTGCTTGTTCTTCATTCTGGCGCTTTTATTCGACACTACTTCCCAAAGCGCAAAGAACCAACAGGTTCCTGTAGGGCGGCAGCATAAACGGTTTGCCGGTTAAGCAAACACCATAGGAATTTCACCTCTCCGTGGTTCTCACCGAGCCGCCCCCATTGCGATGTCTGTGGCTGGGCGGAAGTAGCATTATCACTGACCATTTCATTGCGATACGGTCTACCACAGACCGTTTTATAACCGGGCGTTCTCGCTCGTCACCTTCGATGCCATCGGTTCGACGGATGTCTGTCACCCATCCGCAGGCATTCTTGGCGCGCCCGTCAATGTCGCTGCCGCTTTTCACACGGCTGGTCAGCTCATGTATTGATGCTGCCGGATATGTAATTTTCAAGGAGCAAGAGGAAGAATAGAAAAACCCCCTCACTTACTTCCACGTTGAGTGAGGGGGTTGCACGGAAAAATTTTTACTTTTCCAAAAGTTTTTTTAATTTACCGAGAATCTTGACCTTTCTGTCATGGATGGTCATATAGGGAATACCCGTTTCCGTCGATACCTGGCGTTCGCTCTTTCCCTTGAAAAACATTTCCCCGATCAGATTCTGTTCCTCCGGGGCAAGCAGCTTTAAGCTGTCCAGCATTTTCTCAATCATCACAGCCTTGACCGCGGCATCCTCCACACTTTCGCGCTCGGCGGCAAACTGCCGGTTTTCCTCCAACAGCCGTTCATAGGAGTCCTCCCGGCTTGGGATGTATGTAACGGTCCGCTTGGTGTCGTCAATTTGGCATTGCTCTACCTTCAGATCGTATTGCTGGTACTCCATCTTCCGGTCGCTTTTTTCCAGCACCTCTATCATTTCATCACTCAAATCGGGATATTTTTCCCGATAGTTTGTCCTATTTCTGAATTTAGCCATACGGCTTGTCCTCCATTTCGTGATTTTTCAAATCCGGAAATGAAGAACAAGCGGAGGGGAACGACAATGTGCCTGATTCGACGGTTTTTTACAATAAAAGGAAGGTAATAGCTCGATATGCGTCCTTAATGGTCGGAGTAGCAGTTTTCTTGTCGAAAAGAAAAAGCCAGCACTTTGCCTATGGCAAAATACTGGCTCAAATTCATATTTTAGTGGTGGAGGGTCGTATGTACAAGGTGCTCCGTCTTTATCTCCACCTCCGAAAAGGACAGAAACAGGTAATCATATATGGTACCCCTTTCACCCGGAGCATGGCGAAAGCCCTGCATCTGATACCCCAAAAACATCCGTCAAAAGCCACAAATGTACAAAAGCCTGCCCTTGAAAAAAGGGCAGGCTATGCGTGACTTCCGGCAGCCAGGCTATCATAACGCTTTTTGAAGCGCCTTAGATCCTATGGCTTTGCGTCCCCACCTTTAAGTGGGTTTGCCCTTGGCTTTGATATTCTATTTTTTAGTAATACTCACGATCCTTACATAAAGATTGATACTGCTACGGCTAACTTCTCCTTTCTTACACCGTTTTCGTCCATTTCATTTGATATTAGTAGAAAGAATGTCAGTCATTTGCTCGCCATCCAATAATGGCGAATTTGCCTTTGGTATGCTCATCCACCTTGTTAATCCACTCGATTTCATTGCTTGCATTTGCAACCTGCATTTGATTTCGGCAAGCGAAAAATACACCTCACCATACTGTTCATTCTTCTTTATACAAGGTTTCATCCTGTTCATAAGGTATACCGAGATTTAAGGCCATTTCCGCTTTAGCAAGCTCCCTGCCAAGATAGGCGGCATGGTCAAGACGAGAAAGTAATCCACGCTTTATAACTGTATTTGCAATATCTTCAGCGCTTTCGCCTCTAATTACTTCGCTGATAACACCTTCTTCTATATAGTGCTCGCAAATAATACCTTTAGCATCCCAATCTAAAAGCAGTAGGAAAAAGCCTTCGAGATCGTGAGTCTATTCCCGGTTACTCCGAGGTAACTCCTCAACAACCTTCAGCATTCGCACTCTTGGCGGAAGGATTGGAGCCACCTCTTTTGGTTTATCCATATATGTATTTTTCGGGTTCCTTGTCGTGTACCTTAAGATAACGTGCAGAGACACATAATGTGCTGTCGTTTATAAAGTGCAGCAGTCGCTGGACTATTTCTTCGGGTGGCTCCTTCATCTCGCAGCATGCCCATTGAACCGTGATTCCGACCAGCCCATAGGCGTAAAACCCAGAGATGAAGTCCTTATCTTTTTCATCTATCCCTTTATCCTCTGCAACTGCATCAATCATTCCCGTAATTAGCACCTTAGTCACATCGAAAAAACAATCCTGAAATGCATTTTGCTTGATAGCATTAAGTGAGTTTGCATAAAAATGCTGTTCCCGTTTCATACTTGTTAGCATATCCAGTACAACTTCGTTCCAGTCATTGAGGTCTTTGTCCCGGGTAACAGCGGTAACCACCTCGGTATAATAAATCCAGTTGACCAAATCGTATTTATCTTTAAAATGATAGTAAAAAGTTTGACTGTCTATGCCGCAATTTTCCACAATATCAGAAACAGATATATTGTGAAGATTTTTCTTTCTCATCAGCTCCTTGATGGAGGTTATAATCACTTTTTTGGTACTAAGTGAATCCAACATTCATTACCCCTCCCTATTTTAATAGATATGATGTATCCCCTGATTTACTTAATCGTAGAACAAATCAAGGATATTATAGAAGTCACAATCAAACCAAGCATTGCGCCCCCCTTAAAGCCAATTTGCCTGAACGATTATCTATGCATATCAACCTCTTATTGCCACAATCCCGATAATTATTCCAAGCAATGTAAAGACCGTTGTTAATCGTGTCTTAAGAATTTCGGCACCTTTCGGGAGTATTTCTTCAAAAATCATATACAGGATAATTCCCGCCACAGCCGAAGTAGTCAATGCCATTGCAACGTCTGACATATTCCCGACAAAGTAGCCGATTGCCGCGCCAAGAATGGTCGGCACGCCTGTTAGTGTTGACAGCAATACCGCGTTACGCTTTTTTGATCCACCCGCCAATAACAGAGCGGCAGTAGCCACACCCTCAGGGATATTATGCAGAGCAAGGGTAAGAGCCATTGTCGCCGCAAACCCGATATGGTGTTCCGCTCCCGCGCCGATTGCAAGTCCGGCGGGTAAATTATGAATACCAACAGCTACAAGCATAATATAGCCGGAGCGCAAAATCTCGTTTTTCACTTTCGCCTGTGGGATTTCACCGTCTTTGCCGTCCGCCATTTTATCGGAAACCGTGTCGAATATCAGAATTACGGCAATCCCGATTCCAATTCCCAAAATTGTTAGAGGAACGCTTGCAATCTCCAACACTTCGGGAACAAGGTCGAAAAACACAAGGCTCAACATAACCCCTGCGGCAAGTGACAGTAGATAATTAATGATTTTCGGAGAACGGTTTCCTGCCCAAACCGCTATCAGACTTCCGAGCAATGTTCCCAAAATGGTGGCAAGCAGACTGAATAAAACAGCTTCCATTATATAACCCCTCCGTTCATAGCTTTTTCGTATTAAGCGCGCGGAAAGAGTTCAGTACCGCGAGAACAGTCACGCCAACGTCTGCGAAAACCGCCATCCACATGTCAGTAATACCGAGAGCACTGAGGACGAGAACAACTGCCTTTATACCGAGTGCAAACCAAGTGTTTTGCGTGGCAATGCCGAGCGTCTTTTTTGATATTTTAATCGCCGACGCTATCTTCGACGGTTCATCGGTCATGATAACGATGTCTGCCGCTTCAATCGCCGCGTCCGAGCCTAAACCGCCCATAGCTATCCCAATATCCGAACGAGCGAGAACAGGCGCGTCATTGATACCGTCACCGACAAACGCGAGTTTGCCTTTTGCGGATTTTGCGGCAAGCAGTTCTTCCAATTTGTCCACCTTGTCGCCGGGCAAAAGTTCCGTATAGATTTTGTCAACACCGAGTTCACGTCCGACCTTTTTCCCGGTCGCATTGCTATCGCCTGTAAGTATGGCCGTTTGCTTAATACCCATAGCTTTCAGGCGGCGGATTGCTTCTGCTGAATCATCTTTTACCTCGTCGGCAATTACGATATACCCGGCGTATTTGCCGTCAACGGCGACGTGGACAACCGTGCCGATTATTTCATCTTTGCAATAGTCTGCGCCGATTTTCGTCATCAGTCTTGTGTTCCCGGCAAACACCTTCTTGCCGAACACCGTTACGCTGATACCGTGACCCGCTATGTCCTCCGTGTCGGTTACTTTGCTTTTGTCAATCTCCTTGCCGTATGCGGTTTTTAGCGAGAGTGAAATCGGGTGATTGGAGTAACTTTCAGCGTATGCGGTCAATTCCAAAAGTTCGTCAGCCGATATTTCAACGGGGCGAATTTTCTGTACTTTGAACACGCCCTTTGTGAGCGTCCCTGTTTTATCGAACACGACCGTTTCCGTCTTTGCCAACGCTTCAAGGTAGTTGCTGCCCTTTACTAAAATGCCGCTCCTTGAAGCTCCGCCGATACCGCCGAAGAAGCTAAGCGGGATTGATACCACAAGAGCGCAGGGGCAAGAAACAACAAGGAAAGTCAATGCGCGAAGTGTCCACATGCTCCATTCGCCTGTGATGAGCGAGGGGATAACGGCAAGCAGAACAGCGGCGCCCACTACAATAGGAGTGTAAATGCGCGCGAACTTCGTGATGAAGTTCTCGGAATTGGACTTTTTGCTGCTTGCATTTTCCACAAGGTCGAGAATTTTAGAAACGGTAGATTCACCAAATTCCTTTTGTACTTCAACAGTAAGTACGCCGTTGACATTGATACAGCCGGAGAGTGCCTCGCCGCCAACTGAAACTTCGCGTGGGACGGATTCGCCCGTCAACGCTTTGGTGTCCACCATTGAGCTGCCCTCAATGATTTTGCCGTCAAGCGGTATTTTCTCGCCCGGCTGGATGATGATAATATCACCGATATTCACGTCATAAGGGTCAACCTTTTCAAAGCTGCCATCGCTGCGTTTCACATTGGCATAGTCGGGACGAATATCCATAAGCCCCGCGATGGACTTTCTCGACTTTGCCACAGCGTAACTTTGGAACAGTTCGCCCACTTGATAAAACAGCATAACAGCTACGCCCTCCGGATATTCTCCGGCAATCAGCGCACCGACAGTGGCGATAGTCATTAAGAAGTTTTCGTCAAATAC
>DAMDEB010000047.1:6943-9728 GCA_032090075.1 Caproiciproducens sp.
ATGTTTTTGAATGCCTTGAAAAGAACCTCGTAGCCGACAACGGCATACGCGACGATAAACAGAATGATTGAAAGCCACGCAGGGTCTTTTGGTACAAGCAGCCCTGCCAAGAAAATGGCAGCGGCTATGATGATTTTTGTTAGACGCTTATTCATTTTGATTCCTCCAGTTTTCTAATTCGATTGAGGGAATACTCAACCGTAATGGCAAAAAAATCTCTTAACTGATAGGCGTCATATATAGCCTCTACCGTTGCAAATGCTATATATGACGCCATCGCCTGCGTGTGTATGTCACGCCCGCTTCATAACAACTTCCGGCTCGTGCTTATGGACAATTTTTTCAGCCTCTGCGACGATATTGTCAACATCAGCGCCCTCAGCGGTTTCAAAGACGAGTTTCGTTGTCATGTGGTTCACGCTTGCGCTTGTGACGCCGGGGAGTGCGCCGATTTCTTTCTCCATTTTCGCGGCGCAGTTCGCGCAGTCGAGCCCTTCGAGTCTGAATGCTTTTTTCATGGTAGTTTCCTCCTAAAATTTTATTCTGAAATATGGGTAAGGCTTTGCTCAAGAATAGTGTTCACATGACCGTCCACAAGGGAGTAGTAGACCACTTTTCCGTCCTTTCGGAACTTTACCAAGTTTGCTGCTTTCAAAGTTCGCAATTGATGTGAAATTGCGGATTTTGTCATATTTAGCAAATATGCCAAATCGCACACGCACATTTCGCTGACACCCAAAGCCCAAAGCATCTTAACTCTTGTAGGGTCTCCGATTGCTTTTAGAAAATCAGAAGCGGCAATCATAGTTGTATCTGAAAGCATTTGTGACTTCACATTCGCAACGATTTCTTCGTGGATAACATCGCAATCGCACACGTCTCCTTTAACGGACATAGAAAACACCTCCTTGCATTTGATTGAGTGGCTGTTCAACCATTCTTATATTATAGTTGAACAGTTACTCATTTGTCAAGGGGTTTTTGAAAAAATTTTTTATAGCATCTGTTCTTTTCGTCTGCCACGTTCAGCGAATGCGTGAAATTAGTCAATCCTGTACCGGTCTGCCTTCAGGTCATATTGCTGGTATTCCATCTTCCGGTCACTTTGCTGCATTACCTCTATCATCTCATCGCTCAAGTCAGGATATTTCTCCCGATAGTTCGTCCTCTTTTCAAATTTAGCCATAGGGCTTGTCCTCCATTTCATGATTTTTGAAATCTGGAACAAGCGGAGGTGAACGGCATTTGGGCTTTTGTCCATAGAAATCATAACCACCGGCCGCGCCTATAGGCTCATCGAAATTAATTCCAGCTATAGCAGTATGCTGATCGAAAAGCTTTCTGGAACCACCAGCACAGCTGGTGGTATTCGTTGCACAAAATAAAAACAGCCGAATTTACTGTAAAAAATAAACTCGGCCGCAAAAGCTAACGTATCAAGCAGTTCACTGCCCGGAGGGTCGCTATCTCTGCCTTTACTATGGTGTTCTCTTTGACGGCGGTGATTTGGCCCATGGCGTATAGTTTTTGCCTTATGTATGTTGGATACGGCAGCGAAATGCTTGATATTGTATACCTGGAACATACAACATCATCTCCAACCTACACGGCAGCACCTACTTAAATGGATGATATACACCTAGCCGGTGTTGTCATGCCGAAATTTAACATCTGTTTGCGTCATGACCCACCAATATTCTGGTACGTCATTATCTGCGTTCACCTGCTATCACCGCCTTATAATTTAATAAATAAAAAAAGCAGATGACTTTGTATTATTTGACATCGCTGTAATTGTCGTTTCATACAAATTTCTCCTTATTCAATTAAGACATCTTGTCGTTTTATCAAATACATCCTTAAAGACTGATGCGGCTTTTAGTTCTATCACGTCAAAAAATTATAAAATATAAGTCCTCTCTCACAAAAAACCTGTCGCGAATAAACTGGCAGGTTTTAGACACACAAGCTATTTCGGCAACTAGGCTATCATAGTGCTTTTTGCACCGTAGACCCTATAGCTTTGCGTCCCTGTCTTTAGACAGGTTTGCCCTTAACAATATTTAATTTTCGACAATTTTCTTTTTAGACCCTTTATCCATTAAGACAGAAATGCCGTCAACAGATAAAGACTTTTCTTCAAATGTAAGAATGCTTAAACTAATAACTCTTTGAGCTTATCGCCTTTGATTTCATCAGGACTCCAACCGATGACAGCAAATTTACCATCTGTGTGTTCATCCACCTTATTAATCCACTCAATTTCATTGCTTGCTTTTGCAGCCAGCATACGATTGGTTGTGCCAGTATGATAGAGTGAAGAATTGATTATCCACCATTTTGCCGCAATGCCTGCACGTTTTAGATCTTCTTCGAGGCGCAATGCCTCACATACGGGTGTAGCTTCAGCAAGAGTCACAATAATGACTTCTGTTTCATCAGTATTACGCAGTCGCGGTAACAATTTTTTTGCCGATTCCGGGATATCACCCTGGGAGCGTTTGATTTCCTGATTATAGCTTTGTGTGGACTCAAGGAGCAAAAGCGTATGGCCGGTCGGTGCAGTATCAATTACAACCACTTGATCTTCTGCTTTATCCACAATTTCAGCAAAGGCTCTGAACACTGCGATTTCCTGCGTGCAGGGAGAACGCAAATCTTCCTCCACATAGGCAATGTCCTCGTCGGACATGGTTTCTCTTGCCTTAGAAAGCACTTCCTCTTGATACTTCTTCAGTTCCGCATGTTCATCAATACGACTCGTAGTGATGCCACGGCTCTCATC
>DAMDEB010000047.1:9738-11671 GCA_032090075.1 Caproiciproducens sp.
CATCAATTACAAATTTGAGGTGAGCCGCCGGGTCGGTAGTAGTAAGATGCACCTTCCTTCCTTTTGCAGACAACCCCACCGCAATCGCTGCCGCAATGGTAGTTTTTCCAACACCACCCTTTCCCATCGTGAAAATGACTTTCTTATTGGATTTGTATAGATCATCAATCACATCTTTAAGCTGTGGAATTGTTTTGGCGTGTACCTGCTCGTCACGGACAATGTATTGATCCTTGGTGAGCAATGCTCTTACATTATCAAGTCCGGTGATGTTATAAGCTCTAAGAGGAACTGTGTAAATGGTCAGCTCTTTCAGTCCCTCCGGCATATCTGCAAGCGCCTTTTGCTGCTTGCGATACAAGCTTTCGGATATGCTGTCATCATAGGAGGTCAGTACACCGTTCATGATAAGTGCCTGATTGTTTACGCCAATGTCTGCAAGTTCTTTTGAAGCTCTCTCTGCCTCTTTGAGAGGCGTTTCTTCGGGTCGTGAAACAAGAATAAGGGTAGTCAATTTTCCATCAGCCAAGGTCTCGACAGCCTTTTTGACCAAGGCAGGAAGCACCGTGAGTACTTTCACTGATGAAATTGCTCCACGCTGAAGGCAACTGCAGCATTCTTAGAGTATGGCCTGTTGGCGCGGTATCAAAAATAATATAATCATACTCTTTCTGCACATTTTCATCCGTGATAAAGTTTGAAAATTCGTTGAACGCTGCAATCTCAACCGTGCAGGAGCCGGAAAGCTGTTCCTCCATATTGTTTAAAACCGCATCAGGCAGCTTGCCGCGATAGGGAGCAATCACACTTTCACGGTATTCCGCTGCCGCCTGTGTTGGGTCAAGGTTGGCTACAACAAGGTTCGGCACTTCCTTAATAGGAACCCCCTTGTTGTTCAGGTCGATACCAAAAACATCCTGCAAATTGGACGCAGGATCGGTGCTGATGAGCAGCACCTTTTTGCCGCTATCGGCAAGACTTACAGCGGTGGCGCAAGCGGTTGAAGTCTTGCCAACACCCCCTTTGCCTGTGTAAAATAGATATTTTGTAAGCGTTATGGCTTGTGGATTAAAACTTTTCAAAATAATTACCTCTCATTTTTAATAAAGTTGCAGGGAGCGAATCCATCTTCGTGAATATTAAGTACGGCATCACTCCCTGCATTTTCAATCTGTTACAGTCCCTTTGTTGATATAAAGTAAGAATAAGCTTAACAGCATTTTCCACCGGAACAGCCACAGCCGCCCGATCTTTTAGGAGTGACCTTGACCTTAATGGTTTTCGGTTGGTCACCCAATAAATTTACTGGAATACCTAAAAACTTTACAAACTCTTCGTTGGTCGGATATCTGCCTGTAATTACAATTTCACCGTCTAAAACAGTGACTGGCAGCCCATCAACGCCTTTTGTGTTGATGAAGTGATTTACTGTATTGTTATTCACAAACTCCTGCGGCGAATTGGAAAGATTAAACCTCTCCACATTAACACCATTTTTCTTCAGCGTATTCAGCACTGTTGAAATCCGAAGCAATTCAGGATCAACACCAACACCGCAAAGACCGGTGGAACAGCATATAGCAGGTTCAAAAATTTGCATTTTTTCCATTATAGAACATCTCCTTAAAGGTTATTATTTGTTATCAGCCGTTGGCTGGGGGAACCAATGTTTCGTATTGTTTGCAATCTTTACAAGAATCAGCATAACAGGTACCTCAGTTAATACCCCTACGGTAGTAGCAAGAGCGGCAGGGGAGGTTGTGCCAAACAATGCAATTGCCACTGCGACCGAAAGTTCAAAGAAATTTGACGCACCGATCATTCCAGCAGGTGCTGCAATATTATGAGGCAATTTCAGCCATTTACATGGTAAGTAAGAAATAAAGAAAATAAGGAAAGTTTGAATAATCAATGGTACCGCAATGAGGATGAT
>DAMDEB010000047.1:11681-17642 GCA_032090075.1 Caproiciproducens sp.
TGCAAATAGCAGAATCAAAGTAAGTAGAAGACCCGTTGTGGTTGCATTATTAAATTTCGGTAAGAACTGGTTCTCGAAATAATCCAGTCCTTTTTTCTTAGTTACAAATATTCTTGTAAGAATGCCTCCTAAAAGAGGTATCACAACAAAAAGTACCACAGATAAGATTAACGTATCCCATGGAACTGATACATTACTAATGCCTAATAGAAATTTAACGATTGGTACAAAAGCAATAAGAATGATTAAATCATTTGTTGCCACTTGTACTACGGTGTATGCAGGATTTCCTTTTGTTAAGGTGCTCCATACAAATACCATTGCTGTACATGGTGCGGCCCCAAGAAGCACCGCCCCTGCAAGATACTCCTTGGCAAGATCGGGAGCAATGAAGTTTTTAAATACTACATACAGGAAAAATGAAGCTAAAGCATACATTGTAAACGGCTTAATAAGCCAATTTGCAATCCATGTAACGTATAAGCCTTTTGGGTTCTTCCCAACATTTTTAATACTTTTAAAATCCACCTTCATCATCATTGGGTAAATCATTACCCATATCAATATAGCAGTTGGAATAGACACTTTTGCGTACTCAAACTGATTTAGAAATGTAGGAATACTCGGCAAGAACTTGCCAATCAGTACACCCACCACCATACAAAGCGCTACCCATACCGTCAGGTACTTCTGAAAAAAACCTATGCCTTCATTCTTTTCTTCGCTCATTATAATCACTCCTTTAATGTGGATTTTTATTGCAATTGCACAATCCCTGTGCTTTACATTTCTGATATTCTTCATAGTCCGAAAAATAGGATGGAAGCTGCTTTAGCCTGTGTTTTAGATATTCCCATAGCTCTTTGTTTTCTTGAATAAAGTCATTGCTTATTCTGTAGTACGTCCATTGTGCATTTTTATAGCTCTCCAAAATTCCACACTTCTTTAATGCCGTCAAATGGCGTGAAGCATTCGATTGCGTCATTCTGAGGCAGGCTTCAATCTCACAGACACACAATTCACCTTCCAGAATTAGCGATAATATCCGCAGTCTGCTATCCTCAGACAGCGCCTTGAAAATATCCACCATATCCATTTATCCTCTCATCTCCTTTATTCTTTCATGAGCATACACTCATATAGTATGCCTTTGAATAGCCATTTGTTAAAATGACTTTAACATAAATTTTATTTTTTATCATGTGTCTTACTGTACTGCTTCTGGCCTCCTGAAAGGTTATATACTTTTTTTAGCCCCTTGCCCAGCAGGATGTTTTGTGTTGCATTTCCAGTCACACCCTTGTTGCAGTAGGTGACTGCAACCGCGTCTTTATCCAGCGATTGGGCAACAGCTCGAAGTTTGGCATGGGGAATGCTCCTGGCCGTCTCAATATGATTCTTATCATACTGTGCTACAGCTCTCGCATCAATCAGCGTATACTTTTCACCGGAACTAATCAGCGCATCCAGCTCCTGTGCCGTTATCAGCGGTCTGCCTTTATGAATGGCATTGTCCAGTATCATGCCGGTATACATCACCGGATCTTTCGTTGTTGAAAACGGCGGGGCATAGGCCAAATCCAGATGGAAAAGATCTTCAACCTTTGCTTTGAAGGTAATTGCCGTCACAAACACATCTATTCTTTTATCAACGCCCTCAAATCCAACAATTTGCACACCAAGAAGCCGTCCAGTTACCTTATCGGCTATTCCCTTAATGATCATTTCCTTGCCACCCATGTATTCCGGTTTGTTTGTTTTTATGTTGTGGCATACCGCAACATCATATCCCATCTCACGCGCCTCACGTTCGGAAAGACCAGTTTGCGCTACTGTCATATCAAAAATTTTGAAAATTCCTGTGCCAAGAATTCCTCTAAATTCAAGACTGCCACCGGTCATACTATCCCCAGCAATTCTACCGGTTTTATTAGCAGTAGAGCCTAATGGACGGTAAACTGGCTTACCCGTCACTACATGAAATTGTTCAATGCAGTCGCCACAGGCATAAATATCTTTTTGGCTGGTTTCCATTTTGCTGTTAACCTTAATCGCACCTGTAACACCCAGTTCAATTCCTGCCGTCTTTGCAAGTTCGATGTTTGGCCGGACTCCGGTAGAGAGCAGTACCAAATCCGCGGCAACCTTCTTACCATCCGATAGAATGACAGCTTTTTCTGTAATCTCTATTACAGAGGAACCTGTCACCACAGATATGTTCCTGCCCTTAAGATGTTCTTCAACATACACGGCCATATCGGCGTCCAGCCCCGGCGTGACCTGCGACAGCTTCTCCAGAAGGGTTACCTCCATGCCAAGCCCCTTCAGGTTTTCGCACACCTCAAGGCCGATGAACCCGGTGCCGATAATGGCCGCCGACCGGGGACGGTTCGTGTCGATAAAGGCTTTGATGCGGTTCATATCGTTGATGTTGCGCAGGGTAAAAACATGTCGGGCATCCGCGCCCTTTATAGGCGGTATGGTTGCTCTGGCTCCTGTGGCAATTACAAGTTTATCGTAATGATCGGTGAATACTTCCCCCGTGGTCAGGTTCTTGACCGTTACGCCTTTTTCATCAGGAGAGATGGAGAGTACCTCTTGCAGGGTATGAATATCAACATTGTATTTGCTCCTAAAAAACTTTGGATCGCGCGGGGTCAATTCCTCCGCACTTCCGACCTCGCCGCCAATGTAGTAGGGCATACCGCAGCCGGAATAGGAAATAAAGCTATCCTTTTCATAAATTACAATTTCAGCGTCCTCGCTGTTTCTTCTTGCCTTTGCAGCAGCGGATGTCCCGGCGGCAACGGCTCCAATGATTACAATTCGCATGACACTTCCTCCTTTTCGCTTATGCACAGTCGCATCCTTCGCACATATCGGTGAGCACAGCTGATTCCATCATCTCCGCCAATAAACTATGTAGCGTTTCGCAGCCTTTCTTGCTGAGAGAGTAATACATCCATTTACCGTCACGGCGGCAATTGACAACTCCGGATTCACATAAAATTTTCATATGATGAGATAATGTCGATTGCGAGATATTCAACTCCTCTAAAAGATCGCAGGCGCATTTTTCTCCACCTCGCAACATTTCAATAATCATCAGGCGGTTCGGATCGCAGAGTGCCTTGAACACCCGCGCGTTTTGCTCAAATTTGTTTTCCAAATAACTCACCTCACATCTATAAACGTCGATATGTCGATTATAAGGCACAAATCGAAGTTTGTCAATATGTATATCAAAAAAGCTGCCCATTGAGGGCAGCTTGATGAAAACTTTACTTTTTATGGGAGTATGAGAGAGTAATGGCAGACAACGCTTAAATCCCTACCGCTTTACTTCGTCGTTCCAACAAAACCACATCATACCATTTTCCATTAGGCATTTGACCTAATCTCTCCCGTATGCCAAGTTCTTTAAATCCGCACTTTTTATGCAGTTCTCTGCTTGGCATGTTCTCTTTGATAATCCCGGCCTGCAAAGTCCAGAACCCATTTTCTTCTGATCGCCGGATTAATTCCAGTAGGAGTGCTGTGCCTATGCCTTGGCCTTTGTATGCTTCACCGATGTATACGCTGACTTCGGCTACTCCAGCATAGACACACCGGCTTGAGGTGGGGGTCAAAGCCGCCCATCCAAAGACCGTATCACCGAATCGTGCCACTAAACGGCAGGATTCATAATGGCCATGATCCCATTCCTCCCAGCTTGGCACATCTCTTTGGAATGTGGCCATTCCTGTTTCGATTCCTGCCAAATAGATGACCGAAACCTGTGGCCAATCAGTCGGTTGCATTTCCTCAATCGCAAAATCCATAGCCGAGCCTCCAGTTATTTATACGCCTTTACATGAGCGCCAGCGAAAGCGCCGTCCAGAGTAGCTTCATCCAGTCCGGAATAGACATCCTCAAGTTCCTTTGCTTCCGCGAAGCCCTTAATAACTTCCTTTGTATAGATGTTGACAGGGGTAATCTCAACGCCCGTAAAGCCGACCTGTTTAAGAATCCTCTCGTATTCCTCGACACTCAACGCCCCGGAAATACAGCCCACCCACATTTGAACGCTCTGCCTAATTTCATCCGGGACGGCTTTCAATTCGATGATGTCCGCAATCGCCAGCCTGCCGCCCTTTTTGAGAACTCGATAGGCTTCTACGAGGGCAGCTTCCTTACTTTCGGTCAGATTGATTACGCAATTGGACGTGACGACATCGACTGATTCATCTGCCAGCGGAATAGCCTCGATGTAGCCTTTGATGAATTCAACATTCTTTGCTCCGCTTTTTTCCTTGTTACGGTTTGCCAATTTCAGCATTTCGGCCGTCATGTCCAAACCAAAGGCTTTTCCCGTTTCACCAACAAATCTTGCGGAAATCAACACGTCGATCCCGCCGCCGCTGCCCAAATCCAGCACGGTTTCACCCTTTTGTAAGTTCGCAAGTGCAATGGGATTTGCACAGCCTAATGAAGCATTAATTGCCTCAATGGGTATCCCCGCTGTGAAATCTTCAGAATAAAGAATGGACTCTTTAGCAGTATCGCCGCAGCAAGACGTTCCGCATCCGCAGGATGCCTTTGCATCCTCGCTCACCTTTTTCGCAATACCGCCATAATACGTTTTGATTTCATCTTGAATACTCTTTGCCATAAAAAATTACCTCCTGTTTTTTAATAATTTAAATCTCTTAGCAACATTTGTTGATTTCTACTGCATTTGTGAGAAGTTGTAGGCTCTCCATCACTTGGCTCCTTTTATTTTCCGGAATTGAGTTGAAGATGCTTTTGTAATACTCATCCATACTTTCTTCGATATTTCTGAATACACTACTGCCTTTTTCAGTTAACTGAATAATTACATAACGCCTGTTTTCCATATCTAGTTCCCGGAGAACCAGGTCCGATTCCACTAGATTATTGATGGTCCGGCTCATTGTACTTTTATCTAATCCCAACAAGCTGGCCAGGTCAACTAATGAAATCTTTTCTTTTCGTCCGATTTCAACAATGGCATGGCACTGCGCTAAGCTAACACCACAGCAGGAGGCATCGCTTTTTTCCAAAACACCTAAATCCCTGACGAGTATCCGAATCAACTCTCGCAAGGTTTCACTTCCTTGGTTAATCATATCACCACCTCAGAAATATGATATCATACAACAGTTGTATTTTGCAACAGTTGTTTTGTTTTTTATTTTATTGGGATTTTAACTATCACGCCAAGTAATCCGGGCAACGAGTTCTTTAATATCATCCTGACGCGCTATGTCTGCAGTACGAAAGCGCCGTGCTGCAGCTTTCATATCCCGTGTCACCTCTTTTCCAGCGCAAAATGGACATTCTATCTTCGGCGGACATGGAACTGAGCCAGAAAGAAATGGCGGCACATCTATGCATATCGGAGCAAACGGCAAAGACGCATTTCAGAGATATCTACCAAAAGCTCGGTTTAACCAGCAACTGAAAAAAGAAACGGGCTCTCCAGCTCTATTTCCTGATCGACATCTTTGTTTTCTCTCTGTTTCCATGACAGGAAGCAAATACAGCCGTTCCCATCATAGAACTCCCTGCTGTCTATATTTTTTCTCTGCAGATAAATCTTCTTAGAGTGAGAAGTTCCCCTTGACAGTCCATCATGAACCCTCCCTTGGTCCATGGATAGAACAGACCTTCCCCCTGGCGGGAAGGTTGTATTTTTTACGGGCTCAGTTAGAGCCTCTCTGCGCCAGATAAAACAGGTTGCTGCTCTTACCGCCGTTTTCCCTCCACCTTTGCTCCTTGCGGATACGGCCACTCTTTTCTAGGTCGGCAATGGCACGTTTGACGGTACTTCGGGAGAGCTTCAGTTCTCTGGCGATTGTACCAATCGCCGGGTAGCATTTGCCGTCCTTATCACAGCGGTCACGCAGATACATATATACCGCCACAGCCCGGTGCGGCAGCTCCGAGGAATACAGGGAT
>DAMDEB010000048.1:0-3981 GCA_032090075.1 Caproiciproducens sp.
TTGATATCGGCGAGATCGTCGAATTCTTTGCCAAGCATTTTGGCCACGAGTTCTACTCGCGGCAAGGTTTCTATTTCATATTCGCCCACCAGCTCACCGTTGCGCAGCACAGTGATGCGGTCACACACTTCGTAGACCTGTTCCAGAAAATGTGTGACAAAGATAATGCCGACACCTTCGTCCCGAAGTTTTTTCATGAGGGTGAACAGCTTTGCCACCTCTTCATCGTCCAGGGATGAAGTCGGTTCGTCCAGTATGAGTACGCGGCACTGCATATCAACCGCACGCGCGATGGCGATCATCTGCTGAATGGCCAGCGAACAATCGCCCAGCGGTTTTTTCGGTTCCGCGCTGATGTCGAGGTTTTTAAGAATATTCGCAGATTTCTGGTTGATGGTTTTCCAGTCAATAAGACCACATTTTTTCGGCTGGCGTCCAATGAACAGATTTTCCGCAACCGTCAGGTTCGGGCAAAGATTTACTTCCTGATATACTGTGCTAATGCCGTTGGCCTGCGCTTCCTGCGGAGAACGATTGACAATGGGATGGCCAATGCTGTCCATCCTGATCTCTCCACTTTCCAACCCATAAACACCCGTTAAGACCTTGATGAGCGTCGACTTTCCCGCGCCGTTTTCGCCCATTAATGCGTGAATTTCTCCTCCACGCAGGGAAAAGTCCACATTTGAGAGGGCCCGCACGCCCGGGAAAGCCTTATTGATTCCCCTCATGGATAATAACAAACCGTCACTCATTCTGTGCACCTGCCTTTGTTTGTTGTCTGATTCCGGCACACAACGCATATGATTGAAGTGCATCCGGAACATCATTTTTATAACGCCACGGAAGGCGGGGCGAAAATACATGGAACCGAGCGGGGAACGCTGAATCAACTGATCGAGCAATACTGCATCGAACCGATTCCCTGCCGGGTGAACGAACTGATTTTGAAAAATAAAGCACTTGTCTCCGTTGCGGAACGCAGAACGCGGCTTGAAAAATTAATCGCGGCCGTGGGGCGCTACGCCGATTCGTTCCGAAGTCTGGCGAACGAAACAAATCTGAAAAAACTGGAATGTGAAAAAATGATGCTTTTGTGTGCTGCGGAAGATCATGAAAAGTATTATAGCATTCTGGATGAAACCTATCAAAAAAACATTACCTCATTTTATCAATATGCTGATGATAACTTATGCCGCTACTTTTTCCAACAGCTGAACTGCACGTACTTCCACCTTTTAGACCGAATGGGTACGATTGATACGCCGGAAAAAACAGCGCAGGCGTTCAGCATTCAAAGCCAGTTTTACCATGATCTGCGCGTGGTCAGTCAAAGCTTGTCCGTTACTATGGAAGAAGCGGTGGAAACGCTGAAATCTTTTTTGGAAGAGTTACGCAAAGAGGGGGAGTAAAAGATATGGAGGACAAAAAGCAACTGAGCCTGTGCGTCATCACAAAGAATGAGGAAGCATTTCTGCCCGACTGCCTGAACGACATGAAAGACGTCGCCGATGAAATGCTGGTTGTCGATCTCGGGTCAGACGACCATACTCTCGAACTGGCTGAACAGGCGGGCGCAACGGTGTACCAACCGGAATGGGAGGATGATTTCAGCAAAATCAAAAATTTCTGCATGGAGCACGCGGCTGGGAAATGGGTTCTGTTCTTGCAGGCGGACGAGGCAATTTCCCCGGAGCAGCGGAAAGAACTGAAGATTCTGCTGAAAAACCCCAATGCGGAGGGTTACCTGATTTTTGTTGACTACAGTCAGGAAGAACGTGGCATTTCTTCCCCCATGCAGTTCCTCCGGTTGATCCGGAACCGGAAGGAGTATCGCTTTCACGGCCGCTCCTTTGAGTATGTTTCGGATGAGTCGTTGTATTCTTTGGTAAATTCAAGCCTCCGCATTACACACCGTATGGAAAAAACGGTCGGATGGCAGATGAAGGAACGGGTTCGGCTGCTGAAAGAAGATGTGAAAGAACTTCCTCAGGACAGCTATGTGCGATATATGGAGGCAATTGAATTCCTGAATCAGGAAAAATATCAGAAAAGCATCGCCTCATTCGAAATAGCCCGACAAACGGTCAATCGGGGTAGCCTGTATGCTCCTCATTTGTACAAGTGCCTTGGCTATTCGCTTTTGATCCTAAAGCGGTATGAAGAAGCCGAAAAAGTCTTCAACGAGGGGATTCAAAGCTTCGCCTTCTACAACGACTTGCTGGTCCTGCGCGCGGAACTGTACCGTCAGCTTGGTCGGAACCGGGAGGCGTTAGAGGACTTGGAAGCCTGCCTTGCTCTTCGAAAAAGGCCGAATCCTTGTGTGCCCGGACCGGAAATTAATCTTTCCATTCTTCAGGAAATGTGGGAAGAAATAGAAGAAGGTTCGAATCCGGAACCATAAATATACGTAATCCGACAGGTTCAGTGTCACGGGGAAAGGCTGCGACATATAATGGATTAGCTTAGTACGGATATCCTGATTCAGATGAACCGGACGGTTGCTTCAGACTACAGCAAACAGTACTGTCTGTGAAAATCGGTGACGGTTTTTCGTATTAAAGTATGAAAAGGAAGGAGAAATGAATATGGCAATCAAAAAATTATTTCAACTGGCATCCACGACTCCGGTTGATACGCTCACAGATACCAATTATTTTTACACAGTAACCGCAGCGATACCGATTGCGTCCGGTTCAAATTTTGCGCTTTTAAGAACCAAATGGTCCACAGGAAGCGGTGCGATTCCTACTACTTTCGGAGTAAGATCAAACGGTTATTATAATTTGTTCATTAACGGCGTACTGCAGCAAAGCGTTCTGTATTCGGTCGTTCCAACTTCCAATGTCCATCTATTGAATCCGGGCACTGGCAGCTACACGGTTCCGCAAAGTGCCCCCATTACGCTGAGTCTTGCGAAGAGCAGTCTCACCCCAACTAAAGTTGCTGTTCCTTAATTGAAATAAAGCTACCCGAAAGGGCAGCTTCATGTTGTTGAAAAGCCCAGCTACGGCTGGGCTTTTCTGCGTAAGAATGAAAGAATAAAATTACTTTGGACTAATATTGTTTTGCAGAAAAGATGTCATCGTGCCGGAATACGTTAAGTCCAATTTATGCATTGCTCTGGTACATGCAATGTACAGCATGCTTTTGTCTAAATCCGTATGATAGGTTTCTGCGCAAGCAAATGGAACAATGACTTGATCAAACTCCAGTCCTTTTGCGATAAACGCAGGCGTAATGATGATTCCATTTTTGAACTCTTTGCTTTCACCGTCTAATAAGCTTATATTATTTCCCGTGCCTTTAAAAGCTTCATATATTTCGTTGGCCTGCGATTGTGTCTTGCAAATGATACCGAATGAACCGTAATTCGATTCCAAGAAATGGCTGATGCTGTTTTTGATTTCGATAAACTCCTCCTTTTTGTCAGCACACTGAGTTATGGTAGGTTCTTCTCCGTGCCGCTCAATAGGGATTAGTTTTTTATTTTTTTGTATTTTTTGAGCAAAATTGGTGATTTCAAACGTGGAGCGATAACTTTTACACAGTTCCACACAATCTGCTTCTGTAAAAATCTTATTTATTTCTTCAAGCGAAGAAGAACTGTAGGGGTTAACAGACTGACTGCTGTCTCCTAAAATGGTCATTTTACATTTAAATAGTTTGGATAGCACGGCATATTGTATTGGTGTATAATCCTGCATTTCATCCACTAACAAATGCTTTACATAATAATAATTTTCTGTTCCGTCGAAAAATATTTTCAAATACACAAACGGAAAAACGTCTGCGAATTCGAGCGTTTCTTTTTGTTTTAACTGAAATAGTTCAGGCTTTCCAATATGGTTATAAAAATCCTCATATAAGGACAATGCATCCTTGAATTTAAACATTTTGAGAATATCAGACTTAATTTTTTTTGAAACATATGCACTTAACATTTTTCCGTCACGGGTTCGGCTGCTTTCAATAATATCG
>DAMDEB010000048.1:3991-11468 GCA_032090075.1 Caproiciproducens sp.
TAATATCGGTAGCCAGCAGATCCAATCTTTGCTGAACGGGTATTTTGTTATAAGCTGTATAACGCCGCATCAAATACTCTTTTGGAACATTTACCGTGTCAATGTTGATATCTGCTGGAATGAAATATTCGGCGTTTACATATTCAATAAACGCATCCATCTCATTTACGAAATCCATCGTAGCTTTATACTTTATGCGCTTCACAATGGCGTCGTCTACATCATCAATCAGTTCGGATACCTGTTGATAAAAGGTCTGAAATTTACATTGAATTCCAATTTCTTTTTCGGCTATTTCATCAAAGCCTACTTCCAAAATTTCTTCTTCACCAAGCTCTGGCAAAACGCTTGAAATGTAATCTGCAAACACCTTGTTTGGGGAGATGATTAAAATGTTTTTTGAGTTTAATGTCTTTTTATATTTATACAGCAAAAAGGCAACTCTGTGTAAAGCAATTGAGGTTTTACCGGAACCGGCTACCCCCTGAATAATCAACACATTGGAAGAATCATTCCGAATGATGAAATTTTGTTCTTTTTGAATGGTGGCAACAATATTCTTCATTTTTTCATCCGAAGTGCTGCTCAACTCTTTTTGCAAAACATCATCATTGATATTAATGGAACTCTCAATCATGTATTCCATGATACTGTTTCTAATTTTATACTGCCTTTTTAATGAAACTTCACCATCAATTTGCCCGATTGGTGCTGTAAAAAAAGCCTTTCCCACTTCGAAATCATAAAACATACTGGAAATCGGAGCACGCCAGTCATATATTAAAATTTCATAATTTTTTTCATTAGTAAAAGAATGAATGCCGATGTAGAAAGATTTTTCTACCAGATCATCATTCCGAATAAAGTCTATCCTGCCAAAATACGGCGAGCTTATCAGTTTGAAAATCTGCCTTTGCTCCGCAGCCGCGTCCTCTGCGGAGTCAACTGATTGATGCACAGATAATCTGTTTGCTGCTTTTTCAACCGAATCAAATTGAGATATATTTTCCCAAATATATTTTTTGGTTTCTTGAATCGCCTTTGAATAATCGGACATTTTTTCATCAAGCTCTTGTGAGGCTTCACGAAGCTTTGTTAGGATCACTTCAAGATACTTTTTTTCTTCTGTTTCACTTTTATTAAACATGAACATTACCTTTCTCGAAAACAAACTAAAGCTTAGTATACTTTAATTAACAAGCATATTAATGCATTATAACAATTGATATAAGATCCATCCAATTAAAAAAGAGGCAAGATTTAATAATGCGGATAAAAATAAGGACTTTGACGTCTTCAAATTACCCAGCAATTTGTAAATAAAGGCTTCTGCTAAAACAACGATTATTTCAAGTACAATTAAAATAAAATAGTAGTAAGCGATACCAAATATTTTAGCAGCAAAAAACAAAAGTAAATTCATGGCAGGATTCGTAAGCATATTACACAGCAAGCTGTAATATACAAACTCTTTTTTTCGATACAATAAATAGATGATAATACCTTCAATAAAAGAAGTAAGTAGAAAGTTTATTATAAAAATTACGTATACCATTATTTATGCTGATCATTTTCCTCTTTATCATCGGCTTCAATTTTATCTTTATTTTTCTGATAAGCCTTTAGAATCAATTTAATAGCGATAACAACAATCACAATCACCGCAATTACGATAAGAATAGGAATACCGAAATACATGAAAAGTACCGGCGCAGTGGCAACATCAAACAATGTGCTGTTTAGGTTCTTGAATATTTTTTTCATAAGATTTTCCTCCGTTCTTATTTTGAGTGGATAACAATGTGAAAATAGCTGACAAAACGATTAATACAATCAGCACAGGAAAGACAAGATTTGGGGATACACCGAAAAAGAAAGTAGGCAAGTTTCCGCACAGCAGCGCCAGGGTTGTCAAGCCAAACGCAAGCCCGGGGTTATATGGGAATTTGGATGCTACCGTGCACAGCGTGATAGGCATTGTAATATTAAAAAGAATAATGCCGATTACCGAAAACAGAACAATATTTTTCCCAAAGCACAAAAGAGGAAGTGACAGCAGCAGACTTGATACACCCAATCTTTTCGCACCAAACTGATCCCCTAAAAATCCCCCCAAGGCTTTTCCCGCACACGCACTGATACTGGGCAGCACCAACAAATAGGTATTTGTTTTCCATGATATCGGAATCACTCCTCCCACATAAGAGCGAATGACGATAGCCGCCAAGGCAAAAATCATGATTGCCGCAAAAGGTAAATCGGACGCTATTTTAAATTTGCAAGGAACAGCGGAGTCGCTTTTTTGAGAAAAAATGATTAATAGGATTATTGATAAAACAATCAGAGCAAGCGGCAAATAAAGAGCAGACTTTGCGCTTTGACCAATCGATGTTCCAAGAACAACGCCGATAGCGCCAGTTGAAACAAAAACACCACTTCTGAACATTTTTCCGTTTGCATACTTTAAGCTGTCAATTCCGCCGCCGATGTGAAAACAAGCGTTTCCAACGGCGCACAACACAAGAGATATCCAAGGAAAAGGGGAGGCAGTCAGCCCGACCATGACGATACAGCAACCGATGATGCCAATGGGTATTTTGGGATTATCATCACAAATAAATCCGATAATCGGTTGAAGCCCAAAAGCAATCACATTGTAAATGAGAAATCCGATTGCTACCAAATCCAGACTGCCTATGCTGTTTTTAAATCCGTGAAACAACATAAAAAAACAGGCGAAGTCAACACTGAAATGAGAAAATGTGTATGCCATTAATGACTTTGACTGGTTACTGATTGGTATCACCTCCATAATCAAGTATTACCCGTTATACTTACAACCTCCACCACAGCGTGTCGGCTTGTTTGTATTGTGTAAATCCACAGCGGGTTAAAATGTTTTGAGATGGAATGTTGTCATTTTCAGTTTCTGCTATTACGTGGGTAATTGCTTTCTGGCTCATTGCCCAATTGCACATAGCCTGTACTGCTTCGGTCATATAACCATGATGCTCATGCTTTTTTCCTAATCCATACCCTATTTCCACTTCACCGTTTGCATCGGGTAAGGCTTTGAAATCAGCTGAACCGACCACGACACGATCCTCCTTGCGGATAATAAGCCAAAAACCGTGAAACAAATAATTCAGTTCATCGTTTTCTGTAATGGTTAGCTGCCCTTTTACAATCTCAAGAAATACGTCTGTTAGCGGTTCGGCATCATAGGAGCAGGCCAATTCTTTTTCCAGAGCAGCAATATTTTCTATCCACAACTTCAATTGTTGGGCTGTCAGAGGTACCAAAGTCAGCCGGTTTGTTTCTACTGTCATTTTATCCACCCTTTATCAGAAATAATTCTAATCCATTACTATAATAATAACACGATATTCTTGCATTGCAATGATATGCTGCATTTAGCTGAACATAAAAAAGCCTTCGTACAGCCAAAGCAGTAGGAAAGCCTTTCTTTTATTCATATTTTCAATGGGTTATTTTGAGCCTGATTTTACCTTCTTCAGTTTGCTCCTGATAAATGCAACAATCGCAGGGATAACGGATATTCCGATGACCGCGATAATAATAAGGCCAAAGTGACTTTTTATGTAAGGAATGTTCCCGAAAAAATAGCCGATACCAAAAAACAGTGTTACCCATGAAACGCCGCCAATCACATTATACCCCAAAAATGACCGGTACGGCATCTCGCCTACCCCCGCAACAAATGGGGCAAACGTTCTGATAATCGGAATGAATCGTGCGATTGTAATCGTTTTGCCGCCGTTTCTTTTCAAAAATGCTTGTGCCCTATCGATATACTCCATTTTAATAAAACGAATATGCTCTCGCTTTTTGACCTTTTCGCGCAATAAATGACCGATATGATAGTTGAGGGTATCACCTGAAATTGCGGCGACATACAGCATGCATATGGTAACGGGAATATTGATCGGCCCACCTGCCGCCGCGATGGCGCCTGCAGCAAACAGCAGGGAATCTCCGGGCAGAAAGGGTGTGATTACCAGTCCTGTTTCAATAAAGATTACAAGAAAGAGGAGTACGTAAGCCCACACGTTATACTGGCTCAGCAAAACGTTAAGATACTTGTCAAGGTGAAGAAAAAGATCAATAAGGTAATTAATATTCAAAATCAATACTCCCAATTAAAAATTCTTAAAATCATAATTAAATACCGCAAACATTTGCCTTCTGCAACAGTCATAAAATGAAAATGTATTTTTATTATACCTTATAGTTATAAATAAAAAATAAACAACAGGTAAAGAAATAAAAATAATGTCGCGTCTGGAAGCAAAGCGGTTGCTGCCAAATGTTTTTGTGATTGTATTTTCAAAAGATAGAAGCTCACCATAAAAAACAGAGCATATCCGGGAAACCTGTAAAATGGAAACGCCATTTCAGCGGGTTATCGGTATGCTCTGCTCTTATTGCACTGAAAAACCAAATTTACCTTAGTGAAATCGAACGATATCAATTTAAAAAAGAAATCAATATCAGTTTAATTTTCTATTGTAAATCCTGTTTGTTCAATACAACTTTTGATTTGATCCTCATCGGCGGGGTCATTATAATCAACTTCTATGGTGCCGGTATTTAAACTCACGCCGACTTTTTGAACGCCTTTTACTTTATCCAATGCGTTTTTTACCTGTGTTTTGCATTCTGTGTTCACTAAATTAGAAACATTATAATTTGCTTTATTCATATAAAAATACCTCTTTCGTCAAATTCAATTCATTCAAACATGTTTATTATTCAAGCTTCGGACTTGTTTATACAGCGAATTGCGTGCAAATAAAAGTTACCATTATTGCGGCAGACTAAGCCGTTTAACGCAAATGAAGGGAATAAATTTTATCTTTACATCAATACTAAATAGCGATGATAATCAGATGAGTGAAAGGGAAAGAAAATTATGGATAACAATAAAAACAGAATGAAAGATAGAAAAAAAGGTAATCCTGAACTCAGAAGAATTAAGCCAAAAGAGAATGCAGATGTCGGGATTATTGACGGTCAGAAAATCGGTGTGCATGAAAGCAAACATGAAAAAAATTAAGCAAAATGGAAAACGGATGATCTCTAATCAACGAAAGTTGAAAAAGACCATCCGCTTTTACGTGGTTCTGTACATAATCCGGTTCAAGGTTCACTCCGGCAATTGCCTACTTTACAAATTTCAGCAAATAGCCGTATCCTTCCTGTTCCATCTTTTCCTTGGGTACAAATCGGAGGGATGCACTGTTGATGCAGTACCGCAGGCCGCCTGATTCCTTTGGACCGTCGTCAAACACATGCCCAAGATGTGCGTTCCCAACGCGGCTTCGTACCTCGCTGCGCAGCATTCCATGGGTTGCGTCCGTTCTTTCACGAACAACATTAGGGTCGATTGGCTTTGAAAAGCTCGGCCAGCCACAGCCCGACTCAAATTTGTCGGTGGAGGCAAAAAGCGGTTCGCCCGTCGTAATATCCACATAAATGCCAGACCGGAAAGACTCCCAAAATTCGTTTTGAAACGGCGGTTCGGTGGCGCTGTTCTGCGTCACTTCATACTGCGTCGGGGTCAAATTCCGACGCAGATTTTCAGAATCCGGCGTTGGGTATTTCACCGGATTGATGACAGCCTCCGCCACTTTTTTGAACTTATCCTTGCCAATGTGGCAGTAGCCGCCCGGGTTTTTATCAAGATAGTCCTGGTGATAATTTTCCGCAGCGCTAAAGTTTTCCAATGGTTTCACTTCAATGGCAATCGGTTTCTCATAGCGCTTTTGCAGCTGTGCAATGGATTGCTGAATCACCGGCTGGTCCTCTTCACTGACATAGTAAATACCGGTGCGGTATTGCATGCCGGTGTCTCCGCCCTGCCGGTTGACTGAGACCGGGTCAATCGCTTCGTAGTATATTTGCAGTAAAAAGTCAAGCGGTACAATTGCCGGGTCATATACCACACGCACTGTTTCGGCGTGCCCGGTATTATTGTGGCAAACCTCCTCATACGTTGGATTCACAGTCCTGCCATTCGCGTAACCCACCTGTGTGGATTGAACGCCCTGAATTGATGCGATGTATTTTTCCATTCCCCAAAAACATCCGCCTGCCAAATAAATTTCAGCCATAAGACACCACCCTATCATTTTTGTATATTATTTACATTCTATCAATCGATAATGCAGGAGCGATACTCCGATTATCTTTTAGAATTTTATAGATTGTTTTATCTTATTATATCATAATTCTCTGAATTTTTGCAGTTTCTGAACTTGAAAATCAAAGCGAATCATTCAATAATAATAGATTTTGATTGACAAAGAGTCGAGATTATTGTAAACTCTAAAAGAGAACGGGGGTTTTCTAATGCAACATTTAAAAGATGCCGTAAAACAAAAAATAGCAGAAGAAGCCTTGAAGGAATTTAAGCGAAAGGGCTACAAAGGGGCTTCAATCAGGAGCATTGCTAAAAACTCCGCGACATCAGTAGGAAATCTTTACAAATATTTCGACAGCAAAGATGATTTGTATGAAAACCTGATCGGTTCGGTTTATCATAAATTGATGAATTATATGGATCAATTCAACCAAGTGGAATTAAATGAAAAAGCAGAAAATATTTTCTACAATCTTATGGAAAAGATAATGGAAATATTTAAAGAGAACAGCGTTGAATTATCGGTTTTACTGAACAAAAGCGAAGGCTCCAAGTATGAAAACTGTAAAACAATATTTATTGATTTTATTACCGGAATTGTTTCGGAAAAAGTGAAATATGAACTGTCGGTGCAGCATAAAACGCTGAACGATAATTTCGTAATCTATCTTATTTCTTATAACCTTGTTGAGAGTATTTCGATTATATTAAGGGAAAAAGAGGACAGTGCAGAAGTGCGCAAGCTCATTCTTAATATTATCGATATTCTTTTTACGGATATTGTGGATAAGTTGGACAGCAAGGAGTTATAATCGGTTCCCTGCAACAGGCAGGAAAAAAATTTAAATCAAAAGAGAACGCGAGTTCACAACGAATTGAATAGGAGAAAACAGTCAGATGAAGAGTTTCATAGAATTAAACAATGTTGAAAAGTACTACAAAACGGGAGAAGTCACCATTAAAGCGGTTGATGACGTTTCTTTTACTATAGAAAAGGGTGAGTTTGTGGTAGTGGTTGGTGCAAGCGGTGCAGGAAAGACCACAATTCTCAACCTGCTCGGGGGCATGGATGAAGTAACTGACGGCGACATTTTTGTCGATGGAAATGAGGTTAGTAAATACAATAAAAAAATGCTTACAAAATACAGGCGTGAAGAAATCGGCTTTGTATTTCAATTTTATAATTTGGTTCAAAACTTAAATGCGATTGAAAATGTGGAGCTTGCAGTTGAAATATGTAAAAATCCAATGAATCCTGAAGAAGTACTGAAAGATGTCGGACTGCAAGACAGGATGTACAATTTTCCTTCGCAG
>DAMDEB010000048.1:11478-17261 GCA_032090075.1 Caproiciproducens sp.
CCATAGCGAGGGCTTTGGCGAAAAATCCTAAGCTGCTTCTTTGCGATGAGCCGACAGGGGCGCTGGACTACAATACCGGAAAAGCAATATTGAAGCTCTTATCCGACACATCGAGGCAATATAATATGACCGTGGTAGTGATTACTCATAATTCTGCAATAACGCCAATCGCCGATAAAATTATCATTGTTAAAAACGGCAAAATTGAAAGTGTCAGGAAGAACCCGAATCCTGTGTCAATAGAAAGCATAGAGTGGTAAAATGAAAAAGACATTTTTAAAAAATCTGTTCAGAGATATTAAAAAGACGATATCAAGATTTTTGTCAATTGTGGTTATTATCGCGGTCGGGGTAGCTTTTTATGCCGGCGTCAGAGCCACCAGCCCCGATATGGAAAGCTCGGGGGATACCTATCTGGCACAGCATAACTTTATGGACTTTAAGCTGATGTCCACATTGGGGCTCACAAAGAATGATTTATCCGAAGTGAAGAAGCAGCCCGGCATATCCATGGCGGAAGGCGCTTTTTCAATCGATGCTGTTTATGAGAAAAATGAGCACGCATTGGTTCTGAATATCAATTCCATTCCGGCAGAAAATGGAATCAACACCATGAAAATTGTGGAAGGCCGAATCACGAAAAGCAATGATGAAGTTGTCGTAGAGGAAAGATTCTTGAAAGCCAATCAGTTGAAAATAGGCGATGAAATAGAGTTCAAATCCGGTAAAGACAGCAAAATTGAAGACGACCTGAAAAACAGTAAGTTTAAAATTGTCGGTTCGGCACAATCTCCGCTGTATTTGTCCGTCCAGCGGCAGCTTAGCTCATTGGGCAATGGCACCGTGAAGGGCTTTGCCTATATTCTGCCCGAGGTATTTAAAAGTGACGTTTATACTGAAATTTATGTAAAAACGAATCAGGATGAATCAAAGGACAGCCTTTTAAATAACGCGGATTATAAAAAATCCATTGCGGGGATGGAAGAGAACTTTAAAAATCTTGGAATCGCCCGAAGCAAAGTAAGATATGATGAGGTTTTCAATACTGCTCAAAATAAAATAAAGGAAGCGGAAGATAAATTAAACAGTGCAAAAAAAGAGGCTGCAAACAAATTTGCCGATGGTTATAAACAACTTGATGACGCGCGAAAGAAAATAACGCAAGGGCAAGCAGATCTTAAAAATAATCAGTCCTTATTTAATAGAAAGATGGCAGACGGTAAAAAACAAATAGCGGATGGGAAAAAGCAGCTTGATGACAGCCAGAAAAAGCTTGATTTAGGGAAGCAGCAGGCGGCTGGCAATATTTCAGCGGCGATCAGCGAAAAGGTGGGTCAGGCAAAAAAACAGCTTGATTCCGACCCGGGGAATCCAATGTACATCGCTCAGTATCAGTCCCTTAACCAGCTCTATGAAAATGACATAAAGGGAAAAGATTTTGACAGCATGTACAATTCATTGAAAATGCACGGCACCCTGTCACAAATCAATACTTTTTTTGATATAGAAACCTTAAACAGCAATTTTGTGAATGCGGAATCGCAGATAGCACTCAACAGGGCAAAATTAGCTGATTCGGAAGTTCAACTCAATAAAGCCAAACAGGACGGTTTGAAAAAGCTGAACGATGCAAAAGTTAAGCTTACACAGGGGCAAAAAGAAATTGATCAGAACACCCAAAAATTAAAGGCTGAAGAACAGAAGGCAAATTCCGAGATAAAAGACGGAGAGACGGAAATTCAGAAAAACAAGGCAAAACTGAAAGATGTGAAAGAGCCAAGCTGGTATGTACTCGGAAGGTCCGCCAATGTGGGGTACGAAACCTATCGGCAGGACAGCGAACGAATGGGTAATATAGGCAAGGCGTTTCCGCTGATATTCTTTTTGGTGGCAGCACTGGTCAGCCTCACAACCATGACAAGGCTCGTTCAAGAAAACAGAACGGAAATCGGCACTTTAAAAGCTTTGGGATATTCCAGGACAGCGATCGTATCCCATTATCTGATTTATTCTCTTGCGGCAAGTCTTGCCGGAAGTTTAATCGCGGTATTGTTTGCGTTTAAACTGTTCCCAACACTGATTATGAATGCTTATGCATCGCTTTACACGATGCCAAATTCAGTAACGCCGTTTCATTTTCAGCTTGCGGTGCAGGCTTCACTGATTGCTGTGTTATTCACTACCGTAGCTGCAATGGCAGCTGCAGCAGAGGAGTTAAGGGAGGAACCGGCTTCTTTGATGCGGCCAAAGCCGCCGAAATCCGGAAAAACGATTTTACTGGAAAGGGCAACCTTTATCTGGAAGAGATTAAGCTTTACAAAAAAAGTCACCGCGAGAAATATATTCAGATACAAACAAAGGCTTTTCATGACGGTAATCGGGATTGCCGCCTGTACCGGATTATTGATCACGGGGTTCGGATTAAAAGAGGGCGTAATCGGCGCGATGCAAGCCCAATTTAATAAAATTTATAAATATGACATACAGACCGTTTTAAATAAACCCATGAATATCGATCAACAGAATAGCATCAGGGATAAGGTTATGGGTACGAACAACGTGAGTTCCATGCTGTTTGCCTATTCCAAGAATGGAACGGTAAAGGATGAGAATTCAGGCAGCCAGGATGTTTATATCACAGTTCCGGAAAACAAAGACGAACTGAATCAGTATATTGATCTTACTATGAATGGCAAAAAACTGGTGCTTGGGGACAGCGGTGTCATTATCACCGAAAAGCTTTCCAATCTGATCAATAAAAAAGCAGGCGACACGGCAGAAATCACCATCAACAATAAAGTGGTCAAAGTAAAGATTTCCGCCGTAACGGAGCACTATTTACAGCATTATATTTACATGAGCCCTCAATACTATCAGGAGATAACGGGCGAAAATTTAGAGTACAATGAATTTTACGGGCTGCTGAAAAGCACTTCGGAAAGTACGGAGGACGCCATGTCGAAAACACTGACAGGCATCAGCGATGTGGGCTCCGTAAGCTACAGAAACAATACGTATATTGATTATAACAAGAGTATGGACAGTATCAATTCAGTCGTATTGATCTTAATCATATCTGCGGGAGTCCTCGCATTTGTTGTCATCTATAATCTTACAAACATTAATATCAGCGAACGGAAAAGGGAGTTAGCCACAATCAAGCTGTTAGGCTTTTATAACAATGAACTTGCTTCTTATGTTTACAAAGAAAATATGATACTAACCGTAATAGGGAGTCTTGCAGGAATCGGAGTAGGAATTCTGCTGAACAGCTTCGTACTCAATACAGCGGAGACAAATGTATTGATGTTTTTAAAGACACTTAATCCAATTTACTTTGTGTATTCCATTCTGCTTACCGTTCTGTTTTCTGTTGTTGTCAATTTGGCCATGTATCAAAAATTTGATAAGATAGACATGATAGAATCCCTAAAGAGTGCAGAGTAAGCTCATATCATCGAAAAAGCGCGGGGCTTAATTCACCGCACGGAACAATACGACGGATTTTAGTCCGGAGGAACCCCCACTCTTGAGAAATCATAGACTGGGGTTTCTTTATGCCGCCGTTTTTTCTGTTAATTTTGCATTTCTTCACAAATAAGTCACATTGCGGTGCTATGATGAAGCTATATTTTGTCGGAGGTGAACAGGAAATGATTTACATTTTACATACAAAACGGATTAAATCTTTCATTGCAGGGGCTTTGGCGGCAATCATGCTGGCGCTGCCGCTTGCGGGCTGTGGGCAAAATGTGCTACCAGCGGTTTCCTCACAGTCACAAGTTTCGTCGGCACAGAGCAGCACGGTTTCTCAACCGGCTTCATCTACAGGGGAAAAGCAAAGTTCCGGTACGGTGTCGAGTACCGCATCCAGTACGGCGTCCAGTACGGCAAGTGCACAGGTTAGTTCCGCCGCGAAAGCTTCTACGGCAGCAGCCGCAAAGTTAGTAAAAAGCGAAGTAGTCAAAAAAACGCCTGCCACAAAGGTGGAGACCGGAAACAAGGCGGTTAAAAAGATCGCCGCCGACCAGTCAACCCAAAATACGGTTCGCCTCAACGTTACAAAAAGCACGGCGCCGGTTAAGCAGGGGTACACCCATATTGACCAGCGGGGCGGCTACAATTACTTAAGCGATGCGGTCAGCCGCAGCCTTTATAGTCAGATTCTTCAAAGCGTATACAAGGTATCGGCTTCTCCGACTTCACAGGGGTATTACCCGACGGAGAGAATCACGGTTGCCGGTTCGCATCTTACCGAGGCCGAATTGCGTTTGGCTTTGCTTGCGTTTATCAATGACAATCCGCAGGTGTTTTGGCTTGCAAATGTTTATTCTTACGGTTACAGTGACAGCGAAACTTATGTTCAGCTTTATTCAGTCGTTCCGCAGAGCGAGTGCAATTCGATGATTCAGCAGTTAAACCAAAAGGTGGATGCGGCTGTAACAGCGATGCCGTCGGGGCTGAGCGAGATTGACCGTGAACTGTATTTGTTTCAATATTTGGCGAAAACCTGTGTTTATGATTACAGTGCATTGACAGATACCAGCCTGTGGAAGCCGTTCGCAGCCTACGGCGCACTGGTTGACGGCAAGGCAGTGTGCGAGGGCTACTCCAGAGCAATGCAGCTCCTTTCAAGCTATGCCGGTCTGCAATCCATGCTGATCACCGGACAAAGCGACGGAGTCAATCACATGTGGAACCTGATGAATATTAACGGAAACTGGTATCATCTTGACACAACATGGGGTGACAGCGATGTTCCCGTTTACAACTTCTTTAACCTGACGGATTCGGTTGTGACCCAAACCCATTCGATTTTCCCGAGTGCCTCAACGCTCACCGCCGCCCAGATTGACGGGACGGACGGCAGCGCGGCGCAATGCAACCTGGCTCTTCCAAGCTGTACCGCAACGGAGGCTAACTATTTTAAAGCAAAGGGAATTCCAATCAGTGATTTGAACGGTACCAATGACAGCGCGGTGATCACCGCTTTGTCGGCGGCGGCCAAGGCCAAAAAAGATTCCTTTGCGTTTTATGTGGATGAAAGCGCGGATTTTGATCAGATTTTGAGCGGGATGGTTTCAAGTTCACCCTATAAAATCGTTTCTTACATCAGCGCGGTTAACAGTGAAAGCGGAATGGCAAATCAAATTGATTTGGGCAAGATAAAATATATCAGTGACCCAGCGGACAGAGGAATCACCATTTATCTCAGTTATAAATAATATTGGACAAGGCCTGTAAGACAACTTGCAGGCCTTGTCCGTTTAAATTGATGTTTATTAGTTGATGTGTTATACTATATAACAATATTTAATACGAAAATCCATTAAAAAGGTTGATCACGAGTAGCAAAGCTCGGCACAGCCGGGCGCTCTTCAATTAAAAACGTCAACTCTTAATTGAAGAGTAGTACTAGGCGGATACAGCCGATTTTGCGGAGGAACCCATGAAGAAATTTTTTACTTTGGTTATGTCTTTGCTTTTAGTAGGCTTAACCTGTATGCTCGTATATGTTGTGCTGAACCCCGACGTGCTGAACCTGAACTGGAACGACATACTCCTTTCGAGTGAAGGTTTCAACCGCTTCCGCTCCGCCCCGGTCGCAGGGAACCACGGTGCAGGAGGTTGCACCGGACGACAACCCAAGCGACGGACTGCCGGTGCTGCAAACGACTGCGCGCGCTTCCAAAAGCTATTCGCTTTTTCGTCAGCACAGCGGTCTTGACTGCCTGAAAGACAGCGGCAGCCGCACCCTGTATCAACAAATGCTCAAAACGGCC
>DAMDEB010000049.1:0-7583 GCA_032090075.1 Caproiciproducens sp.
GCTTACGTAAAAAATGCTTGTTGAGAAGTTCCTGCTGCATTTTTGATGCGGCAGTCTTACTGATTGCCTCGGTATGCCATGCCATCATCGCAACTTCTTCAAGAACAACCGAATTGTGTACGGCTTCAAAGCAGTCCTTACCCCAAGTAAACGGACCATGGGATTTAACAAGAACGGCAGGGATATCATCAGAGCTGATATCCCTAAAGGTTTCAACAATCACTTTGCCTGTTTCCTTCTCGTACTCCCCGGCAATCTCCGCGGGTGTCATGTTTCTGGTACATGGAATTTCACCGTAAAAATAATCGCCATGGGTTGTTCCGTAGGCAGGTATCCCGCGGCCGGCCTGCGCCCAGATTGTCGCCCAGCGCGAATGCGTGTGCACCGCACCACCGATATTTGGAAAATGATTGTACAGTTCACAATGGGTAGGAGTGTCGGAGGACGGATTCAATTTTCCCTCCACCTTTTCCCCCTTCAGGTTTACTACAATCATATCATCGGGTGTAAGTTCGTTATAGGGTACGCCGGACGGCTTAATAACAAACAGGCCGCTTTCCCTGTCAATGCCGGAAACATTGCCCCATGTAAACACCACAAGCCCATGCTCCGGCAGCAGCAGATTGGCTTTGCAAACCTGCTCCTTTAATTTTTCCAACATCACAATAACCTTCATTCGTAATCAGATTGTGCGCTATGCACGTCTATTTTTTTAATTTCCAGATTAAATCATTCCACGTGAGTTCCTTACGCAGTTCATTGATATCCGTATCCTTGCCGATGTGAATGAATTCAATATCCATAATTTCGGCAAAGTCACGCATTTCATCGGAAGTCAGCGTGTAACTGATGACCGAGTGGTGTGCGCCACCGGCGTACATCCATGCTTCCGCTGAGGTTTCGAGGCTCGGCAGGGGTTTCCACAGAACGCCCGCAACCGGGAGGTTCGGCATATCGTGTACCTGTTTTTGGCAGACGACGTCATTGGCAATCATGCGGAAACGGTCTCCCATGTCGATAATCGTAACCAGCACGGCAGGGCCGGCCGCCGCCTTGAATGTTAAGCGTGCCGGGGCTTCCCTGTCGCCGATTCCAAGCGGAACGACCTTTATTTTCGGCTTTTCACAGGCGACCGAAGGACAGACCTCCAGCATATGGGCACCCATATTCATACCGTTTTCCGGGTCAAAATTATAGGTATAGTCCTCCATAAATGCAGTGCCGCCTTTTAGGTCGGCGGTCATCAGCTTCATAATTCTGCAAAGTGCGGCGGTTTTCCAGTCGCCTTCACCCGCGAACCCGTAGCCCTGACGCATTAAGTCCTGTACAGCTAAGCCCGGCAGCTGGCGCAGCTGCTGCAAATCCTGAAAATTCGTATGAAACGCACCGAATTTTTCATCTTCCATGAATTTTTTGATTGCGGCTTCTTCCCTCGCCTGATACCGCACCGAGTCAATATTATCAGTAGCCATCTCGTAATTTTCGGCGTATTCCTTCATTTGCGCGTCGATTTCTTCCTCGGTAACAGCATTTACAAGCCTGATAATATCTTCCACGCCGTAATGGTCGACCTGCCAGCCAAATTTAATATGTGCTTCTACTTTGTCGCCCTCGGTAACGGCAACTTCTCTCATATTATCGCTGATTCGCAGCACACGCAGGCGCTTGCTCTCGTAAGCTCCGACGGCGGCACGCATCCATCCGGCCATACGTCTGCGCATATTTTCATCCTTATAATAGCCGCTGATTACCTTTTGCTGCAACCGCATTCTGGCTGCAATAAACCCATGCTCGCGGTCGCCGTGCGCGGACTGGTTCAGGTTCATGAAATCCATGTCGATGCTGTCCCATGGAATATCGCGGTTAAACTGGGTGTTGATGTGTAGGAGCGGTTTTTGCAGCGCGCTGAATCCGCGAATCCACATTTTGGAAGGAGAAAAGGTATGCATCCATGTAATAATACCGGCGCATTTCTCGGAATTGTTTGCTTCCATAATCACCTTGTAGATTTCATCCGAGTTACGGACAACTGGCTTGAAAACAAAGGTACACGGAATAACGGGATCCGCGTTAAAATCGTCCACCATAATTTTCGAGTGCTGATCGATTGTTTTCAGAACATCCTCGCCGTACAAATCCTGACTGCCCACAATAAACCAAAATTCATATTTTTTTAATGATGACATGATAAATTACCTCCTGTAAATTCAACTTATTTGGCAGTATCTTCCCTCCTTTGAAGGAAAATACTGCCTAAAGAAAAAGAAGAAAATCTATTTGCTAAGCTTAATATCTTTTAAACGCTTCATTACATCGTTCGCACCACGGCCGAAGTAATCATGCAAAATGCGGTATTCCGCAAACAATTTATCATATATTGCGGCATTTTCCGGAATTGGATAATAGACTGTGTCCTTGATTTTGCCCATCGTTCTTGCCGCTTCAAATACATCGTCGTAGCCTCCGGTGGATTTGCCGGCCGCAACTGCTGCGAAAATTGCAGAGCCGAGTGCCGGTCCCTGAAGCGAGCCCGCAACTTTAACTGGCATATTGATGACGTCGGCGTAAATCTGCATGGTCATCGGGTCTTTTTGTGAAATGCCGCCCGATGCGAAAAACTCTTCAACCGGAACACCGTTTTCACGGTAGTTTTCGATAATCATCCTCGTTCCGTATGCGGTAGCCTCAATCAAAGCACGGTATATTTCCTCCGGTTTGGTCTGCAGAGTCATCCCCAGCATCATACCGGATAAATCGACGTCCACCAATACGGAACGGTTGCCGTTCCACCAGTCGAGGGCAAGCAGCCCGCTTTCGCCCGGCCTTTGCTTTTCTGCTTTTTGGCGCAGGAATTGATGAACATTTTTATTTTCTTTTTTTGCCGCGTCATAATAGGACGCAGGCAGACAGTTGTCGATAAACCACGCGAAATGGTCGCCGACGCAGGACTGGCCGGCTTCGTAGCCAAAGTAACCCGGCATAACGCCGTCTTCAACCACACCGCACATACCCGGTACCTGATGTTCCTCCGTTCCCATCATAATATGGCAGGTAGAGGTTCCCATAATGGCAAGCATTTTTCCGGGCCCGTCGATTCCTACCGCCGGCACGCACACATGCGCGTCCACATTGCCGACTGCAACAGCAGTACCTGCTTTTAAGCCGGTCAGCTTTGCGGCTTCGGGGGTGATTGTTCCGGCTCGGTTGCCAAGAGGTGTGATATCACGGGAAAGCTTTTCGTCTACGGCATGTTCCAGTTTGGGGCTAAGCGCTTTGAAGAAATCGTTAGACGGAAACCCGGTTTGCTTGTTCCAGATTTCCTTGTAACCCGCGGTACAGGAGTTGCGTGTTTCCCTGCCGCAAAGCTGCCATATAATCCAGTCGGCCGCCTCGATAAAGCGATCCATTGCATCATATATTTCAGGGTCTTCGTCGGCAATCTGCCAAATTTTCGGGATTGCCCATTCCGATGAGATTTTTCCTCCGTAATTTTGCAGCCACGCTTCTCCTCGCTCCGCCGCAATTTGATTGAGCTTGTTTGCTTTATCCTGTGCGGCATGATGCTTCCAAAGCTTCACATAGGCGTGCGGGCGGTTTTTATATTTCGGCAAAAAGCACAGGGGGGTGCCGTCGGCCTTTACCGGCAATACGGTGCAGGCGGTAAAGTCTGTGCCGATACCGATAACATCCTCATTCGATATTCCTGATTCCTGCAAGACCTGTGGAATCGTGTGCTTCAGTACGTCAATATAATCCTGAGGATCCTGCAGCGCCCAGTCGTGGCCGAGGGGAGCGCCGTCCGGCAGGCTTTTGTCCATCACCGCGTGTGGATAGTCGTAGACAGACGAAGCAAGCTCTTCCCCGGTTTTTACATCAACCAGAACAGCCCGCCCGGAAAGAGTACCATAATCGACGCCAATTGCATATTTTGACATTGTCTCAACCTCCATTATTCTCCAATTGATTGGTGTAAATTGATAGAAGACAAAAATTCAGTTTAAACTGAATGCAAGTTTTTAACCGATGCGCGTTCAACAATCCTTGGCTCAAAGTCAACCATTGCTTTAAACATCTTGTCGTTAATCAGCCCGATTAAATTCGCAGCAGCCGTCTCCCCCAACAGATTCAGCGGATGTGCCACCGATGTGAGCGGGACTTCGCTCATCGCCGCTAAATTTGAGTTGTCAAAGCTTACCAGAGAAATCTGTTCTGGTACCGCAATACCGTGAGCCTTCAAAAGCGAAAGAATTTCGAGTGCGACCTCATCGTTGTAACAGACAACAGCGGTACAGCCTTCCATTCTGTGGAGAATTCTTCTTGTGTCAACGGACAAGTCAGCCAAATCTTCCGTTGAATACCACAAAACATTTTCGTCACAGATTTCAAGCCCGGCTTTCAGCAAAGCCTGCTGATAGCCCGCATAACGCAGATGTCCCTGATTATCATCCGATTTGAAAATTCCTCCGATTTTCTTGTGTCCCGCCCGAATCAGATGTTCCGTCGCAAGGAACCCGGCCCTATGGTCATCCAGAGCAACATGAGGAATTTTCATATTGGGGTAGTAGCTGTTAATAAATAAAACAGGAATGCGCTGCTTTTCAATTTCGTTGTATATTTCTATGTTGGGATTCGGCAGCCCGCTTTGCGTAGGTTCGACAATCAGACCGTCAACGCCTTTTTCCAACATAGAACTAAGCGCCCGCTTTTCGTTTTGAACCTTGTTATGGGTAAATGCAATCTGCATGGAATAACCATTCTCCGTGAGTACCGTTTCAATCCCTCTGATGATATTCGGAAAAATATAATCACCGACATATGTCGTAACAACGCCGATGGTCATGTTCGGTTCGCGCTTTGGCCGCACATTAAACGTAACATAAGTACCGCTGCCACGCCTGCTTTCCACCAACTTTTCCTGCATTAAAACATTGATTGCCTGCCGCACCGTTTGACGGCTGATGCTGAACATAGAACTCAGTTCATTTTCCGAATTCAGTTTTTCACCGTACTGCAGTTCATTTGTTTCAATCTTATTTTTAATATAGTTTACAAGTACCATATATTTGGGTGTCTCGGCCATATTGCTGTTCTCCTCTATGATTTATTATCAATAAATCATACTCTAACTCGAGATTGCTTGTCAATACAGCTTTCGTATTCGCAACAAACAACTTGCAGTTTTTTTCGATGCCGCTCATTTTAATACATGACGTACGTTAAAATCATATAGATTGCAACAGCAATCAGTGATAGAAAGGTTCTGATAAAGATGACATTCATCATCTGAATTATTTCAGTTCTCACTTCCTTTGCTCTTCGAATTGTAAACAATTAATATAGATTACCCATATTGGACACGATAATATCAGTATTGATAGTTTTACATTTTGATATATGCATTTTATATCTACAATATACAATAACATTGTTTATTTGTCAATACAAATTTAAGCTTAAGTAGGTCATTTTATTATTATATGTATGTACAACTTGTAAAAATAAACAGTAGCAGGAATTCAAAAGTGAATATATCATCCGTGTTGTGATTATGCTATAATGAGCATATGAATCAAACCCGCCGTATGAAAAGGGGTATCACAAATGAGAATCTTAATTGCCTATGCTGGAAAAACCGGAACGACCGAAAAATGCGCAAAACGGCTCTGCGAAAAGTTAACCAACGCAACTACAGTTGATTTGAACATTCAAACGCCGGATATCGACCAGTTTGACACAATCATCGTCGGGGGGGCCATCCGTATGGGGCAATTACATAAAAAAGCAAAAAAATTTATTGAGCAAAACGCAGTCGAACTTCAAACAAAAAGGGCTGCTTATTTTCTCTGCTGCGGCTCTGAAGAGAATTCGGCTGAACTGTTTTCCAAAAATTTTCCAAAAGACCTGCTTGATCGTGCCGTATCATATGAATGTTTTGGCGGAGAAATGAATGTGGAAAACATGCACGGTTTTGATAAGTTTGTCGCAAAAATGGCCACAAAAGCAAGTGCAGACAAAAAGCTTGCGCCTCCTAAGATTAACGACGAAAATATTGCTAAACTAATAGAGAAAATATTAAATTAGAACACATGCTGTAATGGAAAAAATCTGCAAAAAAAGGAGCAATTCGTGTGAATGGACAAATCAGAAGCAACATACAAATCGGTGCACTGGTGGACATTGTGCTGAAAAAAGACCAGCCGACAGGCAAACTGACCCGCGGCCATGTAAAGCGCATTCTCACCAACAGCCCGACCCACCCCCACGGGATTAAAGTCATGCTCACGGAGTCTGACATGGTAGGCAGGGTACAGAACATTGTGGAGCAGCAGGACTAATGCAAGCTGTGAACCTGAGCTAAACCAAAAGGAGTACACACCGTAACTGTGGTGTGTACTCCTTTTGGTTTAGAAAAACAATTATTTCTTCTCACCAGTTCAATTGAACTGAGCAGTTTTCGATTATTGAGAAAGCCCCAATTCTTGAATAAATTGAGGAATGCCTGCTTCAAAGTTTACACCGAAGCGCACATCTGTTTTTGCTTCTTTCGTGCGCTCAATACTGCCGGCTGTAAAATTGACCGCAATGCTGACCGCTTTTGAAAGTGGAAATCCGTTCAGCATTGCACCGAGCAAGGCGCTTGCAAAAACATCGCCCGTACCGTGATAAGACCCCTCAATCCGACTCGAAAGCACATAACTGATATCCCCTGTTTTCCTGTCATATGCGGCGGCGCCAAGGTTCTCCTCATCAAAATATACACCGGTCAAAACAATCTGCTGCGGGCCAAACCCGGAGAGTCTTTTTAAAAGATCGTCAATGTACACTTTGCTGTACGGTCCGGGCCTGTACGGCTCGTTGAGTAGGAGCGCCGCTTCCGTCATATTGGGCACAATCACATCCGCCTTTTGGCACAGCTTTACCATTTCCTGCGGAAACTCCGGGCTGAAGCTCTTGTAAAGCTCGCCATTGTCCGCCATAACGGGGTCAACCAGAATCAGCGTATCTTTTCCTTTGAAATCATCAAACAACTCCGATACAAGATGAATCTGTTCAAATGAACCCAAAAATCCGGTATAAATACCATCAAAGTCAAGGTTGAGTGTTTTCCAGTGCTGTGCGATTTTCGGAATATCCTCCGTCAGGTCGCGGTAAGTATAGCCGGTAAATCCGCCTGTGTGTGTGGATAGTACCGCTGTGGGGATAACACTGACTTCCACGCCGGCTGCCGACAAAACAGGCAGCGCAACAGTCAATGAACATTTTCCAAAACAAGAAATATCATGAACGGCCATGACTCGTTTTTGTTTTTCCATATCAATTCCTCTTATCTTTTATATACTTATTTCAGGATGACTTGGGGTGTAAAATATTTTCCCCGCCATTCCCTTGTTTTAAACGAATCCTTTACGCTATTATTCTACTAAATTTTTTTATAATTTGATACCCTTATTTTGTAAAAATTAAAACAGTCATAAACGTTTTATTCCTTCTGTTCTGGATCTTATATAATAACCATCGGCGCAAAATCATCGCTATTCTCTTGACTTGATTGGTTTTTCAAGCTATCATAAAATAAACAGACA
>DAMDEB010000049.1:7593-10476 GCA_032090075.1 Caproiciproducens sp.
TCTTGTTGTGAAAGGAGAAATTATGAGAATATCCTCAAAAGGAAGATACGGACTTGCAGCTTTGACCAGTATTGCTCAAAATTACGAGAGCGATGTGTGCACAACAATCGTAAGTATTTCCGAAAAATTAGGTATTTCAAAAATTTATTTGGAGCAAGTATTTTCATTATTAAAAAGAGCTGAACTTGTTGTCGCCATAAAAGGCGCGCAAGGTGGATATAAACTTTCCAGATCGCCGCAAACAATCAATGTCTTCGATGTTTTGCGCTCACTGGAACAATCCCTTTTTGAAAAAACGGAGGAATCTGTTGCCAGGGAAGCAAATGGTATTGAGCAGGCCATGCAAAAAACCGTTTTTTCGGCTGTGGATACTGCCATCGCTTCTACGCTTGAAAAAATCACCCTTTATGATTTAGTCACTGAAGCCGAAAAGCAAAAGAAAACTGATGAATTTATGTTTTATATTTAGCCGACTGCTTCATAATACAAGATATAGCAAAGACCCCCTTAGCCGTAAAAACTGGATTATTCCAGAGTAAACGGACAAGCGGGTCTTTTTTTATAATTGCTGTTTATTCTTGTTTATTTCTGATTTTTACAACCGGTACCGACACACCGTTCTACTGCGGTGTATGCCCCATTTGCACTCAAAGCGACAATCACGGCGTTAAACGGAATTAATGCGCCGGATGCCCACGTCAATGTTCCTGTAAAAAATGCTGCGCCCAGCAGGAGTATCACTGCGATCATATAAGACACCCACTGCGTTGCGATATTCTTTAAAAAGGACGCGTTTTTAACAAATTGGGTAATCAGTGCAGTACCTGCAGCACAACCCGCAAAGGTGCCTAAATTTGCCCAAGAAAAATATTCATTCATACCAATCCCCCCTATCATTCGTCTTCACATCAGTATTTTTAGCCAACAGAAGAATTTTGTAAATGATCATCGACTTCCAGCACCCACTGCTCTTTACAAAAGGCTTCTGACCAATACTTTATGATGGAGTCGTCCATCTTGTGCTTACGAATTTTTTACAGGCGTACCGGCATTTTAACCGGGAATACTGATGTGACATAAAAAGAGGATTGCCGAAATCGGCAATCCTCTTTTGTGTGATCTGAGAAATATAATATTTTCTTACTAAATATGATAAGCTATCTTACCCGATAAACTGCTGAGTCCAAACATACTGACCCTGCGCGGTTTTGGCAATACCTACGCCGATTTGAGTAAAGGATGCATTCAGGATATTTGCTCTGTGACCCGGTGAATTCATCCAACCCTGCATGACTTGCTCAGGTGTTGTTTGCCCCTTGGCAATGTTTTCTCCCGCGGCTCTGTAAGTGATACCGAATTGCTTCATCATATCAAACGGAGAGCCATAGGTTGGAGAAGTATGATCAAAATAATTTAATTTAACCATATCCTCAGATTTTAATGTCGCTGTTTTTGTAAGCTGAGCATTCACAGTAAGGGCTTTGAGACCGTTCGCGGCTCTTTCCTTATTGACTAACTGAACAACCTGATTTTGAAAGGAGGAGTAACTTCCACTTGTTGAAGAAGGAGTGCTTGAAGTGCTCCCCTGCGATGCGGAACTAACAGGCGCACTGCTTGTATTGCTGCCGGTTGTGCTGTTGGAGCTATTGGAGCTGCTCGTATTGGCAGTTGAGCTGTTGCCGGAACTGCTCGTATTAGCGGTTGAGTTGTTTTTGCAGTTGCTTGTTGAGCAATTGCCTGTTTTACAATTCACGCCATACAGGCAATTAATTAAGCTAACACAGTTGCCCGTTGTGCAGTTAGAGCCTTTTAAGCAAGCGATTCCATTGACATAATTTCCGTTTTGATTGCAATTAAGCACTTTCAGATATTGGCTGATATCATTCAGGGAATTTGCCGTATTCACAGAATTGTTAGAACTGTTGCAATTACTGTTGTTGTTCACGGCTGCTTTCACAGCTTGCTGAGCGGCTGTATTCTGTGGGCAGCTGCTGGCAGTTTTGGAAGTGGTTTTACTTGCAACGGATTTCAACGCAGCCTGCACCCCGTTGTTGCACGTTGATGTAGTATCCGCAGTTTTAGGAACGGCAGTCACCACAGGATTAGTGGAAACAGGTTTGTTGGCCAAAGCCTCCGCTGTGCTTGTTACAGTATCCGCACCGGCCGGTACAGCATTGGTATCTACGCTTTTCGCAAATGCGCCGGCTGTTCCGGACACGAGGACACACGCAATTAGAGCGATAATTCTCTTCTTCATGTAAGTCTCTCCTTTTAATCGGTTTTATTTTGAAAGGTTACATCTTTGTAACTTTTCTTGTTCTCATGGTAACACCAACCGGCAAGGATGACAATACTGAAAATTATGTAAACTAAAGAAAATGTTGGAAGCTTGCTGTTACTCGCTCAGCCTTCTGATAATATCATACGCCTTGTCTTCGTTTTCAACGAATCCCTGCACACTTGTATCGATCCCACTGTAATCATTAAACTGTATCAATGCTGTTTTGAGTTTAGCCACAATTGCCGGAGACATTCCTTGCCTGACTGCCAGCGCATCCTTTGGAATATCTTCCGTACGGGCAACGACGACAAGCTGATCGGTAAACAGGCCATCCGCACGTGCCTGATTAAACACCTCGTCATAGGTTGCTCCCGCATCCACTTCCCCCGAAAGCACCGCATTGATGACATTATTGTGATTGCCTGCAAAGATAACTTTTTCAAAAACCGTATCCGGATTCATATGATTTTGTTTTATCATATCGCGGGCATACAAATAGCCCGAAGCACTTTTTTCATCCACATAGGCAAAAGTTTTGCCCGGCAAATCATTCAGCGAATGGACTGCACCGTTCTTGCGGGCGATAATGTAACCATTATAGG
>DAMDEB010000049.1:10486-12707 GCA_032090075.1 Caproiciproducens sp.
AGGAATAACGCCCAAGAACCTTTGGTGTCACCAAAACATCAGCTCCGCATTTTTGATGCGCGTTAACATAGGCAAAAGGCGAAAACCAACCAATGTCTACAATACCCTTTTCAACGCTCTCACTCAAGGCATCATAGCTCCTTACAATCAGCGTACGGCATCTCAACCCGGCACTCTGACAGACGCGCTCAAGAATCGGCACATAGCTTTTTTTGATGCGCTCCGGCTCAATAAAAGGATTGACGCCAAATATGACTTCATCCTCTTTTTTGAAGTACATCGCATCTTTTTGCAGAATTTCAGCCGTTTCACCGATTTTATTGCAGAAATCAAGATTGTTCTTATTTTTCTTCTGCTGCACATCGACCAGCTGAATGGCACTGCGTGAAACATCATGCGTTTTTTGTACGGCATTTGCTACATCGGCAACGGCTGTTTCAATTTCTGCCGCTGTGTTTTTTTGAAGAAGCGACGCACCTGTAAGCTGCACGACGGACTGCTGCACTTCTTTAATAATGGACGTAATTTCGTGAATGATTCCGGATGACTGCTTCACAATTCCATCCACATTCTGCATCTTGTCCTCAATTTCGGTCATTGCTGTAGTTGACGCAGCAATTTTATCAACAATATTTTTTATAACGCTCTCAATCACTGAAATTGCCTCATCTGTCTGTGCTGCAAGCCTTCTGATTTCCAAGGCGACAACAGAGAACCCTCTCCCTGCCTCACCCGCTCTTGCCGCTTCTATTGCGGCGTTGAGTGCAAGTAAATTGGTTTGTTTTGAAATATTTCGTATGTAATCCACAATTTCATTGATTTTATTGGAAGATTCCTGAAGCTGTAAATTATTATTGGTCGCTACCTGAGTCACTGTTGTCAATTGAAGAATGAAATTGCCAATGTTTCCAATTGTCTGCTCATTTTTATTCAGCATTTCAATGGATGTTTCTGACTGATCCTCGATTTTTAGAATTCCTGAGTTCAAGTCGGTGCATGCGCTGACAAGTTCGGTAATACTTGCACTGATTTCTTCCGAGCTTGTCGCATTTTGTTCACTAAGCTTTTCAGTTTGATAGGAAATCTTAGCAAGCTTTTCAAAGGTTTTTATATTATCCTGAGACAGCCATATAAGCTGCTGAGAATCGAATCCCATTGTTTCCGCAACATGAAAAAGCTCCTCGCCCAATTCATCGTTCTGAATTGTTTGCTCAATGGCATTCTGATGCCGAAGTGTTGCAAATAAATAATCAGACGCCAAGATAATAATAACGCTTCCGAGTACTAAAAAGAAAAATGCGGCCAGTCCATAAAGGCCAAGTAAAAGTCCGATTGCCTGAAAAATGATGATTCCGATTACAGAAATAAGAATTGGTTTCTTGTTTTTAAAATCCATTTCTTTACCGCCTCAGAGTTTCATTTAATTTTTATAAAAATTACAACAAATGTTTCCAAATAACTGTTATTTTTACATATGATATTATATTTCACATGATGCAATATGTCAATATAAGGTAATTTAATTCTGATACTTTCCCTTCTGAAATCAACTGTCATTTTGAATGGAAGCATAACAAAGCCCCCGCTTTCACGGGGGCTTTGTGGAGAAGGGCAGCGTTCCCGCTCCCAATCAAAAAATTATTTTGAGAATTTATCCATAACGGCCATGATTTCATCTATCTTTTGATCTTTTTCAGCCTCATCACCCTGCTCAAAGGCATCTTTTACACAGCTGCCCAGATGCGCGTGAATAATTTCTTTATTGGCCTTGCGTAAAATTGCTTGGGTTGCCATAAGCTGGTTGGAAATATCGATGCAATACCGATCATCCTCAACCATTTTCAGAAGTCCGTCAAGCTGCCCTCTTGCTGTCTTTAAAAGACGGGTAATTTTCGCTTTGTCTGCTACCATCGTTGTCCTCCACCATGACTGTTCAGATTTATTTACCAAACAGTCCTTTTTTTTCTTCGATGGAAACAGGCTCATAGCCTGCTTCTTTCACCGCGTTTTTGAGCACTTCGTCATCGACGTCGGATTGAAGGGTAACCGTTGCGTTTTTCTTCTTTAAATCGACCTTTGCCTCCACGCCGTCAATTGCGTTCAGCGCCTTTTCAACTCTTGCCTGGCAATGTTCGCAGCTCATGCCGTTAATTGAAATTACTTTTTTCATTTCTGAATCTACTCCTTCTGTTTCAATATAATTTTGATTTTGATTAATAGA
>DAMDEB010000049.1:12717-17130 GCA_032090075.1 Caproiciproducens sp.
GGCTTGAACAGCTTTAGTCTTAACGCATTGGTTACTACGCATACCGAGCTCAGACTCATTGCCGCCGCGCCAATCATCGGGTTCAATTTCCAGCCAAGCAGGAAGTAAAACACACCGGCAGCAAGCGGAATACCAATGGTATTGTAGAAAAACGCCCAAAACAGGTTTTCCTTAATATTGCGGATAACCGCCTTACTGAGTTGTATTGCGGTAACAGCATCCAGTAAATCGCTTTTCATGAGTACGATATCTGCCGATTCAATGGCGATATCCGTTCCCGCGCCAATCGCGATTCCCACATCCGCCCTTGCAAGGGCGGGGGCGTCGTTGATTCCGTCGCCGACCATGGCAACCTTTTTCCCGGATTCCTGAATCCTGCGGATCTCACTTTCCTTGTCCTGCGGCAGCACTTCCGCCACAACCCGATTAATATGGAGCTGCTTTCGGATTGCTTCGGCGGTTCTTTTATTGTCACCTGTCAGCATTACCACATCGATTCCCATTGCTTTAAACTGGTCAATTGCCTCGCGGCTTGTGGGCTTCACAACATCGGCTACAGCGATTACGCCCATAAGATGATTATCCCGTGCGAAATACAACGGGGTCTTACCATCCTCGGCAAGAGCATTACAGGTGTCTTGAAGAGCGGTCACATCGACTTGATTATTCTGCATAAAAGTGAGGTTTCCCGCGTAATATTGCAATCCGTCTATCATCGCGACGATTCCCTTTCCGGAAATCGACTGAAATTCTTCCACATTCTTTAGCTCAACGCCGGTTTCAGCCGCCCTTTTCACAATTGCATCGGCCAGCGGATGCTCTGAAGGCTTTTCAATTGACGCGGCAATTTGCAGCAGCTGCTGTTCGGTTACACCATCCGTCGTTACAAGATTTGTCACCTCCGGTTTGCCTTCGGTAATTGTGCCTGTTTTATCAAGGACAACCGTATTAATCGTGTGCGCAGTTTCCAGTGCTTCAGCAGATTTAATTAAAATTCCGTTTGAAGCGCCTTTTCCCGTTCCGACCATGATGGCGACGGGGGTAGCAAGGCCAAGCGCGCAGGGGCACGAAATGACCAGCACCGCTATAGCGATGGAGAGCGCGAATTCAAAGGACTGCCCCAAAATCAGCCAGACAATTGCGGCAGCAATTGCGATGCCGATTACGACCGGCACAAAGATGCCGCTGATTTTATCCGCAAGCTTCGCGATGGGCGCTTTGGAAGAACTTGCATCTTCCACCAGTTCAATGATTTGTGCAAGAGTCGTGTCGTCACCGACTTTTTGCGCCTTGAATTTAAAGAATCCGGTTTTGTTGATGGTTGCAGCGATTACTTTGTCGCCAACCTGCTTTTCAACCGGAATGCTTTCGCCGGTCAGTGCCGACTGGTCAACTGAAGACGAACCCTCAACAATGATTCCGTCCACCGGAATGCTTTGTCCCGGTTTGATCAGAATCATATCGTCAACAACTACCTCTTCAACCGGAATTTCCAGTTCCTGCCCGTTGCGGACAACCGTAGCTGTTTTCGGTGCCAAGTCCATCAGCTTGGAAATTGCTTCCGAAGTTTTCCCCTTTGACCTTGTTTCAAGATATTTCCCGAAAGTAATCAAAGTTAGAATCGTTCCTGCGGACTCAAAATAGATATCCATCAGATACTGGTCCGCTGAATTCATATCGCCGTGTCCCAAACTGTAGCCAATCTTAAAGATGGCAAAAACTCCGTAAACAATGGCGGCACTGGAACCGATCGCAATCAGCGAGTCCATATTTGGAGAACGCTTTGCAAGCGTTTTAAAGCCTACCTGAAAATATTTGCGGTTGACGTAAACGATTGGCAAAAGCAGTAAAAATTGTGCAAACGCAAACACAATACCGTTTTCAGGGCCATGGAACGCCGCTTCGATAAATCCGGGTACCGGAAGACCAGTCCACTGGTTAAGCATATGGTACATAGCAAGATACATCAGTGGAATCCAAAATGTGAAGGATACAATCAGTCTTTGCTTCATTGACTTAACCTGTGCCTCCACAGGGTTAACGTCCTTTTCCGTTTTGGCAGTTTTATCCGTCCCTCTTACAAATACGGAAGCATTGTAACCGGCGTCCACAACCGCGCCGATGATTTTATTATTATCCGTTACCTCATGATCGTAATCAACCGTCATGCTGTTTGTCAGCAGATTGACGTTGACCGACTGAACCCCGTCAACTTTTTTCACGTTTTTTTCCACACTGGCAGAGCAGGCGGAACAGGTCATTCCCGTAACATTAAATTTTTGGCTCATCATTTCACCTCATATACTACACCCCAGTGGGGTATACTCCTAATATAAATCGTTTCCATCCCATTGTCAATAGTATAAGCATGAAATTAATTTTTATGAAAGATGAAATTCTTCTTTTTATAGGATAGCATTCAAAAGAGTTTCCCTGCAAAATATCCCACGAAAAAGAAAAGGAGTCCGACGCATAACGATAATACAATATAGAGAATCGATTTTTTAATTTCTTTTCGTTTGATCAGTTCCACGCCTTCTACCGACAAAGTTGAAAAAGTGGTAAACGCACCGCAAAAACCGTCTCCAAAAAGAAAATACACATTTCTGCTTAGACTTAATCCGCAAAAAACGCCAAGCAGCAGCGCACCGGTTACATTAATCAAGAACGTACCAAACGGAAATCCATGCCTGGAGTATTTTAGAAGAACAGCGCCTAACCGATAGCGTGCCATTGCGCCGCACGCGCCGCCAACGCATAATGAAATCAAGCTCATACAGCACGCCTCCGTTCCATGTGCTTTGCGGCACGCATTCCCAGCCACGCGGCTGCAAGCCCGAAAGCCACGGAAAACACAGCATACGCTGTGGCATAAATAATATGGTTGGACAAATACAATTCAACCGATTCCTTGCAAAGTGTGGAAAATGTAGTGTATCCTCCCAGTACGCCGGTGGCAATTCCAACTCGTATCTGCGGGCTGATTGATGCCATATGTTTTGCAAAAAAGGTAAGCGCAAAGCCGAGCAAAAAGCTTCCGCTGATATTAATGAGCACGGTGAAAAGAGGACGATACGAAAAATCGAGCGGAAGTGTAATTTGATGAATTGCGACCCTTGCGAGCGTTCCAACCGCCCCGCCGATTCCAACTGAAATAGTTTTTCTCATTTGCAAAGATACCTCCAAAAATGAATGTTAAGATAATAATATAGACAACTATCAGTCGCTGTTTTTTTATGTTTTTGTATCTCTGTGAAACCACCGTCATACTCTTTCGCCCCGATGGCAAAGCCTAAATGGCATAAAAAAGCTGAAGACTTCATGAATTGAGTTCAAAGAAGTCATCAGCTTTTATTGCGGTTTAGCATCCCTGCAAGGGAGAACTTCATTCCCTGTTATACATGTTACGAATAGCCCGTACTGTGCCGCTTACAGTTCGCGTATGAAAGCGCTCTATGAGGACAATGTATATAAATATATCCTATTCTAAGCTAAAAATCAATCCCCCTGCTCACTTTGTCAGCGGAAATACAGATACCCAAAGCACCGTATAAAGTTGCATATTTATGTTTTTGTGATAAACTGAATAATACAATAAATACTTAGGAGAATCGCAAATGCCTAAAATTGGAATGAGAATGATAAAATCTTCTGTGGCGGTGTTTCTGTGCTTCGTGATTTATTTAATCAGACGTGACGGCATCCCGTTTTATTCCGCCATTGCGGCGGTATTGTGTATGCAGCCCTATGTTTCAAACAGCCGAAAGGTGGCGGGCAACCGTGTCATCGGTACTTTTATCGGTGGTATTGCCGGTATGCTCGTCATGCTTTTTGAAAAGAGTTTTATCCCCCCTGAATTGCAGATACTCAAATATCTTCTGATTTCCGCCACGCTTATTCCCCTCATCTATATTACTATTCTGGCGAAAAAACCAACGGCATCCTATATTACCTGTGTTGTTTTTATGAGCATCACCGTGTCACACGCTCTGGACGCGGATCCTGTTCTTTTTGCTTTCAATCGTATTCTTGATACATTGATCGGAATTTTTGTATCGCTTGGCGTCAACGCGTTTCACCTCCCCAGAAAAAAAAATCAACAGATATTGTTTGTGAGTGACCTTGGCGGCACACTGGCCGGCGCTGATGGAAAAATCAGCAGTTACACTAAAATCAAGCTGAATCAACTTTTGGAAAGAGGTGCGATGATTACGGTGGCGAGTGCACGTTCCTCCGTATCAATTGCCCCGCTTTTGAGCGGGATTTCCTTTCAGCTTCCGGTGATCACAATGAACGGTGCGGCACTGTATAATTTAAAGGACAAAACATATCTGTACTGTAAGAGTATTCCTTACGCCGTGGCAAAAGAGATTCTCGGTGTATTTGACAAGTATGGTCTGAATTGCTTTGTGC
>DAMDEB010000050.1:0-2301 GCA_032090075.1 Caproiciproducens sp.
ATCAGCGCGGAGCAGTGTTCGTTCACTGCAATTTTCTCACTTACACGCATCATAAAGCGGCGCATGATAATGGTGAAGAACTCCTCCGGGCATTTCGCCATGATTTCTTCCTGTACCTTTGCGAACGGTACGGTAAACATGTTCATACGGCCGGAGTATTCACTCACCTTGGTTAAAAGGTCGGCGACCTTCTGCTCGGCGCGTTCGCTTGTGTACGGCGGGCTGGCAAAATGGATGGCAGTCAGTTCCAAGCCGCGTTTGGCCATTGTCCACGCGGCGACGGGGCTGTCGATTCCGCCGCTGATCAGGATTGCGGCGTTGCCGCCCGTGCCGACCGGAATTCCGCCCGCGCCGCGAATCGGCTGGCCGTGAACGTATGCGCCGAAATCGCGAACTTCCACGCGAACCGTAATGTCCGGATTGTGTACGTCAACCGTTAAATGCGGAAATTGATTTAATAAATATTCGCCCACGTCAGCGGAGATTTCCGGCGATTTAAGCGGAAAGCTTTTATCTGCGCGTTTCGATTCCACTTTAAAAGTTTTTGCACCTAATAATTCAGTTCTCAAGTATTCCTGAGCGGCTTCAAGAATGGCGGGCATTTCCTTTTTGACAATGCAGGCACGTGAAAATGCAGCAATACCGAATATTTTCGATACCTTTTCCACAGCGGTGTCAAGGTCGGCACCCTCGCGCGGGGTTACATAAACCGTTGACTGGGCGCTCTTAATGTCAAATCCGCCCAAGTTATTTAAACGGCGCCGGATGTTGCGGAGCAAAGTAGCTTCGAACACATTGCGGTTCAGCCCTTTTAACACCATTTCACCCAATTTTATTAAAATGATTTCGTCCATTGATATTCTCCTGTCATGGTCTTTTGGTGAGGTCGTTCAGGCCGTCCCGCAGTGCGGATATCAGGCGGTCAACGTCCTGTGTGGTATTGTACCGGGAAAAACTGAGCCGTAAAGAGGAATCAATCCGGTTATGCGGCAGTTCCATCGCGGTTAAAACGTGGCTTGCCTTTCCCTTGGAACAGGCAGAGCCGGAGGAAACGTAAATTTCTTTTTCGGCAAGGTAGTGCAGCATGGTTTCGGCACGCCCCCCGCCGTAGGAAAAGTTAACGATATAGGGAAGCGCGTCATCGGGCGAATTCAAAACAACGCCGTCAATTCCATTCAGCTTTTCACGGCAGTACGCACTGAGCTTTGCAATTGCTTTCAGCTGCGTGTTTGTGTCCGGCAGCGCCTTTACCGCGGCGCCGAAACCCGCAATCAGCGGAGCGGACTCCGTGCCGGGGCGGATATTCTTTTCCTGCCCGCCGCCGAAGGAGCGCGGTACAATGTGAACGCCTTTTCTCAGGTACAGCGCGCCCACACCCTTTGGACCGTGGATTTTGTGCGCACTGACACTCATCAAATCGATTTTCAGTCTGACCGGTTTTAACGGCAGCTTTCCGAAAGCCTGTACCGCGTCCACATGGAACAGTGCGGGTGCTTTTACAGCGGCGATTGCGGCCGAAGCCGCCTCAAGCGGCAAAATACTGCCGACTTCATTGTTCACACACATCATGCTGATTAAAATCGTATCGGCCGTCACTGCTTCAAACACCTGTTCCGGCTGGATTTGCCCAGCACCGTCCGGTTTTAGGTAGGTAACGGAAAAACCCTCCGCTTCAAGCTGCTCTATTGTGTTTAGAACCGACGGATGTTCAATCATCGTCGTAACAATATGGTTGCCCCGTTTCCTGCGAGCATAAGCCGCGCCAAAAATTGCGAGATTGTTGCTTTCCGTTCCGCCGGATGTGAAATAGAGTTCCTCCGCGTGGACGCCGAGCAAAGCGGCAATTTCATTTCGTGCGGCGGTCAGCTCCTGCTCGGCGCGAAAGCCCCTCGCGTGCAGGCTCGACGGATTACCGTAATTGTCCGTCAGCATTTCCATCACTTTATCGGCGGCCTCGCGGCACACCACTGTGGTGGAAGAATTATCCAAATATACTTCACCCAATGGGGAGTACCTCCAACTATCATTTATTTATCGTTATATTATACACCCTATGCGGCTTTAGAGCAACGAAAATGCTCCTAAAAGCCCGCATTGCATTTTTGAGAATATGTATTATAATAATAAGATAACAAATAAATATAGCGCAATGATGAACAAGAGTCGGAAAGTCAAATCTGAAATAGAAAATAACGGTAAACTCATTATGGGAAGAGCGGAAGAAGGTGGAATCATGATTTTGAAAAACACAAAACAGCGCTGTGCAATTATGCAGATTTTAAAGCAAAGTCCGGAGCCTGT
>DAMDEB010000050.1:2311-4794 GCA_032090075.1 Caproiciproducens sp.
AGATATTTTCAACGGACTGAAGCAGGAATATCCCAATTTAGCGCTTTCTACCATTTACCGCAATGTGGAGCGTTTTGCCGATGCCGCGATTGTTAAAAAAGATGTGTGGAGTGACGGAGTTGTTCGTTATTCACTTGCCGAGGAACACCACGGGCATTACTTGATTTGTACGGAATGCAGCGCAAAAGTCAAAATCGACGATTGCCCGCTTTCCGGTATCGAACAGGGTTTGGCACGCGACACAGGTTATGAAATCGAGGGACATACGCTGACAATTTACGGCAAATGCCCCAAGTGCATTAAAAAAGGAAGCAGACGTTAAGCCTGCTTCCTTTTTGGTTCTATTTCTGATTTTTTTCGCAAAGTTCATTGATGAGCGAAAAGATATTTTTACTGGACTGCGACTTGTCAAAGTTTTCAAGCGAGGCGCGCATTCTTTCAAGCTTTTTGCTGTCATCCAGCAGGGAAAGAATGGTTTTGCCGGGGTCAACGCCCTTTTCAAGTTTTACCGCCATGTCGTGGGATAGCAGGAAGTTGGCGTTGTCTTCCTCCTGCCCGGGGATTGCATCAAACACCGCCAGCGGAATATTGCAGGCAAGCGCCTCCGAAACGGTGAGCCCGCCGGGCTTTGTGATGATCAAATCCGAAACATGCATATAATCTTCAACCTCGTCGGTATAATAAACGAGCGTGGTTTTTTTCGGGCTTTGTGTAATGACCGGCGAAAAGGCATCAAACAGCCTTTGATTGCGTCCGGTAATGACAATGATCTGAAAATCGGCAGGAAGTTTAATCAGGTCTTTATAAATACTCATAATATTGGTTACGCCGAAACTACCCGCCATAATTAGAATTGTCGGAAGATCGGCATCTATCCCGAACTTCTTTTGCAGCATAGGCTTGTCGCCCTTACTGAAAAACACATCGCCTACAGGAATGCCAAATGGATAAATCAACTCTTTTTTAACGCCCATGCTTTCCATTTCAGGGATCATGTCCTGTGTGGAAACAACGTATGCGTCAACCCGGTCGGCAATCCAGGCTCTGTGCGGCCCATAATCCGTCATCAGGCAGATGAGCGGAACAGTTACGATTCCCCTGCTTTTCAGATGTGAAACCATTTCAGTGGCGAATGGGTGGGTAGAAATGATGACATCGGCATTTTGTTCTTCCATCAACGGAATCAGTCTTTGACTGAACGCGCTGGAAAAGCGCGTAACCAGGTTGGAAAGCAGGCTTTCTTCATTCGTCTTACGGTACAGCTGGCCAAACACCTTGGGCGTTTTGGTGGCCAAGAAATGGTATCCGTCGCAGACGGTTTTGTCTAAAACAAAGCTGATGCTTTTCAGTGCATCCACGACAACGACTTCATTGCCGGTTGAATTTTCCATAATGTATTTTTCAATCGCGTGGGAAGCACGCAGGTGCCCACCGCCCGTTGCAGCCGAAAGAATTAATATCTTCACACTAATCCCCCTAAATATTGAATATTTTTTATCTTTTTTATACTATAATTGCTATTATAACATATATTTAAAAAAGTTACTATACCCATTCCCAAGTCCGGATACCGCAGAAATCCAGTGTGTACGGGATTTGTGATAAAGCTGTAACTTTACTTTTAACAGACAGAGATATATAATGAAATAAATAATTTTTAAGATTGTTATGATCTGGGAGGCTACGGTATGGCCCAAGCGAAAATGGTTGATATTTCCTCGGCATCACAAAAGCATAAGGCAAAAAAATCTGTTATCATCACCACCGTGATTATTGCTGCGGTTGTGGTTGGTGTAGCCGGTGGTGTGTTTGCCAAGCAGCTTTATAAGGAATATCAGCATCAAAAGCAAGTTGCAGCAGCAATCGATACCCCTGTGTTTTATCAGGGAATTACGGTCGCGGGCGTTGACCTGAGCGGAAAAACAATGGAACAGGCAAAGGCCGCCGTGAGCAAGATGGAGCCGGGGCTGCGCGACAAGTACGATATTAAAATCACCTATCAAGGCCAAGACTGGAAGTTGACCGAAGATGATTTTACTTTTAATTTTAACACCGACACGGTGCTGAAGGAAGCCTACGCTTATGGGCGGGAGGGCGACCGCGAGCAGCGCTATCAGCAGGTCAATTCATTGAAAACCACCCCGAAAACTTTTAATATTGCGCATACGATGAATTACGACAGCCTTAGTGCTAAACTGAAAGAAATTACAAAAGGAATTTCTTACGCCCCTGTTGATGCGACAGTCGCCTCCTTTAACGCGAAAACGGCCACGTTCAGTTACGCAGATGGGAAAAACGGACTGTCCGTTGATGAAAACAGGCTCTATACACAGGTTGAGAAAATCATAAACGGCTCCAAGGCCGGTACGGTTGAAGTACCGACAGCCGTCGTTCCGTTCAACAAGACAATTGCTGAAATCAAAAGCCATTTGCAAAAGCTTGGCACCTACAGCACTACTTCGACAAATTCGGCCACCGGTTTC
>DAMDEB010000050.1:4804-14688 GCA_032090075.1 Caproiciproducens sp.
AATATGACGCTCGCCCTTTCCAAAATTAACGGAACCTGTATTCCGGCGGGGGGAACGTTCTCTTTTCACCAAATTGTCGGTAATTCCGATAAGGCGCACGGTTTTCTTGAGGCGGGAGCAATTTTGAATGGTAAAATTATTCAAGCGGATGGCGGAGGAATTTGCCAGACGTCCACTACCGTATACGGCGCGGCGCTGCGCTCCAACATGAAAATAACGCAGCGTTCCAACCATACGCTTCAATCCACCTACTGCCCAATCGGGCAGGATGCAGCAGTCAGCTATCCTGAGCTTGACTTCAAGTTTCAGAACCCGACTGATTATCCGATTTACATCGTAACCAGCACCAAAGGCAGAGTTCTTACGGCTACCTTTTACGGCTATCAGTCACCGGACTACGACACGATTGCAGTCACCTCACAGAAAACAGCTGCAATTCCGGCACCAACAACGCCGAAGTACACCGTTGATAAAACACTTGCAAAGGGAGTCATTAAGCTTGACTCCAAAGCGCGTGACGGAGCGAGAGCAACCGCACAGCGCGTGTTCTACAAGAACGGTGTCGTTGTAAAAACCGAAAATCTAAGTTCGTCCTACTACCGTGCGCAGCCTGCTTACTACTCGATTGGCCCCGGTACGGAAGTGGGTGGGAGTGTTCCGGCAGTAACGAAACCGTCTTCTTCAAAACCGGCAAGTTCCGCGCCGGCGCCGGCTTCCTCCGCACCGCATAGCCCGGGCTCCAGTCAACCTGCGGGCTCCTCGTCGGAAAATGCTTCATCAGCGAGCTCTTCACCGGACAGCGATCTTAATAATGTAGTTATTCCTGATTAATTTAGCTGAACCTTTTGTGAAATTGCTCAAATCAGGATGTGGCTCAGGCTGCATCCTGATTTTAAATTTGACTTGACTTTTCAGCGTATTTCTGCAAAAATGGAGTAGATAGCTGAACGCTTTGTGCGTTTTATTTTGCATAGATAACGAAAATTCAGCTGCACTTCTATGGAGCGCAGCAATAAATGATAAGGCGGCAGCTCCCTGCCGCAATTAGGAAAGGATGAACGAATTTGGCCGAAAATGAAACTGCTCCGAAGATTAGCATTATCATACCGGTTTATAATGTCGAAAAATACGTTGGAAAATGCCTTTCTTCCTTGATTGACCAAACTTTTACCGACTTTGAAATCATTGCCGTGAACGATGGCTCTAAGGATGATTCATTAGATATTCTGCACCGTTTTGAGGAAAGATATAACTTTATAACGATTATAGATCAAAAAAACTCCGGGATGTCACCCGCGCGAAATGCTGGACTTGCAGTCGCCCGCGGCGAATATGTATGCTTTGTGGACAGCGACGACTTTGTTGCTCCTACCTACCTTGAAGAACTTTATAACGCCTGTATTGAAACCGGCTGTGAAATTTCCTGTTGCTATTACTATTATCGTTTTGTAGAAAACGATTTTCTGTTTGAGTACCCATTCCGGTGCCATGGAATTTTCAACCGCACCGAAGCAATGAATAAGCTTTTGCGTGATGTGCAAATTCAAAGCCTTGTTTGGAACAAATTATATAAGCGCAGCTTATTTACGGACTACGATATTGAATTTCCGACGATGTGCTTTGAAGACATGGCAATTGCCAACAGGGTGTTTGCCCATGTTGACCGTGTGGTTGTAATTGACCGGCCGCTTTACTACTATAATCAGCATCCGGCAAGCACGCTGGCGACCATGAATGCGGACAAAATCAATGATTTTATTCGCGCAATCGCTATGGTGCGTATTTCGCTTGAACGAAACGGACTGTACGAAAAATATAAAAAAAGTTACCTTGCTCTGACAAGAAAAACTTGCGGCTGCTGTTATATGTATGTATTAAAGCTGCATAACGAGAAAAAATGTATGCGTGGGTGCATGACAAATATGAAGCGTGTTTCACGCGCTATCAAGCATTATTCCGCGGATGAGTTCAGCCCGACAACCATGTTCAGCGAACTTCCCGACGTGGTGGATGCGCCCGAAAACTTAGAAAAGGATTACTCGGCCCGCTAAAAGCGCAACAGGAGTATTTTGGATTTATGAACGTATGAAAGAAAAAAAGGGCAGGGCATCGAAAATATTTCAAGCGGCGCTTTTTGCGCTTTCCTTAGCGATGCTCGCTTATTTCTGCATTTCGGACAATAATCTGGTTACCCTGTTTTACAGCCTGCCTACACTGAACCTTTTTTGGTTGATCTGTGCCGCCGGCTGTGTGCTGCTTGGATGGATTGTGGACAGCCTTATTATCAAAGGCCTTGTCTCAACGGCCTACGACGGTAAATACACCTACAGGCACGCCTTTAAGGTGACAATGGTAGGCCAGTACTTCAACTCCATCACCCCGTTTGCAGTGGCGGGCCAGCCGATGCAGCTTTTGGCGATGGTCAGGCAGGGCGTAACCTCGGGCATCGGACTTTCGGCTCTGGTACGTAAATTTTTGGTTTATCAGACCTCGATTACATTGTATTCGCTTTTCGTAATTATCATTAAATTCTCATTTTTTCGAAGCAAGATTCAAGGCTTTATGGCACTTGCGGTGATTGGATTTGTATGCCAGTCCGCCGTTGTTGTACTGCTTCTTTTGTTTACCCACAGTCCCAAATTCACAACGAGATTAATCCACGGCTGTGTGCATATTTTGACAAAGCTGCACATTGTAAAAAAGCCGCGGGAGACGAATGAAAAGGTAGAAAAGCAACTTACATTTTACATTGAAAACAACAAGGCAATGCTGGGCAACCAGCTGATGAGAGTTCGGATTTACGGTTATACCACCGTTCAGCTCACAGCGTTGTTCGCTGTGCCTTTTTTTATTTACAAAGCGTTTCACAATCCCGGCATTCCGATTATTGACATGATTGCGGCGCAAAGCTTTGTGACGATGATTTCCTCATACACGCCGCTGCCGGGCGCTGCGGGTGCCGCGGAGGGCAGCTTCCTCGTCTTGTTCCAGATTTTTTTCAAGCAGAACATTATTCGCCAGGCAATGCTGCTGTGGCGGTTAATCACTTACTATTCCTGTATTATTGTCGGCGCATTTTTTGCCGGACTGGGTGATAGAAGAAATAAAATGAAACCGAGCTTTTTCAAAAACATGAAGAATAAAGACAATGGGAAAAGTGATAATAGAATTAGTCATGAAAGACAAGGAAAACCAGTTGAAGACAGGGGAAATAAAAAATGAACGATGGCTTTTTTAAAACGGCGGCTGCCACGCCGTCCATCAAGGTTGCCGACTGTGAATATAATAAAAATGCAATTCTTGATTTAATGCGTGAAGCGGAAAAACGGGGAGTCGGTGCCGTGGTGTTTCCGGAGCTTTGCCTGACCGGCTACACCTGCGGCGATTTATTCCGTGACCGTACACTCATTACGGCGGCGCAAAAAGCGCTCAGCGACATTTTGAAGCAGAGCAAGGGTATGAACTTGCTTGCGGTCATCGGGCTGCCGGTGCCGGTTGGCGCGAATTTATACAATGCCGCCGCGGTCATCTGCCGAGGAAAGCTGCTTGGTCTGCCCACAAAGAGCAATATCCCGAATTACAGTGAATTTTATGAGGCGCGGCATTTTACGCCCGCACCGGAATATGTTGAAGTTTCATTTTGCGGTGCGACCGTGCCGCTTGGCAACAGTTTGATTTTTAAATGCGAAAGTATGCCGGAGCTGGTTGTCGGCGTTGAAATCTGTGAAGATCTGTGGGTTCCGTGTCCGCCGTCGGCTCAGTTGGCACAGTGCGGTGCAACCCTGATTCTCAATCCGTCCGCAAGCGATGAAATTATCGGTAAAGCGCCGTACCGCCGCGGCTTGGTCAAAGACCAGTCCGCACGGCTCATCGCCGCTTATGCCTATGCTGACGCGGGAGAAGGAGAATCCTCCACTGATTTGATATATTCCGGCCACAATTTGATTGCCGAAAATGGAACGGTGCTGGCAGAATCGCAGCAGTTCAGTACAGGGCTTACAGTTGCCGATGTCGATTTGCAGCGGATGCTGCAGGAACGCCTGAGGACAACCACATGGTCAAACGCGGGAGAGGCTTACGAAGTCAGCTTTGATATGGATCTTCCTAAAATTAGAATGGAACGCAAATTTCCAGCGCTTCCTTTTGTGCCGGATGATACAAGAGACTTGAACGAGCGCTGCGAAATGATTTTAAATATGCAGGCAAACGGCCTGAAAACACGCCTGAAGCATACCGGCTCAAAGTGTGTGACCATCGGCATTTCCGGCGGGCTGGATTCCACGCTTGCGCTGATTGTTATCGTGCGTGCGTTTGATATGCTAAAGCTTGACCGAAAAGGGGTTATGGCGGTTTCCATGCCGGGCTTCGGCACAACAAAACGAACCAAAAACAACGCGCAGCATTTATGCGAGCTGATGGGCGTTACCTTTCAGGAGATTTCAATCGGAAGCGCTGTCACGCAGCATTTTCAGGATATCAAACACGACCCCGATGTTCGCGATGTGACTTATGAGAATTCTCAGGCGCGCGAACGCACACAGGTGCTGATGGATTTGGCAAACCAGTGCGGCGGTTTTGTCATCGGCACGGGCGACCTTTCGGAGCTTGCGCTTGGCTGGGCGACCTTTAACGGCGATATCATGTCCATGTATGGTGTGAACTCCTCCATACCGAAAACCCTTGTGCGCCACTTGGTACACCATGCGGCACTCACGAGCGGCGAGGAGCTTTGCGCCTTACTGGAGGATGTGCTTGATACCCCGGTCAGTCCCGAGCTTTTGCCGCCGGTGGACGGCGTGATTTCACAGAAGACGGAAAACATCGTCGGCCCGTACGAGCTGCACGATTTCTTCCTGTACTATATGCTCCGATTCGGTTTTACCCCGACAAAGATATTTCATATGGCGCAAAGCGCCTTTGCCGGAACGTATGACGACACCACCATTAAAAAATGGCTTGGCACATTTTATAAACGGTTTTTTATGCATCAATTCAAGCGCTCCTGCCTGCCGGACGGCCCAAAGGTCGGCAGCGTGACCCTTTCGCCCCGCGGCGACTGGCGTATGCCCAGCGACGCGTCCGCAAGGCTCTGGCTTGACGAAATCGAAGCGCTGTAATATCCGCTTTGATTTAAAAATCAATTATTTCAATCCCCCATTCCAAACGGTTTATTCAGCCGTACGAAATGGGGGATTTTATTTAAAAATTTTATACTGTTACAAGTTTGTTATAATCATTGACAAGCATTTTAAAAGAGCATAGGATTTAAATGTAATTAAAGAATATTTATTTAGAATTATTACAGCTGTAATTTTATCAAAATAAAAATATTTTTAAAAACTGTAACAAAACGAAGAGCTTAATCGTTATATTAGCAGAAGAAAAAATTTGCATTTCATGCGCGCACATTGAAATATAAAAAATAAGGGAAAGGGATGAATCCAATGGGTTTGTAACGGGGGTAAAATTCCTCTTTTAAATCAGATGAATTTCTGTTCGACTATAAATAAAGGATTTAATAAGAAGGAGAATTTAATATGGAAAAAAATCTAAGGAAAATCATTAGTTTGATTTTGGTACTGGCAATGTCATTTGCAATTTCTGTTCCTGCATTTGCAGAACAAAAAACAAACGTAAAAGATTCAAATGTTAGTGGTTCCAACATTTCATATATCTCTGAAAGTGATGCTTTACTTCTTGCAGAACAGTGTATTGCACAACAAATAGTGGCGGATAACCATTGTCTTTGGAATAGTTCTACAAAAGTAAATGAAATTGTTAAACTTTATGATTTTGAAGATAATGTAAATTCTTATTTATTTCGTTTAATGACAAATAATAAGAAACAGGGATATGTTTTTGTTAATGCCACATGTGAATCTCCAAGTGTGCAGGCTTTTGGTTATGATTGCAACTTTATGCTTGATGTGATTAATATTAAAAACATTAAACGGATTGTAAATAAGAATGACCATATAATTTATGCGGGTAGTTTAACGTTTTTACAAAAAGTAAATAATTATCAAGTACGAGAATTGTCTACAAACACTATTGTGGTAGATGATATAGAAAATCTAAATAATTCCTATAAGCAATCCACATTGCAAATTAAGGATAATGAAGCGAAACTCAATTTAATTGAAATAAAAGATAATATCATGCAGGATACTACCGCGACTTCCAAAAGCAAAATTTATGTTAAGAATCAGGTTATTTATGATAAAGCAGATTTAGCTAATATTTGGAATAATACAAGCGCAAATATATTTGTTACAAATAATTTTTCTCAAGATAACAATTGCGCACCAACATCAGGTACCAATTTTGTCTATTATTGGTCGCATCTTAGTCCAAACAAAATTCCCAACCTGTGGTCGAGTGCCAAGGAAGTGGAAAATAGACTGTACTCCTTCTTTGCAACAAATAATCCAATACCTGGCTCTATGCCATGGAATTTGGTTCCTGGTTTAAACGATTATGCAATAGAGTGTGGATATCCTATTGCTGGTTCAGATTACGTCAGTGACGTTGTTAATCATTGGTCATGGTATACAGCAAATATAAAACATAATCTTCCAATTCTTTTTACTGTCGCCCTTGATCCAAAATACGGACAGCATGTGATGCTTATAGTGGGATACCAAAATACAGATACTGGTAGATATTTTAGAGTTGCGGATGGTTGGAGCTCCACTTATTCTAATTTTTACAAGACAGGAACTGGCGCCTCGGATCCTGATCGTGTAATTAATGCGTGCTACGTGAGATGGTAAAAAATTGTAATTAAAATTTATGAAACCATATTAGAAAATAGATTTCGAGAAGTGGCATTAGAGTGGGATACCTTATGCCATTTCTTCTTTTCTGAATACCAATTACTAAAATCATTATATAATAATATAGAAAATGGGGTTCCTCTTATGAGAAAAAAGATATTTAGAGCCGGAATTATATTGGTCGCATCTATTTTACTTATACTAATTATTCTGAATCCCAATAGAGCAAGCTTCAATCATTCTGTTTTTGAAGGTGGGGCAAATAACAATATAACGGAAAATAAAGAAATAATGAATAGTATTATAGAGACAAATAGAAAAGATTACAATAACGATAGTCATCCATTCATAAAAAGAAGAAACTACTTATTGTATTCAATCTATGATGTACAGATTAGTGACACTAAGGCATATCATATATTAGGTGCTTTTCAGCTATTTAAATTATTAAACTAAAGATGACCAATAATTTTGCTCATCTTCTATCTCTTACAGTTGATCACCTATAAAAAATCAGGTGATTGATTTTGACTATTAATAAGGAGGGTGAACACAATGGAGCAGCCAAAGTATACCGCTATACGCGACCTGTTTAAAGCAACTTATCGCAAAGCGCTGATTGTTTTCATTTCTGGATTGTTACTTTTAGGAATTTTAGTATTCACAACGAATGTCACAGCATATTTCTCGGTTCAGATGAATCCCTATGTAATCGGCATCATGTCCGGTTTCGTCTATTTGCTTTCTATTTTACTTCCGGTTTTGATTTTAGCGTATATTCTTTATGTGCTGATAAAGACAAAATAGTCCTGTTCCTATAAAACACCCGTTCCTTCGGTTTTACACGGAGGAACGGGTGTTTTTACTGATTAACATCAACTTTTTAATTGAAGATTAGTATTACAGATAAATCTGTTTGTTTATAGTAAAGTACCGGAAGTATCCGAGGAAATCAGACCGGAAATGTCGGAAGACATTGCCTGTGTGGATTTTGCCTGCATCTGTGCAATGTATAATTGCAGATAGGAAATGTAATCGTCGTAGGTGGATGTGGAGCTTCCGAGTAAGCCGGAATCAGAAGAACCGCTTGTACCGCGGGAAGTAAGGGAGGAACCAAGCAACGAGGAAAGAGAGGAACTTTGGCCGGAGCCAAGCGAAGCCGCAAGCAGAGAAGAAAGCGAGGAATCACTTGTACCGCCGGAAGTAAGGGAGGAGCCGAGCAGCGAAGAAAGAGAGAGATCCTGACCGGATACAAGCGAAGATGCAAGGAGGGAGGAAAGCGAAGATGTACTTGTAGTTCCGGAAGCAGCGGAAGAGCTAAGAAGCGAGGCAAGGGAGGAGTTTTGGTCGGAAGAAAGGGAAGCGCCAAGAACAGAATTTAGCGAAGGTAACTGCGTGCTGGGTGCTGTAATGTCCTCGCCGGCGTCCTTCATCACTCTCGCAACATAGGTTTGTGTCTCTTTAAAAGGTGGGATACCGCCGTATTTGGCAACATTGCCGCTGCCCGCGTTGTATGCTGCAAGCGCAAGCTTAGTGTCGCCGTTGTACCGGTCCAGCATTTGGCTGATGTACCTTGCGCCGCCCATAATATTTTGCTCCGCGTCAAGAGGATTCTGCACCCCTAACGATTTGGCTGTGGAGGGCATTAACTGCATTACACCCTGTGCGCCGCAGCTCGAAACCGCATTCGAGTCGAAATTGGACTCGTTTTTGGCTATTGCTTTTAAAAGTTTTGCCGAAATATTGTATTGCTTGGCAGCGCGCTCAAAAATGTCGTTCATGCTGCTTGTGCCGGTTTGCTTTTTATCAGCCGCGTTTTGGAGCAGACTCGAAAAATCAGAACCGGATTTGCTGTTCGCCTTGGTGGCTGCACGGCTTGGCACGCCAATCAGGTTATTATAATTTGAATTGATAACATTATCAGTCATAATTTTTCTCCATAAGAGCGTTATTCGCAAATTTTTTCAATAAATCTATCATAGCGCATTTGGTATAAAAAAGCCAATAAAAAATGATAATTTTACAAAAAAATTTATTTTTAATCGCGTATTTGTTTTGAAACAACATCTTCTTGAATAAAACCGATTTGTTGAATTGCTATAAAGAAAATACGATTAAATTTTACGGCCGGTTTGTATATTTCTTCCGATGGTTGGTAGAATATTTTTGAAAGGGGGAATCAAAATGACAATGACCAAAAAAGAATACAAAAAGATGGCCGAAAAAGCTTCTCCCGGCACAACATATGGGAAAAACTTGATTTTGGCGTTTTTATTCGGCGGCGGTATCTGTACCATCGGGCAGGCGCTCACGAACCTGTACATGCAGTGGGGCAATGAACTGAAGGACGCGCGCACATGGGTGTCAATTACTTTAATCGGTCTCAGCGCACTGCTGACCGCTTTGCAGGTGTACGACAATCTTGCGAAGTACGGCGGCGCGGGCACACTGGTACCCATCACCGGATTCGCCAACTCCATCGTATCGCCTGCCATGGAGTTTAAAAGCGAGGGGTATGTCATCGGCATTGGCGGCAAAATGTTTGTCATTGCAGGGCCGGTGCTGGTTTACAGTATTGCCGCTTCTATTATTTATGGTTTTATTTTATGGATATTTCACTTATATTGATGCTTAGGAGGAATGGCTATGCCTGCCCGAATCGGAAAATATACGCTTGAGCTTAACAGCAAGCCTGCTATCCTTGGTTTTGCGTCCGTGGTTGGCAAAAAGGAGTGCGAGGGTCCGCTCGGCAAGCTTTACGACCAGTGCCATACTGATACAACACTCGGCGAGTCAAGTTGGGAAAAGGCCGAAAGCCGGCTGCAAAATGAGGCGGTCAGCCTCGCACTTTACAAGGCCGGCGTAAAAAACACCGATATTGACTGCATCTTCGCGGGCGATTTATTAAATCAGTGCATATCGTCCACTTTTGGTCTGCGCAATTTGGATATTCCTTTTCTTGGGCAGTACGGCGCGTGCTCAACCATGGCGCAAACGCTGGCGATTGCCTCGGTTTTTACAGAATCCGGTGCGGCAAAACGAGCGGTTGCGGTCACTTCGTCACACTTTTGTTCCGCTGAAAGGCAGTTTCGTTTACCGCTTGAGTAC
>DAMDEB010000050.1:14698-17079 GCA_032090075.1 Caproiciproducens sp.
CTTGAGTACGGTGGTCAGCGCACACCGACAGCGCAGTGGACGGCCACCGCATCAGGCGCCATTGTTGTGGGTACGGGTGAGCAAAAGAGCGGGAATAAAATCAGCTTGGAATCCGTAACCTTTGGACGGATTACGGATTACGGGATTAAGGACGCCGCAAATATGGGCGCGGCTATGGCCCCGGCCGCGGCACAGACATTAACCGATTACCTCAGCGACACGGGCGCGTCACCGAAAGATTTCGACTTGATTCTGACCGGTGACCTCGGCAGCATCGGCAGTGAGCTAATGGAAAAGATTCTTTCAAAGGACGGCATTGATATTACTGCCGTACACAACGACTGCGGGCTGATGATTTACGACCGTGTTAAGCAGGATGTTCACGCGGGCGGTTCCGGCTGCGGGTGCTCCGGCGCGGTACTCTGTTCTATCGTAATGCAGCAGCTGGCTGCGGGCGAAATGCATAAGGTGCTGTTTATCGGCACAGGTGCGTTGATGTCGCCTACCTCGACCCAGCAGGGTGAAAGCATTCCGGGCGTTGCTCATCTTGTGTATCTAAAATCATAAAGCAAGCCTGATAAAGCGTAAAAGGCAAATTATAACTTTATTATGCTTTGCAATATAAAAAAGACAAAGCACTGATTCAGCGCTTTGTCTTTCCTGCTATTTTAATTAAATTATGGATGGATAAAGGTTTCAACCGGGGAGATGTCCACGCCGGTGCAGGTGCGTAAAAACGCGTACAGCTGGCCTGCAATCAGCTTCGTTCCCCCAACGGTGTCGCTCTCAATATTCAGCGGCATCAGCGGGTCATGTATGCTCAGGCGAAGCAGCAGCCAGCCGTCCCCGTTGGACTTGCCAAACGAAATGCGCATTCCCTCACGGTTATCGGGGGCAATTTGCCAACCTGTTTGCTTTTGTGCGTAAGCTTGCAGGTCGTTTATGACCCGTTCACCGCATTCCCTAAAGTTTTCCTCCTGAATCGGGAGCCGCAGTTCAACCGCCTCGGCGGGTTCGGCCAAAGGCGCCAACAGGCTTTCAAGCGTTTCGCCGCGTGCGCGGAGCTGCGCCATCTTTATAATTATTTTTGTGACCAGATATGCGCCGTCATCAAGGAAGTAGTTTTCACGCAGCGCGGCATGTCCGGAGGTCTCAATGGCAAGCGGGCAGTTTACGCCCGCTGCGTTCAGGCGTACGGCCTCGTTAATCACGTTTTTATATCCGCGTTTAAAACGGTGATGCTTTCCGCCCAATGTGTTTTCGATATACAGCTTTAATCCGCTTGAGGTAATCGAGTCCGTCACAATCGTGCCGCCGTCGTTGCCCTCGAGCGCAATTGCGGAGGCAATTGCCACAAGGCGGTTGCGGTTGATTTCATCGCCTTTCGCGTCCACTGCGCCGCCGCGGTCAACATCGGTGTCAAAGATAACGCCCATGTCCGCTTTTGCCGCGACTGTTGCCGCGCAAACGGACTTCATGGCTGTTTCGTTTTCGGGGTTCGGAATATGGTTCGGGAACATACCGTCCGGCTCTAAAAACTGGCTGCCGTTTGTGTCCGCGCCGAGCGGGGCAAGTACATCACGCGCGTAAAACCCGCCCGCTCCGTTGCCTGCGTCAACCACAATTTTGAAACCGCTGAGGGGATGCTCGTAATCCGCGGCGTTTACGCCTTGTTTTATTTTATCGCGCAGGTTTGCGCTGTATTGTGCCATATAATCGACGGGTTTTACAGTGCCCTTGCCTGCCGCAGGCTTTTCATCGTTTTGCGCGTGGAGCAGAATCCGCTCAATGTCCGGTGAATCAAGACCGCCGTTCTTTGTAAAAAACTTCAGGCCGTTGCGGTTGAATGGATGATGACTCGCCGTAATCTGAATGGAACCGTCACAGCCAAGTTCAATCGTGGTCATAAACATGGAGGGAGTGGAGGCAAGTCCGCAGTCGAGCACCTGTACACCCGCGCCAATCAGTGCGCGTGTAACAGCAGCCTGAATACGGTCGGCGGAGATACGGGAATCATGCCCAACGGCAACCGTAAGCGCCGAAGTATCTTTTTTTGCAAAGTCCGCGAGCCACATGACGAAAGCTGCCGCCATTTTTTCTATATTTTCGTCGGTTAAGCTGATTTCCTCACCGGGAACTCCTTCGCTTGCAACGCCGCGGATGTCGGTTCCACTTTTGAATTGTTTCCAATATTTCGTGAGCATAATTCTATCTCCTTTAACGCGGTTATTTATTCCATTATAAGCGATTGTACAATATTTGTAAACGAGGTGTTCAGCATCAATAATCTGATTACAATTAGTAATATTTGTAAATTATATAACCAAGGGGAAAACCAAATTCCCGCTTTGAACGACGTTTCCATTTCGGTGGAGGAGGGC
>DAMDEB010000051.1:0-2962 GCA_032090075.1 Caproiciproducens sp.
CTTAAAAATTAACCGGTACACACGCCGTGAGTTCAAGGCGGACGAGGTTTACACCTTTTCGGTTGTGTTGTGTGACAACGAAATTGACCGCGACAACGAGCGGTTTACCACAGACGCACTGCAAAAACTCGCTACGCTGTTTCTTGGAAAAACAGGGATTTTCAACCACAGTATGCAGGCGCAAAACCAAACCGCGCGAATTTATGACTGCTGTGTGGAGCAGGATGGGGAGCGCCTTACCCAAGCAGGTGAAGCGTACAGCCGCGTTGTGGCACAGGCGTATCTGCCGAAAAGCGAAAAGAACAGTGATTTTATTTTGGAGCTGGAAAGCGGAATCAAAAAAGAAGTCAGTGTGGGCTGTGCCGTCGGCAAGGCCGTTTGCAGTATTTGCGGCGCGGATTTGAAAAAGTCCGGCTGCGAGCATGTAAAGGGAAAAACCTATGGGTCGCAAACCTGCTGTACGGTTTTGAGCGAGCCGACCGACGCATACGAATGGTCGTTTGTCGCGGTTCCGGCACAGCGCGAGGCAGGAGTAATCAAAAGCTTTTCCACAAACAGCTCGGCGGATGTGGAAAACATTGGAAAGACGATTGCACAGACACAGGGTGAAATCACCCTGACCAAGGCGCAGGGAGAACAGCTTCTGCAGCAAATAGAGAGCCTTAAAAGTGAAGCCGAATGCGGAAAATTGTACCGTGAAGAGCTGCAAAAAAGCTTTGTAAAGTATGCCGGAATCGCACAGCCGGGGATATCGATTGAAGTGATGAACCGGGTGGCGGGGGACATGAGTATACAGGATTTAAAATGCTTTGAAAAGGCGTACCGGAAAAAGGCGGACGAGCTTTTGCCCCTGCATCCACAGCTTGCCGCCGCGCAGAAAACGGAAAACTTCGGCGGAAACGCGGAGTTTAAAATATAAATATAAAACAACGGAGGATTAAGTTATGAAAATTTCTTTAAACGGCTGCGGCGAGAACGTAGCAACTTTTGAGGCTGATTTTAGCGTAACATCCGGTATGCCCGTGAAAATGACGGGTAACGGAATTGTGGGTGCGTGCGCTGCGAAGGACAAATTTTGCGGGATTGCGGTTTCCGTGCGCGGGGGCTTCGCGGCGGTGCAGCTTGGCGGTTACGCTCATGTGCCGTATTCCGGTGCGACGGTACCGTCGGTCGGCTACCAAACGCTGAACGGAGCAGGCGACGGCAAGGTGCAGGTGGAGGCCACCGGCAGAAACATCCTTGTCACCGATGTGGACACCACGGCAAAGACCTGCGGTATGATTCTTTAAATCATCAATAATACAATATAACAGGAGGAAAAATACATGGCATTTTATGAGTCGTTAAAGTTGGAAAAGGGAATGTACGGCACGCCGGGCAAAAGTTTTACGGAGATTCTGGAGAAACTCGATCCTTCCGCGAACTACGCGGGTACCGGACTGGACGGACTTGATGCATACCAAAGGCAGTTAAAGCGCTTTGATATCAAGGTGGGCGGAGCGGATTCCGACCGAATCGAAAAGTTCTTTCAAACGGCCGACTCCACCGCGCTTTTTCCGGAGTACGTAAACCGCGCGGTACGGCAGGGCATGGAACAGGCTAACCTTTTACCGAATCTTGTGGCTACCACAACCAACATCAATTCGCTGGACTACCGCACAATTACCTCGAACCCCGGTAAGGATGACAAGTCCTTGAAGCCGATTGCCGAGGGCGCGGCGATTCCGCAGACGGTGGTGACAACGCAGGATCATTTGGTCAAGCTTCACAAGCGCGGCAGAATGCTGGTCGCAAGTTACGAGGCGCTTCGCTTTCAAAAGCTGGATTTGTTCACGGTCACTTTGCGCCAAATCGGCGCTTACATTGCAAGGGCACAGCTGATTGACGCGGTGGATGTGCTGATGAACGGAGACGACGGGCAGACTGCCGCAGGGGCGATTGAGACCGCCGCCGCAAAACCGGCATATGCCGATATGGTCAACCTTTGGGGAGCTCTCGCACCTTACCAGCTGAACACCATGCTTGCTTCAACTGCGACGATGAAAGATATTTTGAGTATCAGTGAGTTTAAGGACGCAAACGCGGGTCTTAACTTTCAGGGTACCGGTAAGCTTGCCGCACCGCTTGGCGCGAACTTACTGCACGTTCCGGATTTGGCGGACAACCGGATTATCGGGCTGGACAAAACCTGTGCGCTGGAAATGGTACAGGCGGGCGGCGTGCTGACCGACTATGACAAACTGATTGACCGCCAGCTTGAGCGTGCAACCATCAGTACCATCGCGGGCTTCACAAAAATCTTCAACAGCGCTGTCACGGTGCTGAATTACAAAGCATAAGGGTGATTTGCGTGGGTATTGAAGAGGTAATGGAGCGCTTTACTTTGATGGCAGATTTAAGCGACGCGGCGGCGGTTCGGTATCAGCCGCTGTGCGCGGACGCCATGGCTGAAATCAACCGGGTAATCCGGGGCAGCGACCCGGCGGCACAAGGGATCCTTTGTGCTGCCGCCGCCTCCCTCGCGCTTTACCGTTGGGCACTGATGAATGCTTCCGGCAGTGTGGGCAGCTTTTCCGCCGGAGATGTGAAGATTACCAAGAACAGCGGAAACGTCGAAATGGCAAAACAGGCATGGCGCGAGGCTGCCGCCGCCGCCGCGCCGTATTTGGAGGACAGCGGATTTCTGTTTGAAAGGATTTGCAAATGACGCAGCGGGAAATTCTTGAAGGCATACTCAGTAAATATGGCGAAACAGTGAGCATAAAGGGGAACAATGTAAAAGGAATGATCAGGCCTTTACAGTATAAAAGCGGAACTTCCTTCAACGTGCCGATGGAGTCTGAACGTAACCTGAATTACCTTTACACCGGGCCGGTAAATCAAAGCCTTAGTTCAGGAGACGAAATAAGTGCCAATATGCACAACTATGTCGTCAAGCGCACCGACACTGCCCAAATCGGCG
>DAMDEB010000051.1:2972-7680 GCA_032090075.1 Caproiciproducens sp.
CGGCGGAGACGACCTTTATGTTTGGGCGGTGTTAGGACTGCTTGCACCCAATTCCGACAAACAGGTTTACCTTGAAGCAGACGGCAAGCGGGTCGCGGTCATCGGCAGTTACACCGAGCAATGTAAACAGCAAAGCCGCATAATTGCCGCGTGGGGCGAACAGGAACCGGCGGGAACCGCGCCGGGCAGAGTTGAGTACGGGGTTACGGTTGAAAATGTGATCCCTGCCGACGGCGTTGATTTATACGCGTTATCAGATTTTAATTTGATCATCGTAAAATCGGCGGTAAAAGTAATTTATTCGGGATGCCGGTGGAACAACATCACGGCTGCGGGCGCAGCGGGTGATTTACCCAGCAAAAAAATGGTGATCGTAGCGGCGAGGCGTACGGAGATAAAGGAGGCGGAGAATAACGGACAGCGAGCTTGAAGAAATTTCAGAGCAAATGGAGCAGGATTACCGTAGGTATCCGCATCCGCTTAATGGGGAGGAGGACGCGTGAGAATGCAGCCCATGAGCTATAAAAGCTATGTATGGCCTTTTAATCCGGAAAAGGTTCAGGTTGAATACACAAGAAATATCAAAAATATAAAGCTGCCGCTTTACGGAAGCGTTTTACAGGATTTGGGCTGTGACAAGCGCGTGGTTACCGGGTCGGGCGAGTTTATCGGCAGCGGCTGCATGGCGGAGTTCAATCGCCTAACAGCTGTGTTCAATTCAAGCGGCAGCGGAACCCTGCGGCTGCCGGGAGTCACGCCGTTCACGGCCGCGTTTTCCTCGCTGAAAATGGTCGGCGAAGCGCAGCCGGACTGCGTGCCGTACAGCTTTGTGTTTGTGGAGGACGAAAATACGGTTTTTGTCAGCGAACCCAAAACGAATACTTATGTTTGCGCGGGCGGGGAAAGCCTGTGGAGCGTGGCAAATCTGTACGATACAACCGTGGATACGCTCAAATCGCTGAACCCCATGATTCAATGGCCGAACCATTTGGAAGCCGGGGAAAAGGTGGTGCTTCCGTGACTTATATCGGCGTAACGCCGCAGGGCAAAAGCATCGCGCTTTCACCCCCTGTTTCAGTAAAGCTGAATCGGGGGGAGGATGCACCGGCCGATGGATTTACAGGCGTTTTCCCGCTTAAAAAAAGCCTTGGAAACCTGACGGGAGTACGCATATTCAATCAAAAACAGCAGCTTTGCTTTGATGGGATTGTAGATGAGCAAAAGGAAAGCTGCGCCGGAGAACGCAAGCTGACGCTGATTGCACGCAGCCGCGCCGCGCTCCTGCTCGACAATGAAGCAATGCCGCAAACCTATCATATGCCTTCGCTTCAAACGATTTTTACGAGGCATATTCAGCCCTATGGTTTTCAAGGTTACAGCGGAGAAGCCAAAGCGTACAGCGGGGAGCTTGTCATTACCAAGGGGATGAGCGAGTGGCAGGCGGCGGCAGAATTCTGCACCCGGTTTTTAAAGGTCAAGCCGCGCATCATTGGGGATACGTTCAATGCGACCGGGGAAAAGCCGGAGGGTAAAATTATTTTTGACAACGCCGCAGGTACTCTCTATTCTTCAATAGAAAAGGATAATCAATATTATCATCTATTGTCGGAACTGATGGTGAAATCGGTCAGCGGCAATTACAGTCTTGCGGCACAAAATAAAACTGCTGTTTCGCTTGGTGTGTGGCGCAGAAGGTATTTAAGCGACGGAAATCAAAATGCGGATACGCTCATCAACACCGCGAACAGAAAAGCGTTCCGCATTGTTGTCACCTGCCCTGGCGAACTTGCGGCGAGCCTGTGGATGAGTGCGGCGGTGAGGGACACGGCGCTTGGTACGATGGACGGATTGTATATTTCACAAATCGCGTATCGTTTGGACGCAAGCGGAGAGAGCAGCCGCATTACGCTGAGGAGGTGGTAAGAATGTGGATTTCGCAGCAAATTATTGCCGCACAAAAACGGCAGCCGGCAGCCGAGCTGACGGAGGTGACCGGCACCGCGGTGATGCAGGGTGCGAACGAATACCGCGGCGTACCGCTTTGCGCGCCGTGGGGAATCGCTTATATGCCGCCGAATACGGCACAGGCGGTAGTTGTCGGCACAAATGCGGGAAATACCTGTGTTGGAACGATAGTGGAAAGCAAGGGGCTTGCCCCGGGGGAATTGATGCTTTTCTCCGCGGGCGGTGCGTGTGTTTACTTAAAAAACAGCGGCGAAGTTGTCATTAACGGGCAGATTTTTGCCGCAAAAAAGGAGGGGTAGCGTGGACACCGCATTGATTAACGGCGATTTTAAGGTGAGCTCCAATGGGCGACCGGAGCAAATTGACGGCACACAGGAGCTTTTGCAGCGTGCCGCGATACGCCTGAACGTACCGCTTGGCAGCTTTGTTTATGACGCACAGCTCGGCAGCCGGCTGCACAGCCTGAAAGCGGAGGACGACGCGCTGAACGCCAAGGCCCTTGCCATGGCGCAGGAGGCGCTCAAATCCCTGCCGCAGCTCACGGTGGAAAGCGTTTCCTGTGCCGTGGGAGAATCGGTGGCGGTCACGGTTCAGCTCAGTTACAGCGGTGGGAATGCAGCAATCGAGGTGAAAATATAAATGTACAGTTATGATGAAATCATTACAAGAATGAAGGATCAGTTTACGGCGCTTGCGGGGTATTCGCCGGACGACGCTTCGGATATTGGCATCCGTATGAAGGTGCTCGCGGGGGAGGTGTACTCCGTTTGCAGCGCGATAGACTGGCTGAAGATGCAAACCTTTGCCCAGAGCGCGCAGGGGGAACAGCTTGATTTACGCGCACAGGAACGCGGACTGTCGCGCAAGCAGCCCCTCACAGCGGTGGGAAAACTTGATTTTAAACGCAGTACTCCGCTTTGGTACAACGCCGCGATTCCAATTGGTACGGTCTGCTCCACGGCGGGCGACAACCCAATCCGATATATTACTACGGAGGCGGGAATTCTTCCCAACGGAGAGTTGAACGTTACCGTACCGGCAAAGGCCGAGCAGGGCGGGCGCAGTGGAAATTCGCAGCCGGGAACCGTTGTGCTGATGGTCACACCGCCGCCCGCCATCGACAGCGTGACAAATTCAATTGCTTTTACGGGCGGTGAGGACAGCGAAAGTGACAGTGAGCTGCGCAGCCGCCTGATGCAGAGCTACGCAAGTATTTCAAACGGCAGCAACTCCGCCTTTTACCGCGAATGTGCTTTACGGTACGACGGCGTTTACTCCGTCGGAATTATTCCGCGTGAAAAAGGCGCGGGCACAATTAGCCTTTACCTTGGCGGCAGGGGCGGCGTGCCGTCAGCCGACGTGATTGCAAAGGTGCAGAGCGGTTTGAATCAACTGCGGGAGGTCAATGTGGACGTGACGGTTGCAGCGGCTCAGCTTGTTGCGGTCAATATTGATATTGCCGTTACTCCGGCGGATAATGTGGAAACACAGGCGGCATATGAAGCCTGTACGCAGGCAATCAAGGAATACTTTGACGCGCTTGCGGTCGGCGAGCCGCTTATTCTGACGGCGCTGGGTGTTCAGATATTCTCGACAGGGAAAGTAAAAAACTATGTTTTTGTAAACTCGGCGGCAAGCGACCGGAAAATGAATGAGAACCAGCTTGCGGTGTGCGGAACGGTCAGCATCGGGTACTACACGGGGGTGTTTCAATGAATGCGTTGGAATCCATGGTATCGAAACTGAAAGCGACCGGAATTTACACATTGAACGGAACATCGCTGGTGGATTACGAGCTTCAGGCATACGCCGAGGGACTGAAGATGGCGGCTGACGCATTTGCACAACTTGAACAGGAAAGTTTTATCGCCACGTCGACGGACTACGGGATTTCCAATCGGGAAACCCTGTCTCAAGTTGGCGCATACGGCAGTTCGGAGGAACGGCGTACCGCCCTTTTAAAACGCGGCGCAATTACCCCGAACGACTTTACCAAAGCGGACATGGAACGGGTGCTGTCTTTGGCAGGGCTAAATGCGGAAATTTGTGAAAACACCGCCGCTAAAAAGTTGTACGTCAACTGCCTCGGTGAAACGGCGGGCAATGCGGCAATGCAGTCCGCGCTGAGGATTGCCAAATTATTCCTTCCGGCTCATTTGAACGCTGAGCTGGATTTTAGGAGCATTTCATGGAATAATATTGATCAGTTGGACGAATGTTTTGACACAAAGGACAGCTTCGGTTACACATGGGATGCAATAGATTGTTACGGCAATGCAATGCTGCAAATATAAAGGAGGAAATTATGCCGACAAACAACAAAACAAGCCTGGGGCTGAACAGCTGGATTGGCACCGACAAACCGAAGCGCAGCGATTTTGTGGAGGACAACGCAACCTTAGATACGCTGTTGACAACGCATTTCAACGATACGTCAAAGCATCTGTCCGCGGCTGACCGTACCTTGCTTACAGACAGCTTTATCCTTGGCAATTACACCGGAAACGGTGCGGTATCACAAATAATCACACTGCCCTTTGAACCGCGAATGGTCATTGCTTTTATGGATCAGGCGGTCATGGATGACTATGTGCCGGTGGGAGCCAGCGGATACAATGAAAATAATTTTGCCATTGTCACTCAAAAGGGCGGGAGCATGGGACTTCTTCTGAGTGAGAACAAGCTGACGGCGTGCCAAAGCCGGAGCGTACCGACAGGGGGCGGAATCTTCACAAATTTTAAC
>DAMDEB010000051.1:7690-11075 GCA_032090075.1 Caproiciproducens sp.
AACAGCGATTCCGACAATTACGTCTATATTGCGTTCCGATAAATTTGCATTATTTTAGAAATTAAGATAGAATATTGTAAGATATAGCAAATAAACAGGCAAAGAAATTTTTTTATTCATTGATGGAATTGATGAAATACGACAGGATAGAGTAAGGGGATGAGCAGACTGGAATTGCATGAAAATGAGGTGCAGCCCGAGCGTGCACTGCTGATTGAAGTTGATACCGGCGAGTACGATACCGAGGCGTCTTTGGCGGAGCTTTACGAACTTGTACACAGTGCGGGGGCAGAACCTTTTGGCGCGATGACGCAAAAACGCCCGGCTCCGGATAAGGCGACCTGTGTCGGTTCCGGTATGATGGATCAGATTGCGGATTTTTGTGAAAAGCACGAAATTGATTTGCTCATCTTCGACTGCGAACTGTCACCAACCCAAATCCGTAACATTGAAAGAATCGGTAAGGTGCGTGTTATTGACCGCACGATGCTGATACTGGATATTTTCGCGGCGCGCGCAAAAAGCAAAGAGGGCAAGCTGCAGGTTGAGCTTGCCCAGTTAAAATATATGATGCCGAGGTTAATGGGCAAGGGAACCGAGCTTTCGCGTCTTGGCGGCGGAATCGGCACGCGCGGCCCGGGCGAAAGCAAGCTTGAAACGGACAGGCGCCATATCCGCAGGCGAATCGACACCGTGAAGGAACAGCTTGACGAGGTGGAAAAACACCGCGCACAAATTAACCGCCGCCGCCAAAAAGACGGTGTGATTACCGTTGCGCTGGTGGGTTACACCAACGCGGGGAAATCCACGCTGATGAATTATCTGACGCAGGCCGGCGTGCTGGTGCAGGATATGCTGTTCGCCACGCTCGACCCGACGGCCCGGGCGCTGAAGCTGCCCAGCGGTACGACGGTGATGCTGATCGACACGGTTGGATTTGTCCGCCGGCTGCCGCATCATCTGGTGCAGGCGTTTCGCTCGACGCTCGAACAGGCCGCGACTGCCGATATCATACTGAATATCTGTGACGCGTCCAGCCCCGAAGCGCAGGTGCATCTGGAGGTTACGAAAAACCTTTTAGCCGAACTTGGGTGCGAGGACCGACCCATTATTCCCGTATTCAACAAATGTGATTTGCTGCCCGCAATCAGCCTTGTTCCCTTTGTCGGCAACGCGGTGCGAATCAGCGCCAACAGCGGCGTGGGGGTGGACAGGCTTCTCGCTGTAATTGAAGAGAATCTTCCGGTTAAGACAAAGCGTGTAAAGCTGCTTTTGCCCTTTGCACAAAGCGGGATAGCGGCGCAGATACGGCGTGACGGTACGGTGGAAAGTGAAGAGTACACCGAAACCGGCTTGATGCTGACGGCACAGGTTCCCCCTATAATGAGTGATTTAATCAAAGATTTTATGATAGAATAAAAAAAGGCTGCTTCATTTGAAGCAGCCTTTTTCGATGCGTTTATTTTTGGAGCAGGTATTTTGCGTTCTCGTAATCCTGCTTGTTTACATAAACATAATATTCGTTCTCAAACGCGGGATTTTCCCCGAACCGACCCATACTGTCGCGTGCACCGGTCCAATTTGCACAATGATTTACCGTGCGTATATCATACGTAATCCGGTTGGCAGCGAGAATGTCGCGAACATGGACAAAATCCTGCATGGAAAAGCCTACAAAAACTTCCCTACGGTTCCACGGAAACACTTTTGCCAGCCCCTTTCGAACAGTCACAGGATTATATTTTTTCAAGCACCTTCACGATATCGCCGATGAACATTTCGTGGTAATCCTTTTGCGGGTAACACTCCCGGTCGATTGCCGGGTCAATAAAGCAATCTGGGTCAATCTTCTGCGCATGCATTTTGCGGCAGATGAACACGAGTTGTGCTTCCTCAAAGTACGGCGCGGCTTCATTAAAAATGGGGGTAAGACCGGCCGCCTCGATTTTGTTGCCTTCACGGCCGGAGTGGCTCCCGCAGTAATTTAAAATTTTGCGGTTGTCGTCGCTTAGAAAACAGAGCGAATAGTAGTCGCTGTTTTGAACAAATTCCAACGTGTAGCGGCTGGGGCGCATAAAAATGAACGAGACGTATTTGTTCCAAAGTTCACCCAAGCCGCCCCAGCTGGCTGTCATGGTGTTGCATTTGGTTTCATCGCCTGCGGTAATGAGCATCCATTCCTTGTCAATCTTTGTAAACGGATTAAAACTCATCTTTTTAATATCGACTTCCTGAAACATAAAAACGCCTCCATTTAATCATAATAATCAATATATTACGAACAACGGGATCATTCGTAATATATATTCTATTTTATCACATTTGGATATATCACACAATCTGGGGAATAAAATTTAATAGATTTTATATATTTAAGAAATAATGAATATTTATGCATATAATACTTGATTTATTGCATAAACGGTGTATAATAAAACACATCAAAACAAATAGGGGGCTTTTTCAATGAAAAATACAATTAAAAAAGTCGTGCTTGCTTATTCGGGCGGACTTGATACTTCAATTATTATTCCCTGGTTAAAAGAAAATTATGATAATTGCGAGGTTATCGCGGTTGCCGCGGACGTAGGGCAGGGCGCAGAGCTGAACGGGTTGGAGGAAAAGGCGAAAAAGACGGGCGCTTCAAAGCTTTACATTGCCGACCTGAAAAAAGCGTTTGCCGAGGACTACATTTGGCCGACTTTAAAGGCGGGCGCGGTTTACGAAAATAAATATCTGCTCGGCACCTCTTTTGCAAGGCCGCTGATTGCCAAGCGGCTGGTCGAAATCGCACAGGCCGAGGGTGCGGACGCAATCTGCCACGGCTGCACCGGCAAGGGCAACGATCAGGTGCGTTTTGAGCTTGCAATCAAGGCTTTTGCGCCGCACATGAAAATCATCGCCCCGTGGCGTGAGTGGAGCATCAAGTCCCGTGATGAGGAAATCGACTATGCCGAAGCGCACAATATTCCGTTGAATATTACGAGGGAAACCAATTACAGCAAGGATAAGAATCTTTGGCATCTTTCCCATGAGGGACTGGATTTGGAAGACCCTGCAAACGAGCCGGATTACAATAAGCCGGGATTTTTGGAGTTGGGCGTTTCACCGGAACAGGCTCCCGACAAAGCAACCTATATCACCCTCCAATTTGAAAAGGGAATTCCTGTTTCACTCAACGGGCAAAAGCTGTGCGCGGTGGACATGATTGCCCAGCTGAACCAATTGGGCGGCGCGAACGGAATCGGTATTGCGGATATTGTTGAAAACAGGCTGGTGGGCATGAAATCCCGCGGCGTTTACGAAACCCCGGGCGGCGAGATTCTTTACCACGCGCACAACAAGCTCGAAGAACTTTGCCTTGACAGGGATACCTACCATTACA
>DAMDEB010000051.1:11085-16791 GCA_032090075.1 Caproiciproducens sp.
AACAGGGCGTGGGCGTAAAGTTCGCTGAACTGGTCTATTTCGGCCAGTGGTTTACTCCGCTGCGCGAAGCGCTTTCCGCTTTTGTGGATAGTACACAGGAGACGGTGACCGGCGAAGTGAAACTGAAGCTGTACAAAGGCAATATTATCGACGCGGGCGCAACCTCGCCAAATTCACTTTATGATGAAGATATTGCAACCTTCAGCGCAGATCATGTGTACAATCAGGCCGACGCCGCGGGCTTTATCAACCTCTTCGGCCTGCCGATTCAGGTGCAGGCAATGAAAAAGCTGAAAAAATAAGCCGAAAATATAAAATATAATCATTTTGGGGCGGGCACATTGTCTGCCCCACATTTCAATAATGGGAGCTGTGTACTTTGAAGCTGTGGGCAGGAAGATTCCATAAAGAACTCGACCAGAAAACAAACGATTTTAATTCATCCATTTCCTTTGACAGCCGCATGGTAAAGGAAGATATTGAGGGCAGCATCGCCCACGCAGCCATGCTTGGCTCCTGCGGGATTATCGACGCCGCCGAAAGCAAACAAATCGGTGCGGAGCTGCAAAATATTCTTGAAGAAATCGAGAGCGGCAAGCTCCAAATTGACGGAGAAGCGGAAGATATCCACACTTTTGTGGAAGGCGAGCTTACGGCGCGTCTGGGTTCGGCGGGTAAGCGCCTGCACACCGCGCGCAGCCGCAACGATCAGGTTGCGGTGGATGTCAAACTATATTTGAAAAAGCAATGCGACGCGCTGTACAGCCAGATTCAGGAGTTGATTGTTGTGCTGTGCCATAAAGCGATTGAGAATAAAGCCGCGGTTATGCCGGGCTACACCCATATGCAGCGCGCGCAGCCCATTACCTTCGGGCACCACCTGCTGGCCTACGCCGAAATGTTTCAGCGCGACTTATCCCGTCTTGCGGGTACCAAAGAGCGTATGGACGAGTGCCCGCTCGGCTCCGGTGCGCTGGCGGGAACGACTTATCCGTTAAATCGGGAACTGACGGCCTCGCTTTTGGGGTTCAGCCGTGTGACGAACAACAGCCTTGACGGCGTTTCCGACCGCGACTTCTGCATGGAGCTTGCTTCGGATATCGCCATCGCCATGGTGCACCTCTCCCGCTTTTCGGAGGAGATTGTACTTTGGTGTTCGTGGGAATTTAAATTTATTGAGCTGGACGACGCGTTTTCCACCGGCTCGAGCATCATGCCGCAGAAAAAGAATCCCGATATCGCCGAGCTTGTGCGCGGCAAAAGCGGGCGCGCCATCGGCGACCTGATGACACTGCTGACCATGATGAAAGGCCTTCCCCTTGCCTATAATAAAGATATGCAGGAGGATAAAGAAGCGATTTTTGACGCGGTGGACACCTTGCATCTGTGCCTGACTGCCTTTATCCCGATGATCGACACGATGAAGGTACTGCCGCAGAACATGAGAAAAGCCGCCGCGCATGGATTTATCAACGCGACCGACTGCGCGGATTATCTGGTCGGCAAAGGGTTGCCGTTCCGTGACGCGTACAAGATTACGGGCGAACTGGTAGCGGAATGTATTGACAGCGGTTTAACGCTTGAAACCCTTCCAATTGAAAAATACAAGGAATTTGACCCGCACTTTGACAGCGGTATTTGTGACGCGATTTCGCTTGAAAACTGCGTCAACGGCAGAAAAGTAATCGGTGGTCCCGCACCGCAGAATGTGGAATATCAGGCAAAAAGAATACTAAGTAAATTGGGGGCGGCGGAATGATTCAAGCAGGCGTTGTAGGAGCGACGGGCTACGCGGGTGCGGAGCTTGTACGGCTCTTAAGCGGGCACCCGGGCGCGGAACTTGCGGCAATCAGTTCGGTCAGCTTTGAAGGGCAGCCCCTTTCAACCGTTTACCCCGCTTATTACAATCTTTGCGACATGGTCTGCGGCACGCAAAGCGAGGTCGTGGAAAAAAGCGATGTTATTTTTGCCGCGCTGCCCCATGGCCTTTCACAGGAGTTAGCCGCTGAGTGCTATGAAAAAGGAAAAGTATTTATTGATCTGGGCGCGGATTTCCGGCTCGAAAACGAGGAAGACTACAAGGAATGGTACGGCGGAAAGTATATTCATCCGGATTTGCACGCGCTTTCCGTTTACGCTCTGCCCGAACTGTTCCGTGGGAATATCAAAGGGAAGAAAATCATTGCAAACCCGGGCTGTTACACCACGGCGGTGCCGCTCGCGCTTGCTCCGGCACTGAGGAATGGTTTGATTGCAGCGGATGGAATCATTGCCGACTGCAAAAGCGGTGTGACCGGCGCGGGGCGAAACCCCAGCCAGAACACACATTATCCGGAACTGAACGAGGGGATGAGCGCTTACAAGGTTGCAAGTCATCGCCATACGCCCGAAATTGAACAAAGCCTTTCCCACGTGGCGGGCGGTGATGTAAAAATCACCTTTGTGCCGCATCTTCTGCCGGTGAACCGCGGCATTCTCGCCACTTGTTATGCGCGGATGACACCCGGTACAACGATGGAACAATTGCTGAAAGCGTATCATGACGCGTATGATCACGAATATTTTATTCGATTATTGCCGCAGGGCAGAGAAGCGGATATCAAGAATGTACGTTGTTCCAACTTCTGTGATATTTCCATTCATATGGATTCCCGTACCAATACATTCATTGCTATCTCCGCCATTGACAACATGGTCAAGGGTGCGGCGGGGCAGGCAATCCAAAACATGAATATCGCGTTTGATATAGACGAAACCACCGGTCTGAAGGCATTCCCTCCGGCGTTTTGATACCAAAATCCATTAAAAACGTGAAATCACGTTTTTATAGCGCGAAGCGCGTTGGATTTTGGACGAGTTTTGCGCTTAAAATAAGTGCAAAACAAGCGCGGCATAGCCGGGCGTTCTCCAATTGAAATATACATTTTAATTGGAGAGTAGTATAAGGAGATAGATTAAAATGAATTTTATAGATGGCGGCGTTACTGCCGCAAAGGGATTTACCGCTTCGGGCATTTACTGCGGAATCCGCAAAAATAAATCAAAGCCGGATCTGGCGCTGATTTACGCAAGTGTGCCGTGTTCGGCGGCGGCGGTGTACACACAGAATTTAGTCAAGGGCGCACCGATTTTGGTGACGCGTAAAAATATTGCAAACGGAATTGCACAGGCAGTCATCTGCAATTCCGGCAATGCCAACACCTGCAACGCGGACGGTGAGAAAAAAGCGCAGATGATGTGCGACGCCGCCGCAAAGGAGCTTGGAATTCAGCCGGGTGACGTTGTGGTCGCCTCCACCGGAGTCATCGGGCAGGTCCTGCCGATTGAACCGATTCTGACCGCGCTTCCGGCTCTTGCCAAAGCGCTTTCCGCCGATGGTTCTGCCAACGCGGCAAAGGCGATTATGACGACCGACACCGAAGTGAAAAATATGGCGGTTGCGTTTACCATTGATGGTAAAACCGTGCATATTGGCGGCATTGCGAAAGGTTCCGGCATGATTCACCCCAACATGGCGACTATGCTCAGCTTTATTACAACCGATGCGGCGATTTCACCGGAAGCGCTGAACGCCGCACTGCATGAGGCGGTTGGGGTCAGCTTTAACATGGTCAGCATTGACGGCGATACTTCCACCAACGATATGGTGTCGGCACTGGCCTCCGGTCTTGTGGAAAACACCAGAATTGAAGTTGATACTGAGGGTTACAAAGCTTTTACGGCGGGTTTAACCGCGCTGTGTACCGCGCTTGCAAGAAAAGTCGCCAAGGACGGCGAGGGCGCGACAAAACTGCTGGTGTGCAATGTGACCGGGGCGAAAAGTGAAAATGACGCGCGGCTTGTCGCCAAATCCGTAATTTGCTCCAGCCTGTTCAAAGCGGCAATGTTCGGTGCGGACGCCAACTGGGGCCGTGTGCTTTGCGCCATCGGCTATTCAAAAGCGGATACCGACATCAACGCGGTTGACGTTGGGTTTGAGTCCAAGGCCGGCTGCATCGAAGTTTGCAAAAACGGTGCGGGAATCGACTTTGATGAGGATGAAGCGAAGAAAATTTTAACGCCGGATGAAATCAATGTGAATGTCACCCTGCACGACGGTGCTTTTGCGGCAACCGCGTTCGGCTGTGACCTTACCTATGATTATGTAAAAATAAACGGGGATTATCGAACCTGATTTTGTGCAATAGGAAGTGGCCTTAATGGATATCAGCAATACCGACAGGGCAAAGGTACTGGTTCAGGCACTGCCGTACATACAAAAGCATGCGGGCAGGACTGTGGTTGTCAAGTACGGCGGCAACGCCATGATTAATGAAGATTTAAAGGACGCGGTCATGAGCGATATCGTCCTGATGCAGCTGGTCGGAATCAACGTTGTGCTCGTTCACGGCGGCGGTCCGGAAATCAGCGGGATGCTTCAAAAAATCGGCAAGGAAAGCAAGTTTGTCGACGGACTGCGCGTAACCGACAGCGAAACCATCGATATTGTTCAGATGGTGCTTGCCGGTAAGGTGAACAAGGATTTAGTTCAGCTGCTGGAAAGCCACAGCGGCCGTGCAATCGGTCTTTGCGGATTGGACGGCGGGTTGCTGAAAGCCGAAAAGCTGATTTCCAAAGACGATTTGGGTTTCGTGGGCGAAATCACCAAAGTTAATACCGATATTATTTCGCACGCCACAGCGAACGGTTACGTGCCGATTGTTGCAACGGTCGCCGGCGGCGAAAACGGCGAAGTCTACAACATCAACGCGGATGTCGCGGCGGCGCGGATTGCGGCTGAATTACGAGCGGAAAAGCTGATTCTGATGACGGATATCCGCGGTCTTCTGCGTGACAAGGACGACGAAAATACCATTATTCCTGTCATCAATGTGAGCGACGTGCCCAGCCTGCAAAACCAGGGCATCATCAGCGGCGGCATGATTCCTAAAATTGACTGCTGTGTCGAAGCGGTTCGCCGCGGTGTTGAAAGCGCAGTCATTATTGACGGGCGTATTCCGCATTCCATTCTAATTGAACTATTCTCCGACGAGGGGATTGGCACAATGCTGTATTAAAAAGGGGTGGCAATAATGACCTTTGAAGAAATCAAACAACAGGACGAACAGAATATCATGCAAACCTACGGGCGGTTCCAGCTGGCGCTTGTTTCGGGGCACGGTGCAACGGCGGCGGACTGTACGGGAAAAGAATACATTGATTTTACCAGCGGAATCGGCGTCAACTCGCTTGGCTACTGCGACGCTAAATGGACGCAGGCCGTTTCGCAGCAGGCGGCAACGCTCCAGCATACATCGAATTTATACTATAATCCGGTGCAGACGAAGCTTGCGGAAACCCTTTGCAAACTGACCGGCTTTTCAAAGGTGTTTTTCGGGAACTCGGGCGCGGAGGCAAATGAGTGCGCGATTAAGCTCGCGAGAAAGTACAGTGCCGACCAATACGGCGAAGCCCGCAGCGAAATCGTGACCTTGCAAAATTCATTTCACGGACGTACGGTAACGACTTTGGCGGCGACGGGGCAGGATGGTTTTCACGCGAATTTTCAGCCGCTTACAACCGGATTTTCCTACGCTGAAACGAATATTGAAAGCATAAAAGCTTGTGTAAACGCCAACACCTGCGCGGTGTTCATCGAATTGATACAGGGCGAGGGCGGCGTACTTCCGCTTGAGCAGGAATTCGTAAAAGAGCTGGCTGCGCTCT
>DAMDEB010000051.1:16801-17069 GCA_032090075.1 Caproiciproducens sp.
GGTAGACGAAGTACAAACCGGTGTAGGCCGCACAGGCGCGCTCTATTGCTACCAGAATTACGGCATTGTGCCGGACGTTATCACAAGCGCAAAAGGGTTGGGCGGCGGACTGCCGATTGGCGCGTGCCTTTGCGCCGAACGGCTGGCGGGTGTAATGAGCGCCGGAATGCACGGCTCTACCTTTGGCGGCAACCCGGTTGTCTGCGCGGGCGCGCTCGCAGTGCTGGAACGCATTGGGAACGAAGATTTTATGGCCGAGGTCAAAGCA
>DAMDEB010000052.1:0-1800 GCA_032090075.1 Caproiciproducens sp.
GCAGGATATTTGAGGAGAGCTGTCCTTAGTACGAGAGGACCGGGATGGACGCACCGCTGGCGCACCAGTTGTCATGCCAATGGCACAGCTGGGCAACTACGTGCGGATCGGATAAACGCTGAAAGCATCTAAGCGTGAAGCCGACTCCAAGATTAGATATCCCATAGCGTAAGCTAGTAAGACCCCTTGAAGACTACAAGGTTGATAGGCTGCGTGTGTAAGTACGGTAACGTACTCAGCTTGGCAGTACTAATAGGTCGAGGGCTTGACCATAATTTTTCTTGATATTCATTCTTCTTGCTCTGCTTGTTCCTTTATTCAGTTTTCAGTGTATAACGTAAATACAAGATCTGTCCTTTTGGGCAGGTCTTTTTTTGTATAATGAACTTTTTACTGTGGCGGCATGATTATGCGCCCTATACTCCAATTTTTTTGTATTAAAAGTACCTAAATTGATCTAAAAATCCTACTTCATATTATGAAATAGTTTAAAGGCGAATAAGATTAAGAAAAAATTCGCAGTAATGAATGCTTATAATTGAATAGAAGCTAAAATGATTTGATGTTTTTATGCATTTATTTGTCATTTTACGTGCCCACATGCTATACTAATATTTAAAGGCAATTAATTTAGAATCTGTATTGACAAATTATGAACAATGTTGTATTATTGTATTAATTTGATAATACAAATTGAATTGAGAGGAATATTATGAACGTAATTAATCTGTTATTTACCGGCAGTTATGTCGTTGGCGGAGCTGACGGGCCGACATCAATGGTGGTGACGGCGGGGTTCGGCCTTGCGGCTTTGATGTGTGTTTTGTGTTTGGTTGGCCTTGCAGAGCGAGTATTGTTCGCCTTTGCAGCGTACAATGACGCGTGCGCGAAAGACAACTCCGACGCGGTTATGTGGGCACTTTTAATTGGATTCCTTGGCCTGATTCCAGGAATTATTTACCTTTGTGTGCGTAATTCCGGACGGAACTTTGCAATCTGCCCAAATTGCGGATGCAGCCACTATGCTGGTGATCAGAACTGTCCGAGATGCGGCACGGCAAATCCAACACCGCAGTTTGTTAATCCGTATGCACCGCAGCAGGCTCACCGGGCAAAAGTATTGTTGACGGTTGCGCTGGTTTTGGTAGGTGTGGGCTTAATTGCGGCAGTTTTCGGAATCGTTATTTTTACAGCAAATATTGTTTCCATGACGGGCGGCACGGTCTATTATTAATTCTTTGTTATAAAACAGGATGTTAAATTTGGAGGGTAATTCATGCTTGAGGTTTTAAACCTAACGAAAAAATACAATAAGACATTAGCGAATGATAATTTAAATTTTACGGTTGATTCAGGTGAAATTGCGGTTTTAATCGGCCCGAACGGTGCGGGAAAATCCACTGCCATTAAATGTATCGCGGGACTTTTGCGCTTTAATGGTAATATTTCCATTTGTGGATATCCCAATAAAAGTATTGAGGCAAAGCGCAGCTTCGGCTATATTCCGGAAATCCCCGCTCCGATTGATACGCTGACGGTTTACGAACATATGGAATTTATTGCTCGTGCCTATAAGGTGGATAACTGGCAGGAAAAAACGGAACAATTGTTAGCTCGAATGGAGCTTGACGACAAGCGGAAGAAGCTTGGCAAGGAGCTTTCTAAGGGTATGCAGCAAAAGCTGAGCATTTGCTGCGCGTTGCTGCCGGAACCACAGGTCGTCTTGTTTGATGAACCGCTGGTCGGCTTGGATCCGCACGCAATCAAGGAGCTGAAAAATATTATTATGGAGCTGAAACA
>DAMDEB010000052.1:1810-5840 GCA_032090075.1 Caproiciproducens sp.
GCTGCACCGTACTGATCAGCACACATATGCTGGACAGCGTGGCTGAATTTTGGGATAAGGCGCTTATCATGGTGGAAGGTAAAATCGCAGCCATCCGTACGCGTGCTGAAATTGAAAGCACAGGCGAGGATTTGGAGCAGCTCTTCTTCTTTATTACCGAAGGTGAACAGGCAGGCGGGGATAAAGAATGAAAGCCATATTATATTTAATCCGAAAAGAAATAAAAAATGCGATTATAGATTTATTTCACCACCCTGCAAAGCTGATTTCCTATTTGGCGATTATTGCACTTTTGGGATTTTCACTGTTTTCCGGGACAAAGAGCGAGTCCCATAGCAGCGGAAAATACTTGGATATGCGAATTTTACACGGGATTTATCTTGCAGTTCTGTTGTTTATCGGTGTGCCCGGCATTTTAACCGGCGTAAAGAGCGGTGCGACCTTCTTTAAGATGTGTGATGTAAATATGCTGTTTGTTTCACCTGTTTCGCCAAAGACGATTCTTGGCTACGGATTGATCAAACAGATGGCTTCGAGTATCTTAATGATGGCATTTTTGATGTTTTACGCCGGAATGGCTACGAGTGCTTTCGGTGTTACGATTGGGCAGATGCTGGCACTGGTTGCAGGTATCGCGCTGATGGTCTTTATGATGCAGGTGCTTGTATTGCTGATTTACAGCTTTTCAAGCGGCCGCCCGGGGCGTATCCGCACAGTCAAAATCTGCGTTTACGCAATGCTTGGTGCGATGGTGGCGTTTGCATTCGGCAGCTTCCTTATCAATGGTGCAAACATGGAAGCGCTTTTATCCGCAATTGCTTCACCGAATCTTGAGCTCGTACCGCTTTTCGGGTGGATTAAGGGAATGATATTCGGAATTATCACCGGAAACACAATGCATATTGTACTATACGCGGTATTGAACAGCTTTGCTATCGCGGGCAGTATTCTTTTGTTCGCAAACAGCGATTCCGATTACTATGAGGACGTCTTACAGTCGACCGAGACTTCCTTTGCCCTAAGGCAGGCAGTGAAGGACGGACGCTCCGTTGGGATGAACGCAAAGCCCCGCAAGGTGACCGATACCGGGATTAATCACGGATGGGGCGCAGATACCTTCTTCTTTAAACATATGCGGGAGGCGAAGCGCAAGAGCCGCATTCCCTATATTAGAACTTCCACCATTATCCTGCTGGCCGCCAATCTGATTCTGATCATCGCCATTCAAAAGATAAGCGGTTCCGACGGGGAAAATCTTGCGGCAGGCTACTTGATGGGCATCGGACTTGCGGCAAGCAGCTATATTCTTTTCTTTCTCAACGCGGCCGGCGACTGGACGCTTGAGCTGATGAAACCGTATATCTATTTAGTACCGGAGAAACCGTTTGACAAGCTGTTTTGGGCAAGTATGTCCACTTTAATGATGCCCGTCATTGACGGTGCGGTGATTTTTACGGCGCTGTGCGTTATCCTGCGTGCGAATACGTTTACGGCACTGATCTGTGTGCTGATTTATGCTTCAATGGGTTTTGTGTACACGGCTGCTAATGTGCTTTCCCAGCGGGTGTTCGGGCAACTGGCCAACAAGGGTTTGATTATGATTTTATACATGATTCTGCTGGTCGTGCTGATGGCGCCCGGAATCGGCGGAAGCGTTGCTTTGTATATCTTAGCAAGGCAGGTTCCGGGTATCGTGATGGGGTTACCGATTTTTGTGTGGAATCTGCTTGTATCGGTCGGCATTTTTTACGCCTGCAGAAATCTTCTGAACACGGTAGAATTAAGCAAATAAAGTGCATTTTGATATGGAAAGGTTGACGGAGGATGGATCATCAAAAAGTGGTAAAAAACACTGCTAAGGCGGGAATTTCGTTCGGTTCCTGCCTTGCAATGGTAATTTCCTACACTGCGTGGCATTCTATTCCATGGGCAATTATTCACGGACTTTTCAGCTGGGTTTATGTGATTTATTATGCATTGAAATATTGAGCAAAGCGCCGTGTAAACCCCGAAAAAACAATAAATATGAAAAAAATTAAAAAAATCTAAAATAACACTTGCATTTTGTCGCGGATGGTGGTAATATAAACAAGTCGCCAAAACAGCGACAAAGAGTTGGTACTGATTACGATGAGGGTCCACCCGTTCCCATCCCGAACACGGAAGTTAAGCTCATTAGTGCCGAAGATACTTGGCTGGCGACGGCCCGGAACAATAGGAAGGCGCCAACATTTTAAAGCAGTCACCCAATAGGGTGGCTGTTTTTTTGCGTATAAAGTATACTGATTGTACTAATATGTTAAATATATACTGATCGGTACATAATATTCTTTGATATTTGTTCCTTTATATCTTAGAGGAAGAGATACTTGATTTTTTGCGATATTGTTGTATAATATATTTAGCGATTTAAAGCATAAAGTTGCTAAAGCGATTGACGGCTGATTAAATGAGAAAAGGGATTATTTTATTATGATTATTGTAATGAAGAACGGCTCTACCAGTCAGGACGTAGAAAAGATTATTGATATTTTAAAGGAGCATGGCTTGGGTGCGAATCTTTCCACCGGAGCACAGGCTACCATTATTGGTATTTTGGGCGATAAGGCGAAGCTTGGTGACCTTGATCTGGAGCTGATGGACGGCGTTGAGAAATGCGTGCCGATTATGCATTCCTATAAGCTTGCAAGCCATGAAATGTGCCCGGACGGACGGACTGTACAGGTCGGTGATCAAATCATCGGGGGTAAAAAACTGGTCATGATGGCAGGGCCGTGCGCTGTTGAAAACGAGGATCAAATTAACCAGGCGGCAATCGGCGTTAAGGCTGCGGGAGCGGCCTTTTTGCGCGGAGGTGCTTACAAGCCGCGTACTTCACCGTATTCCTTTCAGGGAATGGAGGAAGAGGGCCTGAAAATAATGCGCAGAGCCGCCGACGGCGTCGGCCTTAAGGTTGTCAGCGAGATTGTCGCCCACGACCAGATTGAAACCGCGGCCAAATATTGCGATATGTTTCAAATCGGCGCACGCAATATGCAGAACTTCCGTCTTTTGCGCGAAGTCGGCCGTTCCAAGGTTCCTGTGCTTTTAAAGCGCGGCATTTCCTCTACGATTGAAGAATGGCTGGACGCCGCCGAGTATATCATGAGTGAAGGCAACTACAATGTGGTGTTGTGTGAACGCGGCATTCGTACTTTTGAAACAGCTACACGTAACACGCTCGATGTTTCCGCAGTTGCGGTTGTTAAAGAGCGGAGCAGCCTGCCGATTATCATTGACCCGTCCCACGCGGCGGGAAAATCGAAGTATATAGCTTCTCTTTCACTTGCGGGCATTGCCGCGGGTGCGGACGGCCTTATCATTGAGGTACACCCAAACCCAAAGGTTGCGCTGAGCGACGCTGCGCAGCAGCTCACGCCGGAAGCATATGCCGCGCTCTTCCAAAAAGTGGGGATGATTGCAGGAGTGGTCGGCAGGAGTATCTAATATAGTATTAATATACAGGGCAGGGCGCTGAATAACTTTGCCATGAATTCACAGCTTAAATGAATAAATGAAAACTGAACCGCCGAAGATTTTTCTTCAGCGGTTCAGTTTCATAGGTGTAATTTTAATTACGGGTACTTGATTTTTTCTTCTGCGGATTTAAAATATAATAATATAAATTGTATTATTTAATCCAATATTAATGATTTGTTGAGAACAAATCACAATAAAAATGAATATTTGTTTTGATGAGCGTGAAACAAGTTAAAACGATTATACGTTTAGTATCAACTTTGATTTAATCAACGCTTTGTTAAGAGAAACCGCAAGGACGGCGCAGATACCGACTTTGATACAATCGAAAGCAACAAAGGGAATTACGGTTGCGGCGAGGGATTTCATCCAACTGACATGTCCGACAAGAACGTACCAGAGCGAACCGCAAAGGTAACACGCGACAAGTGCCGCGAGCATGGCGGGAATGTAGGACACGATTGTTTTCCGGGGCAAAAGTGACACGACCCAGGCGGTCAAAAACGCCATA
>DAMDEB010000052.1:5850-15950 GCA_032090075.1 Caproiciproducens sp.
AACGCCATAATTGGATACGCAATGAGAAAGCCGCCTGTCGGCCCGAACACAATGCCCATGCCGCCCTTAAAGCCTGCGAACACCGGCAGCCCAACAACACCTAACAGCAGGTACACGAGCTGCGAATAAGCCGCATACCGTTTCGGCAGTATTGCGCCCGCCAAAAATACCGGAAGCAACGACAGTGAAAGCGGTACCGGCGTAAACGGCAGCGGCAGAATCAGCTGTGCAAAAACAATGGTCAGTGCGGTAAACAGCGCGGTGGCAGCCAAATTTTTTGTTTTCATCAGATACTCCCAATCGATTCTTTTTATATATAGTATAGAGAATAGAATATGAATTGTCAACCATATTTATTATAAATGGTTGACAATTAAAACGCAAGAAATCATAACGATTAAAAGCGCATACGAATCGAGCTGCGGTAAAAAATATACTACAAAACTGAAATGACGGTTGCGGTACAGCGAGAAATGAGGCAAAAACACGCGAAAATACGAGCAAATAGCGAACTAAATTAAAAATATCGCTTACATCTATTGACACTGCCGCAGCCATGTGGTAATATCATACATGCAAGTCCTTTGCGCCAGATTTTTGGCGCGCTTTTTTAGTCAAAGGCAGCCCTGCCAAAAGGGCGGGGTTTTGCGATAAATTGGAATAAAAATCAGGAGGTAAAAGCTATGTCCACAAATTCGTCCACCACCTATATGCCAAAAGCTGGCGAAGTTGAGCGCAAGTGGTATGTTATTGATGCAGCAGGCAAGCCGTTAGGCCGCGTTGCCGCACAAGCCGCAGTTTTGCTCCGCGGAAAAAACAAGACCATTTTTGCTCCTCACGTTGATTGCGGTGACCATGTTGTCATCATCAACTGCAGAGAAGTTTTGCTGACAGGCAAAAAGTTAGAGAAGAAGTATTATTACCATCATACGGGTTATATCGGCCACTTAAAGGCAGTCAGATACGACACCCTTATGGAAGAGAAGCCATGCAGAGCGATGGAACTTGCTGTAAAAGGCATGATCCCAAGCACTACAATCGGCCGCGCCGCATTGTTAAGACTGCGTTTGTTCGAGGGTGCTGAGCATACTCATGCCGCCCAAAAACCGCAGACTTTTGAACTATAAGGAAGGAGGAGTAAATTATGTACGAGAAAGCACCATATTTTTATGGAACAGGCAGGAGAAAAAGCTCCGTTGCCCGCGTAAGAGTTTATCAAGGTACAGGCAAGGTTACAATTAACGACAGAGATATCGACGACTATTTCGGCCTCGATACCCTCAAACTGATTGTTCGCCAGCCGTTGGTTCTGACCAGCACAAACGAGAAGTTTGACGTTATCTGCCGCGTAGCCGGCGGCGGTGTTACCGGCCAGGCCGGTGCAATTCGCCACGGTATTGCAAGAGCACTTCTGCAATTTGACACCGAAAATTTACGTTCTCCTTTGAAGAAGGCCGGGTTCTTAACCCGCGACCCAAGAATGAAGGAACGCAAGAAGTACGGCCTCAAAGCTGCCCGTCGTGCGCCACAGTTCTCAAAGAGATAATTTCACGCAATATAATAGAAAGCTCGGCACTGTTTCGATGGTGCCGGGCTTTTTTGCTTTGCTATGATAAATTTATTCGACTTCAACTGAAATTTATGATATAATTTTACAATATATTTACGATGTAATGTAATAATTGTATTTGAGCATTTCAATAACCTCGATGAAAGAGTTACGTTAAAGGCTGGTGTTTTAAATTGGAAAAACTAATAGAATTAATCCAAAACAGTCAATCATTCCTGCTCAAACAGATATTATATTACGCGAAAATCCATGATTACGTAAAATACTCATCGACTCTTGAGGAAGCATGGGTTGCGTCGGTAACCGGCTTGTCCGATGCTCTGATAGGTTGTATACAAAATGATAAAAAAATTCCTGAATTAAATGTTGACCAGGATTTTATTTCTGAGCCAATTACTGAATTCGGAAGAATAGAAGCGCTGAGACACAGGCAGCGGGGAATTTCGCTTGAAATGTATTTGGGATTAATAAAGTATTACCGGCAGACCTATATAGACTTGATTATGAACTCAATTACAGATCAAAAACAACAGATTTTATATACGTTATGGATTAATCGCTTTTTTGACCAAAACGAAATTGCTTTTTGTAAGGAATGGAATGTCCAATCAAAAGAAACGCTGCTGTCGGAACTTCAATTAACCAACAGGGAGATTGTCAACGAAAAAAATAAGTATTTAACTATTTTCGAAAGTATACCAATACCTGTTATACTTTTTGATACGGAAGACTATTGTAATAATATCAACTTTGCGGCACAGTATTTTTTACAGGAAAATTTATATTCTCCGGGGTATGTATACTATGCGGAAGATCAAAAGCAGAAGGCCGAAAGTGTTATTCCGTGCTTCTATGAAGAATATCAGGCTTTTTGTAAGGGAAGTGAGCATGAGGCTACAATAGAAAAAGATTGTGAATCGCCAATACACGGCAAAAAGAATGTTATCATAAAGTTTCGTCGCATGCTCGATGTCAGCGGCAAATTTATGGGTACAGTGATCATATTGAACGATCAGACAGAACGGAAGCAAATTGAAGAAAAACTGCGGCATATGAGCTTCCATGATATGTTTACAGATTTATACAATCGCTCCTATTTGGAACAGGAAATCAAACGATTATCCTCTAAAAAAGGTGACTCGGTCGGAATTGTTTCCTGCGATATTGACGGACTCAAAATTGTTAATGACAATTTGGGGCACTATGCAGGAGATTCATTAATTAAATTAGTAGCCAACATTTTAAAGTCGAGTTTTCGGGAAATCGACATGGTGTGCAGGATAGGCGGGGATGAATTCTTAGCGCTGATGCCATCCATTGATGACGATACAGTGCAAAATTCATGTCAAAAAATCCATATGCAAATAGAGCAGCATAACGCGAATCATAAAAAAGAGCCGATCAGCGTTTCGGTTGGTCGGGCAACCGGCAGGGTTCTTTCGAATAAAGATATTCCCGAGATTATAAAGCAAGCAGATAATATAATGTATTCTGAGAAAAAAATGAATCATGAAAATTACGATATGCTATTCTTCGAACGTTTTAAAAAATACGGCAAGGATCTATTTAATTAATTTTTAGCTCCACTTTATACCTGTTTCTGATGTAGATGATTTATATTTTGGAAGGGGAGCCGTTTATGAAAAAACCGCAAACCATGTGGAAATTCTGCGGGACTTTGTTCCTAATTTTAGGAGCTGTATTTTTGCTTTCAGGAATCCTCTCTCAAATGGGAATATTGCATACGGACCCCGCATCACGGGGCGACCCAAAGCTTTGGTTCCCGGTTTTAGGTTCTATCCTTTTGGCGCTGGGGATTATCCTGTGTGCAGTTTCGTACTGGAAAGAAAGAGCATACAAATTACTTTTAAGTGAAGGTACACAAACAAAAGCGAAGGTAACATCTGTGAAGCAACTGATGTTTACCCGATGGAACAGCTCGTATCCATATGTGGTGTACTATAAATACGAAGTCGAAGGCTCCAGCTATAAAGGGAAAAGCCGACTCCTTTGGTCACAGCCGAAAGTCTATGAAAAAAATACAGTAACTGTATATATTGATTCTCAAAAACCTTCCCATAGTGCCGTTAACTTATAAATTTTGTTGGTCAGTAAGCTCGGTTACCCGGAGTATCAATGAATTTTTGCTAAAAATTTGTCATGAAACAGAATCAAGCAATCGGTTAAAAGGCTCGGCACGTTCGATGGTGCCGAGCCTTTTTATGATGCAGCGTTGTTTGCTTTTCGATGGGGCTTAAGTAATTTACTGCTTTATGGAAAGTTTGCTTGACATTTAAAAACAGGTATGCTATATTAGTTATGGAAAGTAAACTTTCCATAAAGCCGAAAGAGAGGAACATCGGTTTGAAAAACAGATTAGAGGAGATTCGGAAGCAGCGTGGAATCAAGCAAGAAGAGCTTGCGGCAGCTTTGGAAGTATCAAGACAAACAATAGGCTCCCTTGAGAACGGGCGGTATAATCCGTCAATCATTTTAGCATTTAAAATTGCCAGATACTTTGCAATTGGCATTGAAGAAATATTCATCTATGAGGAGGAAGAGAATCATGAAAAATGATAAAGTCGGAAAGTATGCAGTGTTTTCAATGATTGGTTTTATAATTTGCGCAGCCGGTATTGTTTTGATAAAATCAATGCCGGAGGCAACAGGCATTATGCGCACGTTGCCCTATATCTGTATCGGAATAGGCACAGGCGTCTTTGGGCAGAACCTTGGCACAGTCCTCAGTCGTCTTGCATTAAGAAAAGACCCTCAATCCGCCAAGCGCATTGAAATAGAGACAAAAGATGAGCGCAATACGGCAATCAGGAATAAAGCGAAAGCAAAAGCATACGATTTGATGGTGATGGTGTTCGGCGCATTGATGCTTGTGTTTGCGCTGATGCAGGCTGATCTGTTTGTCACGTTAGCTTTTGTAGCAGCTTATTTATTTGTTATTTTTTCGAGTGTATATTACCTGAGCAAGTATCAAAAAGAAATGTAACTGTTGATTACACAATAAGGTTAAAAGGCCCGGCACCATTGAAAGTGCCGGGCCTTTTCCTGTTTAGTTGGTAATATTGGAAAATTTTAATGCAATTAAATGTAATTATTATTCATTTATAGCCGATAGTTTAATAAGACAGTTCAATATTATATATGAGAGAGAGACGATAAAATGCACTTAAAGAGAAGAAGTAAAGGCACAAAAAAGAGTATCAAGAAAGAATTGGTCATATTTGTTTCCGTCTGTATTTTTTGTGTCGTTTTGGTATTGTCATCAGCGTCCATCTATTTTACCTACAACTCCACAGAGCAATCTCTTACCAAAAGTTTAAAAGAAACATCAAAGCTTGTGTCCGATAAAATTACAAAGCAAATTGATTCATACTCACTGATAGCAGAATCTGTCGGATTATATCTTAAAAATTCCAATGGAAGTCCAAGTGAAATGCAAAAGTATTTAGACCAATTGTGTTCACAAAATAATTTGACAGAAATTAATATTATAAATCAAGCGAACGTCTCTATTTCAAATGGAAAGGATTTTCAGAACGACAATGCATATAATCAGGCTAAAAAAGGATCTTCTTTTTTAAGTGATCCAATTATTGAAAAAGATACTGCATATTTTGAATACGCTCATCCTTACGAAAACACGGTAATCATTATAAAAATCCCTTATTCTGCTATTGGAACAATTATTTCCAATGTGAAGCTTGGAAGCACAGGCAGTACTTACATTTTAAACAACAAGGGTGTAAAAGTAGCACACAGTGATTTTTCGTTAGTGCTGAAGCAGCAAAACAATCTTGAAGACGTAAAAACAAATCCTCAGGTTTATGCGGAAGTTGCAAGCCTTGAAACAGCAATGACACAGGGGAAAACAGGTTTCGGATTTTATGTTTGGAAAGGGGATAAAAAGTTTGGCTCATATAATCCCATTGCAAAAACAAACGGTTGGTCCGTCAATGTAACTGCGCTGGAATCCGAGTTTATGTCTGAAGTTACAACTTCTGTCGTTAGCACAATTGTGTTGGGATTTTTGGCGTTGATTATCTCCCTGTTTTTTACGACAAGAATTGCGAACCGAATTACCAAACCAATTGGGAACGTTGTGGGTGCAATCGAAAGCATGTCTGGTGGAAATCTGAATGTAAATTTGGAAATCAAAAGATATGATGAGGTTGGAATCATATCTGAAAGAATAAATGTGATGGTCACACAATTTAGAAATATCATTGCTGACATTTCTAAGTTTCTCAATGAAATTTCACAAGGAAATCTTACGGTGCAAAGTGGGTGTGAATATACCGGTGAATTCCAGCAGATTCGGTCATCAATGGATACAATCACAGCCCGCTTAAATGATACAATGACACAGATTAACACGGCATCAGAGCAGGTAAGTTCTGGTTCCCAGCAGGTATCAAACGGAGCACAGGCGCTTTCACAAGGCGCAACCGAACAGGCGAGTGCAATAGAGGAACTATCGGCAACCATTACTGAGGTTTCCCAACAAATAAAAAATAATGCGGTTAATTCTGGAAATGCAAGTTCTAAAGTAAGCATGGTAAGTTCCGGAATAGAACAAAGCAATGACCAGATGAAAACTTTGATTGGCGCAATGGGGCAAATTAGCACCAGTTCAAGTGAAATCGGTAAAATAATAAAAACAATTGAGGATATTGCGTTTCAAACGAATATTCTTGCACTGAACGCGGCAGTTGAAGCAGCCAGGGCAGGAGTAGCAGGAAAAGGTTTTGCAGTGGTTGCAGATGAGGTCCGTAACCTTGCGAGTAAAAGTGCGGAGGCTGCTAAAAACACAACAACACTCATTGAAAGCTCTATTAACGCCGTAGAAAAGGGCAAAGCAATTGCAGATCAAACAGCGCAGGCTCTGATGGCGGTGGTAGCAGGAGCAAATGAAGTGACAAGCCTTGTAATCCAGATATCTGACGAAACAAATGTGCAGGCAAATTCAATTGCACAAATAACACAAGGTATCGATCAAGTATCCTCTGTGGTACAGACAAACTCCGCAACGGCAGAAGAGAGTGCCGCGGCTTCTGAAGAGCTTTCAGGACAGGCGGAGATGCTCAAAGCATTGGTTAGCGAGTTTAAGCTAAAAGATGGGACTCAGTCGTCTGACCAGTAAGCATAGTAAAGGGAATCATTTGTATTCCGTAATCGAAAACACCCAAAGCGGCGACAAGCCCTTTGGGTGTTTTGACTGTCAGGAGAATTCTTAAAACTGAATCGTTTTGGATGCGCCCGTCATATCGCTGATCGTGGCTTGTGCATGATCAATATAAAAAATCTCGAAAATAGAATCATCAACGCTGTACATATTTTTCAGAAACGGGGCGGCGTCAAGCGCTGCCTGTTGGGACTGCTTGCTGGTGTTAAACACGGCATTTCCCTTTAAACGCAGCCATTGACCTGTTTTCGAGGCGGTGCATATTTCAACATTGGAATTTGCTTTCATCTGTTTGTAAACATCTTTCTGATTACTGGTGCAAAAACAGAGCTTGCCCTCAAAGTCCATGACGAATCCGAACGGACGAACTTTTGGAAGGTCGCCGTCGACAGTGGCGAGATAAAACGTAGGATTTTCCGTTAAAAATTGAAGAACTTCATTCATAATACTTGCTCCCTTACTTTAGTTTATGCTATTATTATAAAACAAAGTAATTATAATACAAGTATGCAGATATTACTGACATAATATGAAATACAAAGTAAAGGGGAAACAATGAGTACAAAAGAACATGACTGCACAGCAGACGGCTGCCCGGTCAGATATGCCCTGAATTTGATCGGCGGAAAGTGGAAGCTGCCCATTTTGTGGGTCCTGAGCCAATGCGAAGTACTGCGGTACAACGAGCTGAAAAGAAAAGTTGACGGAATAACCAATATGATGCTCTCACAATCCTTAAAGGAGCTCGAAAGAGATCACCTGATTATCCGGAAACAATACACGGAGATACCGCCTCGTGTTGAATATACACTGACCGGCGCAGGAATGAAATTGCTCCCGGCACTGAATGAGCTTGCCGAGTGGGGTGCCGGGCAATTGAGGTACGTTACCGAGGATAATCGGGCAGATTAAAACGGAAAGGGAAATGATGATGAAAACAGAAGCGCCGAAGATATCAGATCTTTTAACAGAATCGAATGATATTCAGGATATTGTGCAGCAGGCTATGGATGACGAAGAGGATATTCGGGAATTTCATTTTACAAATGCAAACATGAATGAAGAAAAAGTGGAAGTTGTAGAATTTCATAGCTGCATATTTGAAAATTGCAAGTTTACGCAAGGGGTTTTTATCAATTTGTATTTTGCGGATGCTATTTTCTTGAATTGCGATCTTTCAAACGTTGATTTTACAAAATGCTTTTTTCGCAGGGTACGGTTTGAAAATTGCAAGGCAGTAGGCACGAATTTTGCGGAAGCTACCTTTGACAGCGTTTCCATGAAGAACTGCATTTGTAAATTCAGCAACTTATCGTCGGCAAAGATAAAAAACAGCCTGTTTGAACAAACAGACTTTTCAAACGGAGGCTTTCAGCAGAGCAGTTTTAAATCGATTGTATTTCAGGACTGCAATCTGATTGAGGCGGAATTTCTTCATACGCCGCTGAAAGGGATTGATTTTACAAGCGATGAGATCAGCGGGATTCTTTTGTCCGGAACGGAGCTGCAGGGTGCAATTGTCACAGCAGTACAGGCATGTGATTTATCCCGTTACCTTGGATTGATTGTTCGGTAAAACTATGCGCGGCCTACAGTATTTGCGTCACTTCAGCCTCCGGTTTTCCGGGGGCTTTTTTTGTTTTCGCGGGATGATAATTACCACTTTTTTAAGCAAAAAAGAGCCGCTCATTTTTACCGTTTTCCTATACTATATATATAGCGTTTTTACGGGGAGATAAAAGCGCATTTTTTGATGCTTTTGAGGACAAGTTCAGTCACATTTTTGCAGTGAATAGAAATAAGATATCTTATAAACAAAAATTAGAAAAACGAATCATACACAGCTTGTTTTTACGATTCAAAACACCGTTTTGCTTTATAAAAATTAAAAACGCCGATTCATTTAGTAAAAGGACACAGCTATTTCAATTTGCAGAATACAATAAAATTCAACACAAAATACAAATTTATTAATTTTTGTAAAAGAAAGGTGCAGAGCCAAAAAGTTAAGTTTTTTTGGAAATTGCCTTGCAAGAGAAAGACGAAATATGGTAAAAATTGCATTAAAAACAGCGCTGTAATATTTGTAACAAGTTTGTAACTATCAGATTCTTACAATTTGCACAGAAAAGGGGGATATTTCCAAGGCAAGGAATGGACAAATATTGCCTTAAAGAGCGATAATAAAGAGAATAAAGAATATTTCATCATTGTAACCTGTACAAAATGCACAAATTCAGTTGGAAAAATAATTTGACAACTATGCATTAAGTGAATATAATTACGCCATTGACGCATAACCTAATAACAGAAGGTCGGCGAGGTGGGGGCTAAAGCCCGAAATCAGGTCGTCGAAACAAGGAAAAAGGTGAACAAATGCAATTATTCAGCGTAAAAAGAATGTATTCGCAAAGCACCCTAAAAAGAGTGGTTGCACTTGCAATCATGATCATCATTACGGTCAGTTCTGTTGTCACCGTTTCGGCGGCAACTTATAATGCATACATCGATTATGATGGCAAGATCAAAACGGTTCAGTTGCTGTTCAGCGGCAAGACCGACGAAATTCTTGCATCGGCAGGAATTCAGGTCGGAACAAATGATTTAGTTGAACGCAGCGCGGAAAAAACTCCAAGCGGAGAAATTTATATCGCTGTTAAAAGCGCATACGTGATAAACGTCGCTTTCGATCATCAAGTAAAGACCGTTACCGTGCATTACGGGGACATTGTAGCGCAGGCAGTCGCGAAGGCCGGAGTTACGCTCCGCGACGACGACGTTGTTACACCTTCTTTGGGCACAAAGGTTTCAGCAGAAACCGGCGATATCCAAGTTGGACGTAAGTTCCACGTAAATATTACCGCAGACGGCAAAACAGCAGCGGCAGTCGTTACCGAGGGAAGTGTGGAAAGTGCACTTTCACAGGCGGGGGTAACGCTTGGCAGTGAAGATACTGTCAGTGTGGATAAGACAGCTGAGGGTACAGAGGCGATGAAAATTTCCGTTGCAAGGGTAACCTATCAGGAAGTTACCACGACAGAGGCGGTTGCATTTAAAAGCACAACCCAGAAGTGCGACACCCTTTATAAAGGCAATAAACAGCTTCAAACAGCCGGTAAAAACGGCAGCCAAACTGTTCTGACACGCCAAAAACTTGTGGATGGTAAAGTTGCGGGCAGTGAAGTAGTGAGCAAAACAGTGGTGACGCAGCCTGTCGACCAGGTTACACTTGTCGGAACGAAGCGTAAACCGAGCGCTTACGCGATTGTTGACGCAGACGGAACTTTGACGGATCAAAATGGCAACGCCGTGAACTTTACGAGAAAGATT
>DAMDEB010000052.1:15960-17013 GCA_032090075.1 Caproiciproducens sp.
TCGGGCAAATGCACCGCGTATACCGGTGGTGGCACGACCTCGACCGGAAGGTCGGCGGCATATGGGTTAGTTGCCGTCAATCCGAGTGTGATTCCTTACGGAACCAGGCTGTATATTTGCTCTCCAAACGGCAAGACCGTTTACGGTTACGCAATTGCGGCGGATACCGGCGGCTTCGCAAGCCAGGGGCGCATTATTGCCGACCTGTACTACGACACCTACGGCCAATGCCCAAGCTTTGGCGTTCGCAACATGAACATTTATATTCTGTAGAAGGAGCGGGGGCAACCCCGTTCCTTTTTGTTTCCGGAAAAGACCTGCTTCTGCCGCTGTACCAAAAGTGACCCCGCCAAAATTTAATGCTTGCATTTAATAGAACATATGTGTTATTATAAATGCAAGAGATAGAACATATGAGCGGTTTAGCGACCGGAGGTATAAAAGATGAATGTTTTTACCGGAATGACAATGCTGATTTTTGCGGCGGTTATGTACTTGAAATACAGGCCGAGGTCTGAAAACGGTCTTATACTTTGTGCAATGAGCGGTATGATGGGATTTATGGCTCTGCTGGCCGGCGCGGGCAGTTGGAAGTTTCAGCTGATTCAGTCAATGCTGCAGCTGACAGTTGCTTTTTGCTGCTTTGTGCAGCTTAGGCGGGAGAAAATTTTGCGCCGCCGCCGTGCCGCTGTTCGGAACCTCCGCGTACATCGTGCGGGTGAACAGCCGCAGAATAAAGTAAAGACCTGTGCGTAAACTTGACATTGCGCGGCAATTATACTATATTTATACCAAAATCCATTAAAAACGTGAAATCATGTTTTTATAGCGTGAAGCGCGTTGGATTTTGCATGAGACGGGTTTTGCGCTTATTTTATGCGCAGAACAAGCACGGCGTTGCCGGGCGTTCTCCAATTGAAATATTCATTTTAATTGGAGATTAGTATTAGGATATTCAATAGAGCGGGGAGCGTTTCACTTGACCTATGTTTACGCCGCGATGTGGTTTGTTGTCGGCTTGATCTTAATTTTTCGCATGAGCAGGGAAAATCG
>DAMDEB010000053.1:0-7416 GCA_032090075.1 Caproiciproducens sp.
TTCACTGTGTGTCGTTCGGATTTAAGTATGGAATTCCAAACGAATCTGATTTGGTGTTCGATGTGCGCTGTCTTCCAAATCCCTATTATGTTGAAGAACTGAAAAATCTGACTGGTCTGGACGAGCCTGTTCGCAGCTATGTGATGAAATGGGATCAGACCAAAGGTTTTATTGACCGCTTTCTTAATTTGATTGATTATATGATTCCACTGTACTGCAACGAAGGCAAAAGCCAGTTGGTTATCTCAATCGGCTGCACCGGCGGACATCACCGTTCCGTTGCTCTGGCACAGCTCCTGTATAATCATCTGATTGAAAAAGATATGCGTACAAGCGTCAGTCATCGCGATATACAAAAGCAATAATAATTAGGAGCGAATTGAAATGTCGTTTGCATCCGAAACAAAAACAGAATTATGTAAAACAATACCGCAGAACTCCTGCTGCCAAAAGGCGGAGTGCTACGGTTTGCTTTTATTCGGCAGAAGCTTTTCAAATCATGCCATCACAATTACAACCGAAAACAGCGCGGCGGCTCACCGTACGGCCCAGCTGACAGCAGAAATTGCCGGTGCGATTGTTGATGTTTCCACTTCGTTGCTGCGCCGAAAAGAACGAAAAAGCGCCTTTACTGTTGCCGTGAATGGTGAAGATGAGAGAAATAAAGTGCTTTCTTTCTTTGGGCATACCGGAAGCGAAATCAGTTTGCGCATTAATCGGGCTAACATCGAAAATGATTGCTGCGCCAGTGCGTTTTTGCGCGGCGTTTTCTTGTCCTGCGGTACTGTAACCGACCCTGCAAAGGACTATCACCTTGAATTTGTGGTTCCGTTTATGAATTTAGCAAAAGATTTGTCGGCTTTTATGAGCGAAATTTTTGAATTGAATCTGCGTGTAGGTGTGCTAAATCGGAAAGGATCGTTTGTCGTCTACATCAAAGGTAGCGAGGGCGTCGCGGATTTACTGACCTATATGGGCGCGGGGAATGCGGCAATGGAACTGATGCAGGCAAAAATGCTGAAAGAGGTTCGTAACAACGTCAATCGCAAAACCAATTTCGAAACAGCAAATATCGATAAAACCGCACAGGCAGCAGCTGAACAGGGAATTGCCATTGAAAAAATTCTAAATACGACCGGCATTTCGGCTTTACCTGAAGAACTTCAGGAACTTGCAATGCTGCGTTTCCGTAATCCGGAAATGTCACTGCGTGAATTAGGCCAAACTCTTTCTGAGCCGCTGAGCCGTTCGGGGATTAATCATCGCCTTCAGCGCATCGTGGAATTTTCTAAAGAACTATGACTAAAAGATGAGGGAATATTATGATAATAATTGAAAAAACTTGTGTGATGAATCTTGAAAATGCGATTCGCGGTGCAAGAAATCCGATGAACAGTTGGGAAAGAACAGACAGCAGCTATGACGAAAGCGGTAATTATATCTTAGGAGAAAACGATTTGAGCTTAGCGCAAAGGCTGTGCAGGTCCGGCTCCGACCACCGAAAATTCATTAGGCAGATTTTTGTATCAGTAGATATTACAGCACCGCTTTATTGGTGGAAAGAATATGATACCTATAAAGTTGGTACGGTGGCCAATTCGACCAGCACGATGCATAAAATTCACAGCAAACCATTTTGCATGGAAGATTTCAGCTGTGACAAAATGAATACCGAAACGCAAGATTACTTTCATCATTTGGTAGAATACCTCGAGACGCTCCGCTTAAAATTTATCGAAACAAAAGATAAAACGTATTGGTACAGTATCATTCAGCTTTTGCCGTCGAGCTATAATCAAATGCGGACCTGTACTTTTAATTATGAAAATCTGATTGGCATGTACAACTCAAGAAAAGGACATAAGCTTGACGAGTGGCATGCTTTTTGTGATTGGGTAGAGCAACTGCCTTATTCCCGCGAGTTGATTACATTTGCTAAATAAGAAATGTTTTAATTGTTAAAATAAACTGAAAATATTACTTACAAAATTAGAAGGAGGGCGGGCACATGTTTGTTCACCTGCATCTGCATACGGAATACAGCCTTTTGGACGGCGCGTGCCGCATCACCAATTTAATTGATACCGCTGCAGCAAGGGGAGACACCGCTGTGGCGATTACCGATCACGGCGTTATGTATGGCGCGGTCGATTTTTACAAGGCTGCAAAAAAACGCGGCATCAAGCCGATTATCGGGTGTGAGGTCTATGTGGCCCAGAGAACGCGGTTTGATAAAGTTCATGAGCTTGATGCGGAGCATCGGCATCTGGTACTGCTTTGCGAAAACAACATTGGCTATCAGAATCTGATTGCTATGGTTTCCAAGGCGTGGACGGAAGGATTTTACAGTAAACCGCGCGTGGATTTCGACCTGCTGCAAGAGTACCACGAGGGTCTGATTGCACTGTCTGCTTGCCTTGCAGGGGAGATTCCCCGCGCCTTAACCGCGGGGGACTACAGCGGAGCAAAAGAGGCCGCCCTGCGTTATCGCGATATTTTTGGTGAGAATAATTTCTACCTTGAATTACAGGATCATGGAATCCGCGATCAAAAGCTCATTAACCCGTCGATTATCAAGCTTTCCAAGGAAACGGGAATTCCACTTGTTGTCACAAACGACTGTCACTACATCAATTCGGAAGACAGCAAGATGCATCACATCCTGCTGTGCATCCAGACCAACCACACTGTGGAGGATAAGGATGGCATGGAGTTTGGAAGTGACCAGTTTTATTATAAAAGTGAAGAGGAAATGCGTGCGCTGTTTCCTGAACACCCGGAAGCTGCCGATAATACGGCGCTGATTGCACAGAGGTGCAATGTGGAGTTTGAGTTCGGCCAAACAAAGCTGCCGCATTTTGATACCCCAAACGGGCAGGATAATACAGCGTTCTTTCATGAAAAATGCTATGAAGGATTGCACCGATATTATGGTGAAAATCCAGACCAATCGATTGTTGACCGACTTGAATATGAATTGAACACAATTGAACATATGGGCTACGTCAACTACTATTTAATCGTATATGATTTTGTTCGTCACGCCAAAGAGGTTGGTATCCCGGTCGGGCCGGGCAGAGGCTCCGGCGCGGGCAGTCTGGCTGCCTACTGCATCGGCATTACAGGTATTGATCCTTTAAAATACAATTTGCTGTTCGAGCGCTTTTTAAATCCTGAGCGCGTCAGCATGCCTGATTTCGATATTGATTTTTCTGACGAACGCCGCCAGGAAATGATTGAGTACGTCGTGCAAAAATATGGAGCTGACCATGTTGCCCAAATCGTTACATTTGGTACGATGGCTGCGCGCGGTTCCATCCGCGATGTTGGACGGGCGATGGCAGTTCCATACGCTACTGTGGACGGCGTTGCAAAGTTGGTGCCAATGGAACAGAATATTACGCTTGACAAGGCACTGGTTACATCCAGCGAGCTTAGGCAGCGTTACGACACTGATCCCCAAATTCACGAGTTAATCGATATGGCGCGAAAGGTCGAGGGAATGCCGCGCAACGCGTCCACTCACGCCGCCGGGGTTGTTATTACGGACAGGCCTGTCGCCGAGTATGTTCCACTCGCCAAAAACAACGATTCCATCGTTACACAGTACACTATGACTACGCTTGAAGAGCTCGGCCTGCTGAAAATGGATTTTCTTGGGCTTCGCAATCTTTCGGTCATCCGCGACGCACAGGATATGATTTCCACAGAACAACCGGGCTTCAAAATCGAAGATATTAAAACAGATGACAGGCGGGTTTATAATATGCTGTCCACGGGCGCAACGGACGGCGTGTTCCAGTTTGAATCCGCAGGCATGAGAAGCGTCATCATGCAGTTAAAACCAGAGCATATGGAGGACTTAATTGCTGTTATTTCGCTTTACCGACCCGGTCCGATGGAATCTATTCCACGCTATATTGAAAATCGCCACAATCCCGAAAAAGTGACTTATCGGCACCCGCTTTTGAAAAATATTCTTGATGTGACCTATGGCTGTATCGTGTATCAGGAGCAGGTCATGCAAATTTTTCGCACCCTTGCGGGTTATTCGCTTGGGCGTGCAGATATTGTGCGGCGTGCTATGAGCAAGAAAAAAGCATATGTGATGGAAAGCGAAAGCAAAATTTTCATCTACGGCTTAACCAACGAGAACGGCGAGGTTGAGGTTGACGGCTGCATCCGCCGCGGCGTGGATGAGGCTACAGCAAAAGCTGTTTACGGCGAAATGGAAAGCTTTGCGTCTTACGCCTTTAACAAATCGCACGCTGCCGCATATGCACTGCTCAGCTACCAGACAGCATGGCTCAAATGCTATCATCCGCGTGAATACATGGCAGCTCTTTTAACCAGTGTGCTTGACAACAATAATAAGCTGTCAGCTTATATTGCGGAATGTGTGCGTCTGGGTATTCGTGTATTGCCGGCTCACGTCAACCAAAGTGGCCTCGGATTTACTGTTTCGGACAAGGATATCCGATTTGGCCTATTGGCTGTCCGCAACCTTGGCAAGGGGTTCATCATCAATCTTTTACGCGACCGAAAAGAAAACGGCGTTTTTACCTCGTTTTATAGCTTTTGTAAACGCATGTACGGTGAATTGAATCGCCGGGCACTGGAAAGCCTTGTTAAATGCGGTGCGCTTGATGATCTTGGTTTTAACCGTCGCCAAATGCTTACCAGTGTTGCCAGTATTATGGACCATCTTGATGATGACAAAAAACGCAATATAGCAGGACAGATTGGCTTTTTCGATACCACATCGCAAACCGATGAAGAAGAGTATGTCATTGCCGATATGCCTGACTTAAATCAGACCGATAAGCTTGCCATGGAAAAGGAAGTAACCGGTATGTATCTTTGCGGTCACCCTATGGCACAATATATAAACATGTATGATGCGATTCACGCGAGCAGAACAGGGGACATTCTTGATGACGCACGCGAACAGGGAGGGCGTTTTCACGATGGCGACATTGTTACGTTGCTCGGGATTATTATCAATGTGAAGATGAAGGTGACCAAGAGCAACAGCACGATGGCTTTTGTTACGCTTGAAGATATGTATGGCTCTATGGAAATTTTAGTGTTTCCGAAAACACTTGCTCAATATGCCGAGTGGATTTCGGAAGGAAAAATTGTTAAGATTTTCGGACGAGTGAGTATGCGCGAAGATGAAGATGCAAAGCTGGTGTGTGAAACCGTTTCGGCTGCGCCATCGCCTAATTCAACTGTGAAAAAAAACGATTCCAAAGCAAAATCACAGCGACCCGGCCTTTATCTTAAAGTGCCTGAAGAAGAGTGTGAAGTGTACGACCGAGCTAAAAAATACCTTGCAATATTTGAAGGCCCAACGCCGCTGTATATTTATTTTGTCAGTACTAAAAAGCTTCTGCGAGCACCTGCTGCAATGCGTGTCAGTGTGAATGATGTTCTGATTCGCGAGCTGAAAAGGCTGTTAGGCGCGAAAAATGTCGCTGTAGTTGAGGAATTGCAACAATAATCCATATAGCGGAATCTTTTATCCATATTTGACGGTTGATTATTATTCCCCGAATATACTATAATAGAAAGTAATATCGTTACGAATTTAGGGGGTACAATTATGGATACAAAAATAAAAACAATTGCTGTTTTGACAAGCGGCGGTGACGCGCCGGGCATGAACGCTGCTGTTCGTGCCGTTGTAAGGGCAGGAATTTCATATGGCATGCGCGTAATGGGCATTCGCAGGGGGTATAACGGTCTTTTAACCGGCGATGTTTTTGAAATGAACCTGCGCAGTGTTTCCGATATTATTCATCACGGCGGCACAGTGCTGTTTACAGCCCGCAGCCCGGAGTTTAACACACCGGAAGGCGTACAGAAAGCAGCAGACAACTGCCGCAAGTTAGGTATTGATGGCGTTGTTGTGATCGGCGGTGACGGATCTTTTCGTGGTGCCAGGGATTTGACAAAAGCGGGTATTCCTTGCATTGGAGTACCGGGTACAATTGATAACGACATTGCTTCCAGTGAATACACCATTGGATTTGACACTGCAATGAATACTGCGGTGGACATGGTTGACCGCTTGCGCGACACAACTGAATCCCACGATCGTTGCAGCGTTGTTGAAGTTATGGGCAGACGTTGCGGCGACTTGGCGCTGCAAACCGGTATTGCGGTTGGAGCAACCACCATTCTGGTTCCGGAAGTGCCTTTTGACTTTCAGAAGGATATTATTGACCGCATGTATTTTACACAAAAGACAGGTAAAAAGCATTTTATCATTGTTGTTGCCGAAGGCGTTGGCGGTGTAGACAAGCTTGCTAAAGATATTGAAGAGCAAACAGGCATCGAAACCCGTGCGACAGTGCTTGGCCATGTACAGCGCGGCGGTTCGCCTACATTGCGCGATCGTGTTGTTGGCAGTGAAATGGGCTATTATGCTGCGGAATTGCTTTTCAACGGGAAGAGCAACCGCGTGGTAGTTATGCGCGGCGGAAAAATTGTTGACCTTGATATTACCGAAGCACTCAACATGGAGCGCACGTTTGACAAGAATCTGTATGACATTGCATACCGGATTTCAATTTAATAGTTTAATCATAAAAAAGGAGTTCCGCTTAAATGGCGGAACTCCTTTTTTATGATATGATATTATGTACTGAATTATTACTCAATGACTCTTGGCGATTCCTTCACAACTTTATCGGTAATCAGATCATCATGATGGGGGTGCTTGCAAACAACGCTTGCCGCTTGAAACAAGGCATTCAGCATATCTGTTTCATATTGTACGGATAAAGTAGCCAGTTTAGAATATGCTGCCCCTTCGGTTGTAGCAATATATTTTGGCGGAAGTCGGTTTAATGCATAAGAGGCAATGTCCATCCGGCATTTTTCGCATTTACAGCATTCAAGTTTGTCAATTACTTCATCCAACTTGATAAGAACCAAAGATTCCATCATGTTTGTTAGTTTTACTTCCATTGTAAAGAATACCCGCCTTTCAAGCGCAATCTATTAAATTTTGATTAATTAAAATATAACATAATAGGAAATATTTGTAAAGATTATTATTGAATAATTGTGCTATACGCAATATCAGAATAATATGTAGAAGATGGGAATACTTTAAAGGGTTTTATTGATATTTTCGTACCCCGGAAATATGCAGACAACGAAGGTTATCATACAAGTAGGTGCTTAAAGGACGCATGTAGGAATCGAGCGTGTGAGCCGCGACAAAAATATCCAGTGGACCTGTTTCTACAACCACAGGGGTATGATAAAAATGGCTTTCTGAGTTGCCAAGCTGAACAAGATCGCCGGCTTCAAGATTGCTTATATCTGTTTCCACGGCATAAGGTCCGACATTTTGATTAGTGGTCAAAAAATTAAACAGATATTCAACACCGCTCCGCGATGCCG
>DAMDEB010000053.1:7426-8477 GCA_032090075.1 Caproiciproducens sp.
TTGCTGCCGCTGTAATACCAGCCCAAAACAGGAGTGTAATTCATCACATTACTTCCGGCGAAAAGACATTGCGGAGCAAAATTTGTACAGTCACCGCCTAACCCCTGAAAATTATAATAAGCCGGATTCCTTTTTAATGCCCATGTCTTTGCATATTCAACTGCGAGAATACGATTGTATGGAACCTCAATCAGCATAATTGAATCTCCTTCCATCTGCTTTCATCTATTGTAATTTTATGATGAAAGGATGAACGGCATGACAGAATCGCAATTGAGTGTTCCAAAAGCTTAAATTATTCTGTTTTTTTATTGGTACGGAATTTTTTGTACAGAAAATATCCGAATTGTCCGATCGTTCCGGCGCACAGTCCAATGACCATCCATGTAAATAAGGACATTAAACCGACTAAATCTCCCCAGCCATTTAAATCATTAAAAAACATTCGATACATTTCAAAAAATCCAACGAAAATCCCTGCAATTAAGGTCGCACATGCAATTTTTAGTTTTAACAGATATAAGCAGGATGATATTGCACCGAAAATGAATGATACTATGATGTACGCTATCACATTCTGCACTGTAATCTGACTTTCTAATATGAATTTAATGCCAAGAAAAAAGAATAAAAATGATATTATAGTTACCATAAACCAAATAATCCAAAAATTTCTTTTCGACTTTTCCATGTGAACCCTCCGATTCTTTTCACGTGAATGAATCATAACAACAAATTTAATTTTAATATAAATATACCCACGTGCGGTCACTTTTAGACAAGTTTAAAGAAGTAAAAAAGAAAAGTTCTTTTTCTTCCAAATATTAGATGATAAATTATACAATTGATGTGTTGGTTATTGTATGCGAAATGGGTAACAATAGAGTAAATGAAAATTAAAGAATCACAATAAGTTTTTAAAATTATAAAGGAGAAATAGTAATGTGCTTAGATAATATACTGACATTAGTAGGCGGCCAGAAACAACAGGAGCACCAAAAAGCAATAACATGTAGTGTTATGAAAATAACAATCGGAATGATTGTTGGTT
>DAMDEB010000053.1:8487-10749 GCA_032090075.1 Caproiciproducens sp.
CGGCATCGCTTTTCTATGAAGAATCATCTAAGGGGGATGGCAGCAGTAAATTTAGAAAAAAGTCAAAGGACACGTTTGACTCAGTCATGGATGCTGCTGACGATTTCCAGGAGAAAACGGAAACTGTCAAGGATGATATCAAGTCCGGATACCACGAGGTCAAGCAAAATGTTGAAGATGCGATAGATAAAGTTGCGGATTTATATGGTGAAACCCCTGACTGACTATCCTATTAGCAACAAAACAGTTTGAGTAAAATATATGTTGAATTAAAAGTCCAGCGGTAGCTGGGCTTTTTTTATGGAAAGTTTAGCAATTTTTGATGATATTAATGCGTTTGGCAGAACGATTCAGTGCTTCTTAAGATGCTTCGATTATAGTGTGCTTTTAGGGTCGATACAGATATTGTTATAAATTTAACGATTTAAGACGATTCACATAGCCTTGATTAGCTCGGATTCGTAGCAGAGAGAAGGAATAAGTAGTTTATTAAAACAAGTCAAAATCAGACTTTTTCGGTGAATTGCCGCTGTTGTGTTAAATTTTAACTTATGATATTATATTCTTAACACGAAAAAGGAGGTGTGAACTTGGAAGGTTATCTGCCATATTTTTGGCTCGCGGTGATTGTAATTGCGGCAATCGTGGAAGGCACAACGGCACAGCTGGTTTCCATTTGGTTTGTGGCTGGTGGCGTGGGTGCATTGATTGCGGAACTCTGCGGAGCAGCGCTTTGGCTTCAGGCATTAATCTTTGTTGCGGTAACAGGACTGACACTCATTGTGACGCGGCCGCTTGTAAAAAAGATAATGAATTTTAAAAAAGAAGATACAAACGCGGGCCGCTACATCGGAAAAGAGGGTGTGGTTATTGCCCAGATCAACAATACACTTGGGGAAGGTCAGGTAAATGTTCTCGGCAGCGTGTGGACAGCTCGCAGTGAGAACGGCTCAATCATCAAAGTCGGCGAAAACGTGCGAATTAAGGCGATTGAGGGAGTAAAGGTAATCGTAGAATTACATAAATAAATAATATTGGAGGAAAAACAGTATGCCAATCGGAGGAATTATTCTTATTGCGCTGGCAATTATCGTAATCATCATTTTCATCACAAACATCAATGTTGTGCCGCAGGCACACTCGTATGTGCTTGAACGTCTTGGCGCTTACCACGGCACATGGACAACTGGTTTACACTTTAAGATTCCGTTTGTTGACAAGATTTCTAAAAAGGTATCATTAAAGGAACAAGTGATTGACTTCCCGCCTCAACCCGTTATTACAAAAGATAACGTCACCATGCAAATTGACACGGTTGTCTATTTCCAAATTACAGACCCGAAACTTTACGCCTATGGTGTTGAGCATCCGGTATCCGCAATTGAAAATCTATCCGCAACAACACTACGTAATATTATCGGCGATTTAGAGCTGGATCACACACTGACCTCACGCGATGTAATTAATACAAAAATCCGTATTACTCTTGATGAAGCAACGGATGCTTGGGGCATAAAGGTCAATCGTGTGGAATTAAAAAATATCGTTCCGCCGTCAGAAATTCAGGAGTCCATGGAGAAACAAATGAAGGCCGAGCGTGAGCGCCGCGCACAAATATTAACAGCCGAGGGTGAAAAACGCAGTGCTATCCTGATTGCAGAAGGCGAAAAGGAATCAGCCATCTTACGTGCGGATGCACAGAAGGAAACTAAAATACTGGAAGCACAGGGCGAGGCACAGGCAATCATGTTGGTGCAGCAATCGCTTGCTGACAGCATTAAGCTTTTAAATGATGCAAATCCAGGCGAAAATGTAATCAAAATTAAGAGCCTTGAAGCATTTGCTAAAGCGGCCGATGGTAAAGCGACAAAAATTATTATCCCATCAAATATCCAGTCTTTGGCGGGGTTGGCAACTTCTTTGAAGGAATTGGTAACGGATGATTCAAATTTAACAAAATAGCAGTGTCATAATACACAAAATATGATATTGTAAAGAGGTTGCAGCTCTATATATCCACAAATTTTACTTATTACTTTCGCACCTATTGAATATTTTGCAGGAATAACCTACAATAATTACATTAAGTATTGTCGGAGGTAAGCGTAATGACAGTGTCTTCCGTTCAAAAAAAATTGGGAACTTCAAAAGATTGCTGCCAAGTTGCGTCAATATCTCATTTACTGTAATACTTTCAGGCTGTACCGAATTTTCGGCACAGCCTGTTTTTTATGGTAAAATGACATAGAATAGGAGTGCGTA
>DAMDEB010000053.1:10759-11695 GCA_032090075.1 Caproiciproducens sp.
TATGTCAGTAAAAAAGGTAGCTGTCATCATGGGTAGCGACAGCGATTTTCCGGTCGTGTCGGCCGCAGTCAAAAGATTAAAGTCGTTCAGTATTCCGGTTGAGGTACATGTTATGTCGGCACACAGAACGCCCCAGGCGGCTTCGGAGTTTTCATCAGGGGCGGCTGCAAACGGTTTTGGCGTGATTATTGCAGCTGCAGGAAAAGCTGCTCATTTAGCAGGTGTGCTTGCCGCAAATACCACGTTGCCGGTAATCGGTATTCCCGTCAAGTCTACGACACTTGACGGCATGGATGCACTTTTGGCTACGGTTCAGATGCCGAGTGGAATTCCGGTTGCCACAGTTGCAATTGACGGCGCGGACAATGCTGCCATTTTGGCAGCGCAAATTCTTGCACTTTCCGATAAAACGCTTGCGGTCCAGTTATCGGAGTTGAAACAACAAATGGCGGAGGGCGTTGCACAGAAAGATGCGGCTATTCAGGCAAAAGTTCAGGAACTGTAGTTTTGAATACAAAAATATGGGGGATATGATATGAAAAGCTTCAGCGAGAGTTATAAAGCGGCCGGAGTGGATGTCACTGCCGGGTATCAGGCGGTAGAGTTAATGAAAAGCCATGTTGCGCGGACAAAAATACCGGGAGTGGTATCTGGCATCGGCGGATTCGGCGGGCTTTTCCAGCCGGATATGAGCGACATGAAAATGCCGGTTTTTGTCAGCGGAACAGACGGTGTGGGCACAAAACTAAAAATTGCTTTTCTTATGGACAAGCATGACACGATTGGAATCGACTGTGTTGCCATGTGTGTTAATGATGTGATTTGCTGTGGGGCAAAGCCGCTTTTCTTTCTTGATTATCTTGCGGTCGGCAAAAACTATCCCGAACGGATTGCACAAATTGTTTCTGGTGTGGCAGACGGCTGTGTACAGTCCGG
>DAMDEB010000053.1:11705-15944 GCA_032090075.1 Caproiciproducens sp.
GATGAACTTGGTCACACGCTTGGCGAAGAACTATTAACTCCTACCAGAATCTATGTAAAACCGGTTCTTGATTTAATGAAGAAAGTAAATATTAAAGCGATTTCGCACATTACCGGCGGCGGATTCTTTGAAAACATTCCCCGTATGTTAAAAGCGAACACCACCGCGAGAATCGAGCTTGCTTCACTACCCAGGCTGCCTGTATTTTCAATGATGCAGCGTCAGGGGAATATCCCGGAACGCGAGATGTACAACACCTTTAATATGGGAATCGGTATGTGCATGATTGTACCCAAGGATCAAGCCAATCAGGCAGTTGAAGAGCTGAATTCGGCTGGTGAACATGCTTACGTGATGGGTAGTGTAATCGGCGGAGGGGAGGGCGTAACTCTATGCTGAATATTGCCGTTTTGGTTTCAGGCGGCGGTACAAATTTGCAGGCCTTGATTGACGCACAAAATCGCTCAGAAATACCCGGTGGGAAAATAGTTCTTGTTATTTCCAGTAAAACGGACGCTTATGCTTTGGAACGTGCGAAGAAAGCCGAAATTCATATGGAAATATTGTTGCGAAAAGATTTTCAAACTCAGGAAGATTATGACGCAGTACTGATGAAGCTTTTTGAGGATAATAACATTGATTTGATTGTGCTCGCAGGTTTCATGACGATAATCAGTGAAAATGTGATTCGGCATTATGAAAATAAGATTATCAATGTCCATCCGGCATTGATACCATCTTTTTGCGGCTCGGGTTATTATGGTTTGAAAGTGCATAAGGATGCGCTTGCAAAGGGCGTAAAACTGACTGGTGCAACGGTTCATTTTGTGAATGAAATATGTGACGGTGGCCCGATTATTCTTCAAAAAGCAGTCGAAGTCTTGGACGATGATACCCCCGAAATGCTGCAGCGCAGGGTAATGGAGCAGGCGGAATGGAAGCTCCTTCCAAGGGCGGTCGCGCTATTCTGCGATGGAAAAATTACGGTCGAAAACGGAAAAGCGATTATAAAGGAGTGATACGTATGGAGATGCAAAATATTGCAAAAGTTCTCGGATCAAATCCGTACCCGGGTCGTGGAATTATACTTGGAAAAAGTATGGACGGTCAAAGCGCGGTTATGGCCTATTTTATCATGGGCCGCAGTGAAAACAGCCGCAACCGCGTGTTTGTAACGGATGGTGACGGAATTCGCACTCAAGCATTTGATGCGAAAAAACTAATTGACCCATCCCTTATTATCTATTCCCCTGTGCGTGTGCTGAATGGTGCGACCATTGTTACCAACGGTGACCAGACCGACACGATCTATGACTGTATGAAAAATGGTCAAACATTTGCTTTTGCATTAAGAACTCGTACCTTTGAACCGGATCAACCTAATTTTACCCCCCGTATTTCCGGTGTCGTTGAGGCGGCGGGGAATTATAAGCTTTCCATTTTAAAAAGCGCGTACGGTGACCCTGCTTCCGTGCAGCGTTTTTTCTTTGAATACAATTCTCCAATTAGCGGTGCAGGTCATTTGATTCATACCTACAAAGGAGACGGAAGTCCACTGCCTTCTTTTGAGGGGGAGCCTACACTTGTTCAAATCTCAGGAAGTATTGATGACTTTACAGCTCAAATATGGAACAGCTTGAATGACGACAACAAAGTTTCTCTTTTCACTCGATTTATTCATTTGAAAACCGGCTTAGTGGATAGTAGAATTGTCAACAAGAATCAATAAAATATTGGAGGTAGCGAAATGTCACAGGAGCTAACATTAAAATATGGCTGCAACCCAAACCAAAAGCCGTCGCGCATTTTTATGCAGAACGGAAGCGAGCTTCCCATTCAAGTATTGAATGGGAAGCCGGGATACATTAATTTTTTGGATGCTTTTAACAGCTATCAGCTTGTTAAAGAACTGAAAGCTGCGACAGGCTTACCGGCGGCGGCTTCGTTTAAGCATGTCAGTCCGGCCGGTGCGGCGGTTGCAGGAGTGCTTTCCCATACATTGAAAAAAATATATTTTGTGGATGACCTTGAGCTTTCCCCTTTGGCATCTGCTTATGCGATGGCAAGAGGCGCTGATAGAATGTCCTCCTACGGGGATTGGATTGCGCTTTCCGATATTTGTGACAGCCAAACGGCAACCTTGATTGCGCGTGAAGTTTCCGACGGCATCATCGCCCCCGGCTACACGGAAGAAGCGCTTGCTATTTTGAAATCAAAACGCAAGGGTGGGTATAACATTGTTTCAATTAACCCGGATTATCAGCCGGAGCCGATTGAGCACAAAGATGTTTTTGGAGTTACCTTTGAACAGGGAAGAAATGAAATTATAATTGATAATCGTATGCTTGCAAACGTAGTTACCGAAAATCAAACGATTCCGGATGGTGCAAAACGCGATTTGTTAATTTCGCTGATTGCGCTGAAATACACACAATCCAATTCAGTTTGCTATGTTAAGGACGGGCAGGTAATCGGTGTCGGCGCCGGTCAGCAGTCCAGAATACATTGTACACGTTTAGCCGGAAATAAAGCCGATATCTGGTTTTTGCGCCAGCATCCAAAGGTACTCGGGCTTAAATTCAAGGGGAATATCCGCCGCCCGGATAGGGACAATACCATTGATGTTTATATTTCCGATGAGTATATGGATGTATTGGCGGACGGCACATGGCAGAATTTCTTTGCCGAAAAACCGGAGCCGCTTACCCGTGAGGAAAAGCATGCTTGGCTTACTACGTTGACGGATGTTGCACTGGGTTCGGACGCGTTTTTTCCATTTGGTGACAATATTGAACGCGCACACAGAACCGGAGTAAAGTACATTGCCCAGCCGGGCGGCTCTATTCGTGACGATAACGTCATTGATACCTGTAATAAATATGACATCGCCATGGCATTTACCGGTATTAGGCTGTTTCATCATTAATCTGACGTAAACTCTGGTTGTAAAATATTGCGATAGAATGTAGGGACGAATGATTATGAATATATTGGTAATAGGCGGGGGAGGCCGTGAGCATGCAATTATCCGCAAGCTCAAAGAAAGTCCAAAGGCAACTCGGATTTACTGCGCGCCCGGCAATGGCGGAATCTCGAAGGATGCAGTTTGTGTTGATATTCCGGTGACGGATATTGACGGCGTCGTACAGTTTTCTAAAGAGAAAAATATTGATATGGTCGTTGTTGCACCGGACGACCCGCTTGCCGCAGGTATGGTTGATGCACTTGAATCCGCGGGAATTCCTGCTTTCGGTCCGCGTGCCAATGCTGCCGCGATCGAGAGCAGCAAGGTGTTTTCCAAGAATTTGATGAAGCAATACAATATTCCAACCGCAAACTATGAAGTGTTTGACCGGTCAGATGTGGCTTTGGATTACATCAAGCGCTATAATCAATATCCTGTTGTGATTAAGGCCGATGGTCTTGCGCTTGGAAAAGGCGTTATTATCGCTGCCGACTACAGCGAGGCGCAAAATGCGGTAAAAAGCATTATGGAGGACAAGGTATTCGGCGCTTCCGGGAATCAAATTGTGATTGAAGAATTTATTACCGGGCCCGAAGTTTCTATTCTTGCCTTTACAGACGGTAAATGTATTAAGCCGATGGTTTCCTCAAAGGACCACAAGCGTGCGCTTGACCATGACAAGGGACTGAACACGGGCGGTATGGGGACGATCAGCCCGAATCCATATTATACCGACGAGCTGGCAGAAGAGTGCATGAAAACGATTTTTCTTCCGACTGTCAATGCAATGAACCAGGAGGGAAGAATTTTTAAGGGATGCTTGTATTTCGGACTCATGCTCACGAAGGATGGGCCAAAAATGATTGAGTACAATTGCCGTTTCGGCGATCCTGAAACACAGGTTGTCCTGCCGCGCCTTAAAACTGACCTTATAGATATTTTTGAAGCGGTTATTGACGAGTGCCTTGAAAAGCAGCAGATTGAGTGGAGTAACGATGCCTGCGCATGTGTGGTGATGACCTCCGGCGGATACCCGGGAACCTATGCGAAAGGGATTGAAATAACAGGACTTGATGAAAACGGACAGATGGAAGGGGCAACCGTCTATCACGCAGGTACACTCCGCAAAGAAGGTAAGTTTTACACCAACGGTGGCCGTGTGCTTGGCATTACTACATTGGGAGAAACACTGGAAAAAGCACTCGAAAAAGCTTACACCGCCGTTCGTAAAATTCAATTCGACGGCGTGCATTACCGCAACGACATTGGAAAAT
>DAMDEB010000053.1:15954-16700 GCA_032090075.1 Caproiciproducens sp.
TGTGATTTATTATAATATAGTGAAAATATGATTACGATTGATTCTTTTGTGTATTTCATTTTAATAAAATGTATATGAGACACACAGGAGGAGGTTTCACGAAATGTTTCACTATAAAACTATTAAAATAATTCTTATAATGTCAGTTTTGTATTTATTGACCGTTATGATCGTAGGATGCTCCTCGAAGCCTCCTTCAGCAGCGGATGCCAATTCAGCTCCGGCAGACGGTGGAGTTGCAATCAAGGCCATGGTTGTAAAGCTGACGCAAAGTGAATATGCGTCCGTTGTTAAAACGGGTCTTGAGAATCCTTCTATTGATGATTTTAGAACGCTAATGATTGGAGTCAATATCGTAGGACTTGACCCGTCTAAGGATAAGACCATTCTATGCCCGGATATTGGTGAAATCACGCAAAAATTATCTTCACAAATTGTGTGGAGTGCAAACTCCGCCATTATGGATAATGGTGTGGGCAGTGTGGTCAACTACGATAATACATTAGTGCTTCATACAAAGGATGTCAGCAATGACATCTTGAAGCTAAAACTAAAAGGTTTAAAGATTGCAGTATCCTATATGGACTTGAATGGTAAAAAAATTGAAAAATCCTTTGATATCGCAGATATCTTGCAATTTGTTTAAGTGATAAAAAAAGACGATACGGAATATTCCGTATCGTCTTTTTGTATTGGAGCTTTAGCGTAAAATAACCACCGGCTCTGCCGGTGCGGATTAAAAATCT
>DAMDEB010000054.1:0-7201 GCA_032090075.1 Caproiciproducens sp.
CCAATTCGAGCAAGGGCAATTGCGGCAGCTTTAAAATGTAGTCTCATGGACATTTTTGACAATGTTCAGGATAAATAAACACCAGAAGGAAACTTCTATAAATTCAGGATGCGAAGTCAGAGAATAATTTGAGAGCCGAAACCGCCTTGCGTGGCGGTCTTAGCGGGGATGACCGCCCGCAACTGATGAGGCAGGTCTCAGGAGGTAGGTGAGGTTGATTGACGTGGTTGACAGTGAAAGAGGCGGCTTCCCTTTGTGGGGTAACACAGAGCGCCGTCAAGAAGGCTATACAACAGGATAAATATCAATGTTGCCACGTCGATGGTGTAGGCCGGGGTGGCAAACAATTAAGAATCCTTTTGGAAAGCCTTTCCCCTGAAGCTCAAGACCGGTATAACAAGGTAGAGCATGAACCAAAGCCAATTTTACAGTACACCGGCAAGCAGCGCGAAGAAGCGAACGCGAAAGCATGGATTGTAGTTCAGTATCATCAATCCGGACTTTCCCCAGAAGAATTCGTTGCCAAGTTCAACACCGAAAATCCACCGGAAGATGCAATCACTAAGAGCCAGCTTTTCCGCTGGCAGCGGAAATACAAAAGTGGAGAGGTTGCCGACCTCGTTGACCAGCGCGGCGGTCACAATCGCGGACAAACTTCCATAGACAATGATGCGTGGGAATACTTCTACGCCCTCTATATGACCCAGCAGAAGCGTAAAATCAAGCGCTGCTATGACTTGACCAAGCGGGAATATCCAGATATTCCGTCTGTGTCGGCTTTTGAGCGGCAGGCGAGGAAAATTCCAAAATACGCGATTTTGTATTATTGGGAAGGCCCCAATGCATTTGCGGCCCAGCTTCCTTCCATGGAACGGGATAAGACCGATATTGCTTCTAATGATATTTGGTTCAGTGACCATCATAAGACAGACATCTTTGTTAAAAGCGAAGATGGAAAGCATGCGGTTCGGCTTTGGCTCACGGGGTTCTTTGATGCTCGAGCCAACAAATGTATTTCATTTCTGGCAAGGAATGCGTATCCGAATTCGACCGCTGTCAAACAGTGTTTCCGTTTGGGAGTAGAGCAGTACGGAGTTCCAAACGAAGTGTATTTCGATAACGGAAAAGATTACCGCTCCAAGAATTTCAGCCGCGATTATCAGTTATCGCTGGTAAACCAATTAGGAATAGGCACTATCTACGCAACGAAATATCACGGACAGGCCAAGACCATAGAACGTTTTTGGGGCACTTTTACAGACCGGTTCGCGAGATTGTTTCCTACCTATACCGGCTGTAACGCCAAGGTCAGGCCGGAATGTATGCAGATAAGCGACCCAAAGATTGTGGCACAGGCTCCCAAAATGGAAGAGTTCATGAAATATTTGGCAGCTTACATAGAGGAATACAATAATACGCCTTGTAGTGGCATGGATATGGACGGGAAATGTCCCGATCAGGTGTACTTTGAAAATCTCAAGGTGAAAAAGGTTGTCAAGGATTTTGATGCCTTACGGCTGCTCTGTGGCAATTCAGAGGAAAGAGTTGTCCATAAGAACGGAGTTTCCATCAAGAACAACACCTATTTTCACGAAACTCTTACCGCTCATTTTGGTGAGCATGTCATTGTCACCTATGACCCCGCCAACATTGATAAGATGGCAATTTTCGATATGCAGAACCGCGCTATTTGTATGGCAGAAGCGAAAATACGCACGCCGTTCCGGCACGCTTCCGAAGAGGACTATATCCGGGCAGCAAAGGAAAAGAAAGCAGCCAGAGCCGTTGTCAAAAAATTCGCTCCGACACGGGAACTGGATATTTACGAAATCATGGCAAAGAATCAGCTGATGGAAAAAGCCTTTTCCGAATCAGAGGATACCTCGGAAGTCGAACACATTACCCCACAGGCCGCGCGTAACGCGCGAATTTTGAAATCCACAGACCAGCCAGCCAGCGCACGGCGCATAAAAGAAGAGGAAAGCGCAAGCGCGACTTTGCTGAAACTTTATCAAAATCAGGCGTAAGGAGGCTAAAAAATGTTTGAGGAAATCAGGCAATCCCTTTCCGGCTTCATGGAGCAGAGCCGAAAATCACAGCGGCAAATTTCAAAGGAAACCGGCTTGTCTACATCGGTTATTTCTCAGTTCCTGAATGGCAGCTATACCGGGGATAATGAGGAAGTGGCAAAAACCATAGAACAGTATTTGACGGTCGGTAAAGAACGTTTAAACACTGTTTCAAACACATGCTTCAATCCCGAACTGTACAACACCAAAGAGGTTTTATTCGCCTGTTTCTACGCGCACCGTCACAATGATCTTGCTTTAGTGAGCGGTGATGCGGGAGCGGGGAAAACGACAGCGCTGCGGTATTATGCCGAAAACAACACAGGCGTGATATTTGTTACAGCCAACGCCTGCACCACGTCGGCCACCGCAATTTTGGGCCTTATCTGCCAGAAGGTAGGAAAACAGATTCCCGGTAGAAGGGCGGCTTTGATGAACACCCTTGTGGAACAGCTTTCCGGAACCAACCGGCTAATCATCATAGACGAAGCCGACCATTTATCACTGGACGCGCTTCAGGCCGTCCGCAACCTCAACGATCTGGCAGGCGTGGGCATTGTTTTTTCCGGCAACGACAAGATTTATCGCCAGATGCTTTCCGGACGCAGAAGTTACGAGTTTGCCCAGCTTCGGACAAGAATCATCGTCCGCAAAAAGGTGTTCAACGAATATACCGTACCGGAAATGGAAGCCATGTTCCCTCACCTGAATCAGGAGTGTATCGGCTATCTGCTCAAGCTGGCCTGTGCCGAAAGCTTAAGGACAGCGAAAAAGCTTTATGATGTGGCGCTGGAATTCGCCGCCGCTCAAGGCCAAAAGCTGACGGTAAAGCATCTGCGGGATACGCAGAAACAGCTTTTCGGGGAGATAATGGGATGAACAGCAGAAGGAAAAAAGCCTCTCCGTTAAACGACCAAGTGAATTTCTGGATTGAAAGGAAATCTGAGACTTCTAATATTCTAAGCATATCAGTTAGCGAGAAATAAAGAAAAACGGCGTAATAGTCATAACTCCATCAGATTTATTTCCGGAATTTACATCTATTACTTTAGCCTATGCCTTTTGTATGGGCACTGCCAATATGGTCTATAAAAACCATGATGTGTATTTAGGCTCGACAGACCTAAAAATCATGCCGAAAATCATTCGACTATTGCATAAAGGAGATGCTTCCAAATGACTACCATCAATGAGCGCGTGAATCAAGTCCGCAAGCAACACGGCCTTACTCAGCAGAAGTTCGCCGAAATGCTGGGGATTTCCAGAACGCATATTGCCAATGTGGAGAATCGCAATGACAATCCTTCCGTTCCCGTCCTGAAGCTCATAGCCACCAAATTCGGCGTAAACGAGCAATGGCTCCTTACCGGCGAAGGTTCCCCCGTCGTTCCCGCTGTCCCAGCACCAAACGGCAGAGAACAGGCCGTTCTTCAGCTGGATGCGAAGATAGCCGAATTCAAGGCAACGTCGGCGCTGGTGGAGCGGCAGATGAAAGAAATCCAATCTCTGCTCCGTGTCCTTACAGCTTAAGGGGGTGCTTCCATGGATAAGATGTTGTACATTACCAGCGGGCAGATTACGAATCTGCGGAAAGCAACCGCTGTGGCCTTGAAAAACGTGGAAGAGGTTGAAGCTGATTTTCAGCCGGTTCTGATGCAGGCCGACAAAAGCGACCCGAAATATGAAACCCTTGTCCGGCTGATGGAGAAGATAAGCGAATTCAAAGCGTCTGCGGCTCTGATGAATCAGCAGGGCCGGGAGATTGATCAGCTGCTTCAGGTAATCGGCAGATACCAGAACGGTTATAAAAATGGCGGCTGCTACCGCAAATAGCAACCGCCGAGCGCAAAAGAAAAAGCAAGTATCTAATGCGCTTAAGTATAGCACCGATTTCCTGAAATTGCAATATCCGAAGAACCGGCCCGCTGTGGCGCTGTAAGGCTTTCAAAGGCAGAGACACCCGTTTATACCACAGCGGCCCGGTAAATCAAATTTAAAGGCTTTTAAAGTGACTTTAAAATACCGTACGTTAGGAGCGTGACAGTTATGACAAACGAGAAGACCACCATACATGAAAAAGACCTGCTTTCCATGATGGATTCCCTGAGGCTGGAACAGAATTCGCGGCTTGTCAGTCAAAGCGCGGAAGATGCCCGAAGCTGCGTGGTTGACCGTTTTGAAAAGCTTTGTGAGGACAGAGACAAGCGCAACGCATTTGAAAATATGGTGGATGATGTTATCAACTATACATACGACGATGGTTTTGAGGACGGTTTCAGGGCAGGCGTTCAGCTTTTGCGAACGCTCATGACACTGTAGCAAAACCGCGCAGCCGGACGGCAAAACAGCCGCCCGGCTTTCGTGCTTTTGGAAAAATATTTAGGAAGCTCTTCATTTTTATTGTCCAAAATTTTATGATACATTTTTCCTATGAAATATGTGCGTGAACTATGTACATGAAGTTTGTATTTTAATTGGGAGGTGCAAAATGGATTTATTGCAATCCGTGACAATGGCCGATCTTTCAGAGGATCAATTTGATTTAGCTGAACTGATTGGAATTGAGAATTACAGAAAACTGGTGAAAGTCTATGGGGGCAACGCAATTCGGATAATGCAGGAAGCGACGCTTATCCGGAAAAAGCGGGACAGCGAAATCCGGTCTGCTTATTCAAATGGGGCAAAATTGATTGATCTTACCCGGCAGTATCGTTTGAGCGATAAGACCGTAAGAACAATTATTAACCAAAAACCAAAACAGAAAAGAGGAAGAAAAAATGTCGTTTGAGTATCCAAAGTACGACCAGCTTGTCGCGCTGGTAAATACGTCCATGCAGAAATACCGCACCTATGAACAAAAGGTTCAGGCCAATACACAGGCTTGCGACACACAAATTACCGCGCTCCGGACACAGATAACCGATAAGCTGAAGGCCGTCCTGACGGCTGATGTGAGCGGGGACAGCATATCAAAGGCCACGCTTGAAACCGAAGTGGAAGAACTGAAGGAACAGGTTTCCAAGCTGGAAGAGCAGGAAAAGCAGTATAGCCTTGTTGACCTGTTCGACTTCATCCGGCCCGATCTTCCGGCAATCCGACAGGCGTATGCAGCGGTGGAACCGGAACGCCTGACCGCGCAGAAAAACCTTCAGCAAAGCATGGCTGACCTTCAGGAGCAAATTACGGCCTTGCAAAGACAGTACAATGAACAGCATTCCGAATATCTCCGCATTTTCAATAAGATCGAAGAGGAACCGCTCCGGCCAATCCGTGCGCTGCTGGAAACACGCCCGGACGAAGAAAGGATTTAACTGGTGACTGATATGGAACTTGATATTGACACATCCCGGCCCGAATATGAAAAGCTTCAGGCGGTTATGGATGGCATTGCCGACAAGCAAAAGACTTATGCGGACAATATCCGGAAAAATGCTTCTTCCCTAAAAGCCGAAAAGACGGCCTGTGAACAGCGGTTAAAAGTGGCAAGGCAGGAAATGCTTACCGCACAGATTTCCGGGGATAGCGAGCGGCAGAAGAAAACCGAAGCGGAAATCGAAGCCCTTACCGCTCAGGAGAGCGAAATCTCCCAGCACCTTGGCAACTATTCCGGCATTGATGTTTTCGGAATGCTCCTTCCTGAATTTGACGCTGTCCGGGCCGCTGTCCTATCCAGCAAGGCTGCTGATGAAGGAAGGCGGCGGCAAATCTCCGAGCATATTGAACGGCTGGAAAAGCTGGATCAGGAGATTCAGAACAGAATCCGGCACTATGGCAGCGTCCGGGACGCAAGCTCCTATGAGAACGGGACACGTGAGCTATCCTATCTGCTTGCCTCCCTGCTTGGCGTTTCGTATGATTCAACGGTCGTGAAGCTGCTGCTTCCCCTGTTTGGTTTTTATTCCAACACGCTGGATAATACACGCTCCCTTTCGGAGCAGATCAGGGACGTTATCGCAAAATACGGCACAGCGGGAAATGATAACTGATTTTCCCTGTACATACAATTCTTAATTATTTGAAAGAGGGACAAAAATGGACAGTATTTTAGACAGCATCAACCTTACCGAACTTGCGCAGACTTCCAAAAACAGCGAGGAATTCATGAAGGCCGTATCCGACGCACTTTACTCCAAGTTGGCAAATGAAAAGCAGAGCACGGATGATTTGCTTCAAAAGCTGCTGGATCAGAAAAACAGTGAACAGCAGCAGACGCAGACAACAGCCCCGCAAAGCCAGCAGCAGGTCAGAAGGCCGCGCGGCGTCACGGTAAAGTAACAGAAGGCAAAATACGAAGGGGCGGTAAGATTTTGCTTATCGTCCCTTTCGTGAAAGGAGAGTGAATTTTATGGCTACAGTATCATCCGCGCTGGAATTGCAGGACAGGTTTACAAAAACGATTGACAGCGGCATTAACGCTATGACCCGCATGATCAACACCATGGACGAACTGAACCGCGCGGCTAATATTCCGAATATCAGCAGTTCGTTCACTGGAATCCGCTCAAATGCCGGAACCGCCGATATTGCGGTAGATCGTCTGACCGTTGCGGTTGACAGTCTGGCACGTGAAATGGAAGAGCTTCAGCTGTCTTCGCACATGAACCATGTGGAACAAGAATTCGCGGGAGTCCGTTCGGAAGCGGTACGAACCAACGAACAGCTTGACCGGATGAACAATAATCTGCAAAATGCGGGAAACCACAGCCAGACGGTTTCCGGAATTACTTCCGGTTTCAGCGGGTTGGGGCGAGCGGTTCTTGTTGTCAACAACGGAATTCAGCTGATGCAGACCGCCATGCAGGGGATCAATCAGTTGGGCGGTCAGGCAGACCAGCGCATCGGCGTGGACGCCCGGCTTTCCCTGATCAACGACGGCCTTCAGACACAGGCCGGACTGGAAGCCAAAGTAATGGCTGCTGCAAATGCGACAAGGACTTCCTATGAATCCACCGCCGCGCTGGTAGCTCAGATGGGCCGACAGGATTATTTCAAGGGCAACAATGAAAAGGCGATACAGTTTGCTTCGACCATCAACAAAGGGTTCGTAGTCAGCGGAGCATCGGCGGCGGAAGCCACGGGCGCGATTACTCAGCTAAATCAGGGCCTTGCTTCCGGAGTGTTGCGAGGGGACG
>DAMDEB010000054.1:7211-7878 GCA_032090075.1 Caproiciproducens sp.
CAACAGCATCATGGAAAACGCGCCGATCCTCGCGGAGATGATGACCAAATCCATGGGAATCACTAAGGGGCAGCTGCGGAGCATGGCCGAGGATGGGAAGCTGACCACGGATGTGGTGGTCAGCTCCATTATGGCGCAGTCTCAGACGCTGGATCAGCAGTTTGCCAAGATGCCTACAACATTTGGGCAGGCGTCAGCCGTTCTTGGTAACAACGTAAGCCAGATGATGGACTATCTATCTCAACCGGGGCAGGCAGTCGACGTTATCATTCAGAAGCTCGAAGAAATGACGGCATACATGAACACACCTGCCGGAGCCGCCACCATGCAGAATATTGCTATAGGGATTACGGCGGCGGCGAATACCCTGACTTGGCTTTTTAGTGTGGCGGTCGATACTTACAATTTTTTTGCAAATAACTGGTCGTGGATCGGGCCTATTTTCCTTGGAATCGCGACGGCAATCGGAATTGCGGCAGCGGCTACGCTGGCTTATAACGCTGTATCAGCGATTAAACAGGGGATTGAACTTGCGGGCGCTGTAGCGACAGCTATTCACGCAGGAACTACGCTGAAGGAAGCAGATGCCAATGCAGCAGCGACAGCGGCACAGTGGGGCCTTAATTCGGCAATGCTGGCAAGCCCCGGTAACTTGGATTATTGCGGC
>DAMDEB010000054.1:7888-16271 GCA_032090075.1 Caproiciproducens sp.
GATTTATGCCGTGGTCGGAGCAATCAATCAAGTGACAGACTCCAGCATTTCGGCCACCGGTGTAATTATAGGCTCTGTTTTTGCCGCCGGTGCGTTCATCTTAAATACCGCTATCGGAGTGCTGAACGCCATCATCCAGATGGTTTGGACAATATTTGTTGAACCGTATCTGGGAATCATCGAATGGATTTTGAACGTCACCAACGGCGGCTTTAACAACTTCGGAGATGCGGTCGCAAACCTGATCGGCAATATCATTTCGTGGTTCCTGTCGCTTGGGAAAGTGGTTACCAAAATCATTGATGCTATCTTTGGCACAAACTGGACAGCGGGCCTTTCCTCTCTTCAGGACAACGTTACGGCTTGGGGAAAGAATGATAAAGCTATCACACTCAACAGACAGGCCCCTTCCATCAATACACGCTTTGAATACGGCGCTGCTTACAGCACTGGTTACAAGGTTGGTCAGGGAATTGATACCAAGGTTGGCGGCTTGATGAACAGCGTTACCGGCCTGTCTGATCAGCTGGCAAACCTCAATAAGGCAGCTGCGGGAACTACCGGAGCGAGCAAAGCTCAAAACTTTGGCAGCACCTACAAGAATCCTACGGGCGGCACCATCGATAAAGTAGGAAAAATCGGTGACGCTGTGGACATTTCCAACCAGAGTTTGGAATATCTGAACGATATTGCCGCAACTGCGGCCCTAAGCCGCTTTGACAGCTATCAAACGCTGACATACGATCAGGCTAATGATCTGCGGCTGTCCCAAAAAGATGCCGACACGCTCCGCTCCAGCGCAAGCAGCAGCACCAACGTTTACTATCTCAACTATTCCGGTGGCGGAGTCCATATTAAAAACGATGTCAAAAAGGGCGAGGATTGGGAGGAAATCAAGGCCAAGATTCACGATGAAACGGAAAGTCAAATCGAATCCGGCCTGTCAGGGATTGATGAAGTAGTATACGGATAGGTGGTTTTATTCCTGCTTTAAATGCTCTTTAAAACACATTCAAAACATAAAATTCGGAGGATTAAAATGGAAAATTCAATAGAATATACCGAAGCTTGCCAATCGTTTATTGATGAAGAACTGGAATCAAGGTCTTATACACAGTGGACAGTTCCCGACAATGACCAGATTGACTACAGAGGCGGCAAGGATGTTAAAATCGCACAGATTAGGGTTAGCGGTCTTGGAAACTATGATTCAAAAGCGGTAAACAAGTACCCGAGCGGTTCTGTGGAATTAAAATGGATTCCTTATACAATGGAAATGGACAGAGCGGTCAGGTTTGAACTTGGGCGCATTGATCCATCAGATAGCCGATTCATTGCCACTGTCGAAAATGTGACACGCACATTCGCAAAAATGAAGCTGGTTCCCGAACAGGATACATTTCGCTTCAACCGCATCTATTCCAAGCTTGCCGCCAGCGAGATTTATAAGAACAGCCACATTTTGAAGGTTCCCGGCCTGACAAAAGATAACGCACTTGCGGCCCTGATGGGCCTGTATGCCGTCGTAAAGGATGATAGCGGAGATGATACCGACTTTGTGTGTTTTATGTCCCTGAGGAACGAGAAGGCATTCCGTGACGCTTCAAACGCGACGAACAACGACGTTACTTTCAATCATACGGTAGAAATCAATGGAGTGGCGTATAATCGCTGCATAATGGTCAACGGGCGTCCTTGTATTTTCGTTCCCAGCAAGCGCTTACAGACCGCCATCAAGATAAACGATGGACGCACAGCGGGGCAGGAAGCCGGAGGAATTGTTACCGACACATCTTCAGAACAGATTGAATTTCTGATTATGAGTTCTTCCGCTCCCATATCAGTAAGCAAAATAGACAGCCTGAAAATCTTCGAAGCAGACGAAAACCAGACCGGGGACGAAACCATGATTAACTATCACCTTCTGTATGACCTTTGGGTACTGGAAAATCAGGTTGCCACGCTTGCCGCCTGTGTGCAAAGCAATCCCTAAAGAGGGTTTACTGGCTCTTTAAACACGGTTTAGTATGCATGAAAAAGGCACCGCCGCGAGACGGTGCCGGATGTATATTTTAACATTTATAACATCAAATCATGCATAAATTAACGGCATAATAACTGGCGATTTCAAGAAATCACGGCTCTTAACGATTTCTAACAACATTTTGCTTGCCGGTCAGTTACATTTTGCGTGACGCGCTACACCAGTCCCGCCAACGCGAGCACAGCAACAAGGTAAAATTGGAAGTGAACAAGAGTTTTGAACAGTTCCCGGCCAAATAAAAGTAAACCGTACATGGCGAGTACAGAGGAAATTAAAGCCGGAATCTGGCCTTTGATATAACCCCGCTTTATCAAAATCGGAAGCTGCACTGCCAGACAAAAAAGAAAAATTCCGGCGATTAGGCTAAAGTAAAAAACCACTTCGGCGAGTTTAATTTCAACAAAAGCAGCAGCGCACAATCCCATAAGCAGCGCGCTGACAAGAATGCACCCTAATCCCATGATTGTACAATTAATGTACCGCCCAATGACAACATCTTTTTTATTCATCGGCAGCGAGCCATACAGTCGCACCATGCCGTTTTTTTCTTCGCTTGCAAAAAGATGGGTAATAATCATGAAAGATATCACCAAAGCCAATGACGCACCAGTTAAGGCGGCCATGCTTTTGATTATAAAGATAGAAATCATAGGGAAAAAGCTGAAAAGTAAGTATATTCGGTACGGTTTGAATGCAAGCAAATCTAATTTAATGAAATGTCGAGCGTTTCCCATTTCCATTTTCTCCTTCTTTTCTATACGTATCGAATCGGCGTCATTCCTCTTTTGCCTGATAAATCACGGCGGACACCTTTATGGAAACGGCAAGGCAGATGAGCCCTGAGACTACAAAAACAGCCCCTATCGTGTTGTTTAAATGGCTCATTGCCTGAAAGTAGCCGTTCCTCCAGATTAGGTTGACCCAAAGAAGAACCATCGCGGGTAATAGCATTGTGAAATTCTGTGCTTTTATAAATCCGAGTTGAAAAAGAAATGGAAATTGAAGAGCCATCATTATAAAGAAAATCCCTGTTGAAAGGCTGAATCCATTGACAACTTCCTGTAAAGAAAAGTCTGAAGTAGCCATTGAATCAACCGCCAAAAGCAATGCCGTTATGAGAATGCTGCCCAACCCGATGACTGCCCCGCCAAAGTACCGCCCGATTACCACTTCTTTTTTATGGATGGGCAGGGCGGAATACAGCCGGTCCATTTTGCTTTTATCTTCCCCTGCAAAAAGGTAGCCGGGCAGCATTCCCGACAGCATCATATTGGCGAGTGCACATAAACTGATGGCTTGAACGTTAGCCGCAAATATAAAAAGAAACTGGAGTAAAAACAACGTAAAATATTTTCGGTTTGGCTTGAAAGTAAGCCAATCCATCTTTGCAAAGCTGATAACGCTACTCATCCTCCGCTCCTCCTTTATTGACCGCGACCATAATCGCATCAATGGTGACCGGCTCCAGCTGCAAATTCTGAAAATCCTGTGCGTCGCTTGTTTTGATCAGGCCTTCAAATCCCGTCGAGCTTTCACGCAGGTCAATTATTTTTTCTTTTTGTAAGGAAGTGATTTCTTTTGGGCCGCCGATAACCCTTCTGAAATCGTCGATTAGTTCATCCTTGCTGCCGCTGTAAATCATTTTCCCGTTCTGGATAAAGGTGATGTAGTCGGCAATCTTTTCCAAATCGCTTGTAATGTGTGTGGAAAATAAAACGCTGTGCTTGCCGTCTGAAATATAATCGGCAAGAATGGTAAGCAGCTCGTCACGGGCAATCGGGTCAAGCCCGCTGGTGGGTTCATCTAAAATGAGCAGCTTTGCGTCATGCGACAGGGCACAGGCAAGCATCAGTTTCATCTGCATTCCGCGGGAGAGGGCTTTTACTTTTTTATCTTTTGGCAGGTGGAACCGGGAAAGCAGACGGTTGTATTGGATGGAATTCCAGTTTCGATAAAATCCGCCGACTGCCTTTTCCACTTCACGGGCGTTCCATTCCTCACAAAAGAAATGCGTATCAAACACAACGCCCAGATCCTGCTTAATTTCTTTTTCGTCGCTGACTGCGTCACGTCCCATAACATGAATTTCACCGCTGTCACGGCGGAGCATATTGAGTATCAGTTTTATCGTGGTTGTTTTACCGGAGCCGTTTGGCCCGATGAAGCCCATAATATAGCCTTGCGGCAAAGAAAAAGAAATGTCATCCAAATGGAACCGTGAAAAAGTTCTACACAGATTGTTTACTTCAAGAAACGTATTCATTCCTTCATTCCTCCATCAATTTGTCTAACATAATGATTAGTTCATCTTTGCTTAATCCTGCGCGCTGTGCCAAACGAACCGCATCCGTTAAGGCATTTTTAGTTTTTTGTACAAGCTGCTCCCGCACTTTTTGCGAGCCGCTCGCAATCACAAAGCAGCCCTTACCTTGCTCTGTTACAATAAAGCCCTTCTGCTCCAGCTCTGTATAAGCCCGCGTGGTGGTCAGGACGCTGATTTTAAGTTCTTTTGCCAACTGCCGCAGCGATGGAAGCAATTCATTGTCGGAAAGCTCCCCTGACAAGATGGCACTTATGATTTGCTGTTTAATTTGACTGTATATCGGTATGCCCGATACATTGGAAAGCATTAGTTTCAAAACATCACGCTCCGTTCACTGTTACACTGTTATGTATATCACATATACAGTATAACGTGAATGATACAATTGTCAAGGAATTTTTTTCATGAATAAAGGCACCGCTCACTTCATATGAAATGAACGGTGCCTTTGTCATTCAGGTTAATTAGTTTGTACGCTTTTTCGCGTCACTGGAGAACATCTTTTGCAGCGTCTTTGCGTCGGCGACGCCGGTTGTCTCATATCCGTTGAGAAGCTGGAAGTCCTTTACGCTCTGCTCAGTACCGTCACCGAACGTGCCGTTTGGCGTCATAAACATATATCCGAGTTCTTTCAGGCGATTTTGCATCTTCAAGACCTCGGCTCCCTGATCACCCTTTTTAAGTGTGCCGGTTATTGCGCCCGCAGTACTTGAGGTGCTGCTCACCGTGCTTGTCGTACTGCCCGAGGACGTGGAAGACGAACCCGATGAGGTCGCGTCCGTACCCGCCAAAAGCTCCGGATACACGGTGCCGGCCATAAAGCTGACCGCTGTGATGACGCCCCTGCCCTGTAAAAGCATCAGGTTCGGGTCCATCTCGTACACTTTTCCCTGCTGTACCGCAGTCAGTTTTTTGTACTCCGGCGACTGCACAAGCTTTGCCTTGACGCCCGTAGGGCAGAATATGTATTTCGGATTGGCAATCAGCAGTTCACTGATCGCCATTTGATTTTTGACTCCGTCGGCGGCAGCGTTGATAAGGCCCGCGGATTCAATCAGCTTGCCTTCAAGGGTGTCGCCGGTGACGACACCGCCATCAGTATCGAAAAGGTACGCGACAGAAGTCGGCGTGTTGCTTTTTGGAATAATCCGGCTGATATCGTCAATCGTAAGAAAAATACTTTGTGATGCCTTTGTACCGTGTTCGTAACCGGTTTTCGCACCTTTCAGCGCCGCACCCACCTGAGAATAAAGCCTGTCCAGGTCTTCTCTTCCGGTCGCTTTGGCGACGGTCAGCACTGTAATTCCCTCTTTTTGCAGAGCGTCGGTCTGTTCCTTGGTCAATTCCGTATCGGTAAACACCAAATCGGCGCCAAGATCTTTAATCTGCTTCACATCGTCCGCGGTCACGTTGGGCAGAACGGCAAGGTCGCTCTGTGTACATTCCGCGCTTTTCGCCTTCAGCTGAATTTCGTACTGCATTGCTAAAATCACATCAGCCACATTGGGTGAAAGTACCACCGCGCCCTTTGGCTCCTGGTTAATCGTCACATTCCCGATGGTAACCGGAAAGTCTTTTACGCCCGCTCCGGAGGATATATCATTTTTAGGTCCGCAGGCCGCAAGGGCCCCCGTTACAATCAATACGCACAGGAATATCGCCGTAATTTTTTTCTGCATGTTATGCTCCTTTCCGCAGCATCGTTTTTTCAAAGCTTCTGTCCGCGCCGAATGCGCGCTTCCGCATCGTTTATGTACTGTCTTGCACAGCGCGGGGAACGCCCGCCGCGCTCGGTTGCCCAGCGCTCCGCACCGGCTTCCAGTTCCTCGATATAATCATCAAGTGACCTTTGCTTCGACAGCTGGCGAACAATCTCCAAAAATCTTGCTTTATCCGGCAGACTGAAATTGATGGACAGACCAAAGCGATCCGCCAGCGAAAGGCTTTCCTGAATCGTATCGCCCCGGTGCACTTCGTCCCCTTCGCGGTCGGAAAAAGTTTCCCGTACCAGATGCCGGCGGTTCGAGGTGGCGTAAATCAAGGTGTTATCCGGACGGGCAGCCAGCCCGCCTTCAAGTACCGCCTTTAATGCAGCGTAGGTATCGTTTTGCTTTGAAAACGATAGGTCGTCGATAAAAATAATGAATTTCATGGGAATCGCGGCGATTTGGTCGACCAAAAGAGGAAAGTCCATTAAAAATTCCTTTGGCATTTCGATCACCCGCAGTCCCTGTGGATAATACTCATTAAGAAGTGCTTTTACGGTTGAAGATTTTCCGGTTCCGCGGTCGCCGTAAAGCAGGCAGTTGTTGGCCGGAAAACCTTGCAGGAACGACAGGGTGTTTTCAATTGCCAGCCCCCGCTGCAGCTCGTAACCCTTGAGGTCGGCGAGCGTGGTCTTGTCCGGATACGCGACTGGCTCAATCCGTTTGTTGCGCCAGATAAAGGCACGGTAGCGGGCATACATACCGCAGCCATTGTTCCGGTAATATTCCGTCATCTTACCAATACAGTCTTTCAAGTCACCCTTCAGTACGCTGACCGGTTCACCGGTTTTCCACAGAGGAAGCTGCAAGGCCTGTATTTCCTTCTCAAATTTGCAGCCGGCCAGCAGCTCTTGCGGGGTAACGGAGGATATATTAAGAATAATCTGCAGGTCACGCTCAAGCGCGGCAGTCAGAGTTTGAGGAAATTCGGTTTTTCCCGCAGCCGCGGCAAGTGAAAATGAATTTTCATCGTACAGCGCGGTGGAGGTAATGCACTCCGCCAAATTTTCGCTGCAGCCCCGCTCGCAAAGAACGGCAAAAAAGTTGCCCCACGCATTTAAAAATTCCTGTTCCGACTTGTCGGCGGACCATAAAAGCTGATAAAAGGCCTTTGGAACGGTGCGATTTAAGATGCCTTTGTAAATCGAAAGGGACGCCATTTCCATTGCGGCCTGCTTCATTTTATTCATGCAAAGCTCCTGTGATAATCATAAATTGACATACTTGTTATTCTACCCTTAGTAGGGGTATTATGTCAAGTTATGAGGAGAAATTGGGTTGTTATTCCAATAAATATTTGTTATGATATGATATAATACAGAATTAGCTTAAAGAGGTAAAAAATGAATATAAAGAAAATTGCATGCTTGATTTTGGCGGGCGTAATGATGTGCTCCGTCACCGCCTGCGGTAAAAAGGCAGACGCCGATGTGCTGATGCGCGAGGCGAAAACCAATGCGAACGCGATTCAAAATTGCACCGCCGTCATCAGCAGTACCCTGCAATTCGCCGCAAACGGCAAACAAAACACCTTTAAGACGGGAAACGAGATTGTTTATTGGGCAAAACCATTTGCCTTAAAGTCCACACAAACCTCACTGCTCGGAGGAACGGCGGGCAACAGTGTTTCCTACACCGTAACGGACAGCTCCGGCGTTTGGTTTTACTCCAGCTCCGGCGGTGAATGGCAGAAAACATCCGCGGGAAACATCGGCACCACACCGCTGGAGCAGGTCGATATTCTGCGGCTCCTCGACAGCGTGTCCAGCCAAAAATATGTACGCGAAACAACGCTCGGTTCGCAAAAAGTTCACAAGCTCGAACTTACCTTTCAAAGCGAAGTACTGCGCAGTACCATCGAAAACATTGTAACTGCAACCGGTATGGGCAAGGGCTCCCAAACCGTGGTACAGACCTTGCTTGACAGTTCACCCGCGGTTTACGGCTATTGCTATATTGACGAAACGACCGGCCAAATTGCGCGGATAGAGCTTGATGCAACCGAAGCGATCAATAAAATTTTTCAAAATATCGACGGCAACGGGATTACCGTTAACGTTTCAAAATGTGATATCACGGGAGATATTGGTAACATTGGCAAGGCGCCGGCTGTGGAACTCCCGCCTCAGGCTTCCGCCGCGCAAACTGTGCAAGCCGCCGGTTAAAAGAATCGCCGGTTTTACTCCCCCCGGCGGGTGCGGCTCAACGCCTCACCCACGGAGGGAGACAAAAAAAGCTTATGGGGAAAAT
>DAMDEB010000055.1:0-2561 GCA_032090075.1 Caproiciproducens sp.
CCTGCTCCGCCGAGAGAGTGAACAATGAAGCAGCTTTCTGTAGATCCTTCTCCACATGGCTTCCGTCCCGATAGAGCTTGCCAAGGGCGTATTGCGCCAGGTCATTGCCGTTTTCTGCGGCTTTCGTCAGCCACAGAATGGCTTGCTCTATATTCTCATGGCCGCTTTCCGCATCCAGATAGATTTTACCGAGCATGTACTGCGCATGGACATTGCCTAGGCGGTACTGGAGTTTATCATCGTGACTCTGTTCCTCCAGACTTTGAAAACCGTAAAAGGCTTCCTCGAAGTGCAGCTCCGCATCTCCCGCATTCTTGGCGGTACCGACACCGTCCCGGTACATTTTCGCCAACTCATAATCGGCATACGGCACACGCTGTCTGGCAGACCTGCGGTACAAATTGAAGGCGGTTTCAAAGCTCTGTTCCACGCCCTGTCCCCGGTAATACAATCCGGCAAGGGAGTATTTGGCATATTCATTTTGGGGGTAGGTGATGATCTTCAGAGGAAAAAAGATACGCATTGTTTCATTTGTCATTTTGTTTTCCTCCATTCTTTTCCGCCACATCAGGCAATAAAAAAAGAGGCTATGCTTTTCAAAAAAGAAAAACATAACCTCATATGCTTCTGCCTGATGGCAGTTTTATAAAATTGTTTTGTGGTAATATGAAAACAAAGGCATCAGAATTTTAGCTTCCAATGCCTTTGGATTTTCCTCTGTGAAATTTGTGTTTTTAGGGTGTCATCTTCAAAATACCGAATGTCATCTATAAAACAGGCTAAAAAAAAGGGCCGAAAAATGCACTTTTTCAGCCCCTTTTTTGCTCTTTTTTTGCTCAAAAACCACAACACGTTGTGGTCAAACCATCTTATTTTCCCTCTCGACCACAATACGTCATCATTATTATTACCTCAACGTGCCTTGAGGAGATAAAAAAGATGCGCGTTGAACCTATTAAGGCCTTGGCGGAAGCCTTACAAACCTACATCAAGCAGATCGTTCCAAACTTTTTCAGGTTGGCTTTAACAAAATTAACCCTCAAATTAGGCTGCTAAAATTAAGCATATAATTTAGATTTGAAGATAATCTTTCTGAATCAAATTTACTGCCAAATTAAATATTTACTTTTCTCTCAAGGATACAAAGCGCAGCTATTTATGTATCACTACACCAGTTGTAAACAAAAATTGATTAAATATTTCAAACATTGCTTTATAATCCATATCGTATCCGATACTTTCGGCAAACATCGGTATATGTGCAACATAACTATACATGTTTCCATACGCATTAATAATTTTACTTTTTGTCGTTAAAGAAACATGAATTATTTGAAGAAAATTTTGCACCAATTCTTTATTAGAATAAATTTCAAATAGAGATAACTCTGGAAAAGAATCATTATCGCCACTCTTATAACTTGCAAGCTCCAGACATGAAATTCCATCCTCAACGATTTGAGGTTTATCTTCCAGATTCACATATCCTCTCTCACTGTATCGCTTTTCTCTGTAAGATTTATCCATATTTATACCGAGATTGTAAATTCTAAAACCATAGGATTCCACCAAATCTCTTGCCATTTTTCCATACTTTGATTCAAGCAAATATATCCAATCTTTTTCTTCTACGATTTTAGAGTAATGGTTGCTTACTATAAGCCGGACTAACTGTTCATAAATGTATTCTTCTGGCACACAATCAACTAATTCAGGTTTCCAGTTATATACGTTAAACGGATATTTACTTTCTAAAAAACCTGTCTCAATGAGATACTTAAATTCATCCTTACTTAACCTATTGATATAATTATCAATTAGACCATTCAAACCCCTACTAGATAAATTCATAATATCCGTTAAAATATTAAGTGATTCTGTTAGTGATATATGAAACTTTTTTTCATACATCATAGTTGCTTCTGGTATCCAAAACGCACTATAATCTTTTTCCTCTTGAAGCATAAGATAACAATAATTTGCTTCTGCAATAGAAATATCTCGACTTTCATACAAAGCCAAGCGGATATAATTTACTACATCAGCTGTCTTATCACTGCATTGTCCTTGCTTGCTAAACAGTAATGCCTTTATTGATTCTTTCCTATATGGGTTATCTTTTTCCAACTTTCCGATAGAAAAAAGAATATATTTACAATATGCCAATAAATTGCTTGGCGTTGCAAATCTAACACCACATGTTTTTAACAACTCTCCAGCTTTACTTATTGATTCATTTATTGCCTTTCCATCAATATAGTCTTGTAGTTCTCCTGTAATACTACTTAACTCCTGCTCATTCAGATACTGATTAACTATGAATTGAGCGCAGTCATTATATTTTATATTTTCTTCTCCCTGAACCTGAAGTCGTGTAGATATAAATTCCTCATAATCCAATCTTTCTAAATACTTTTCGAAATAATTAATATCCTTTTCCATAGCTTCTAAAAATCGTTTTTCTGTTTCATGTTTAAAAACCGACTCATTTGGTTCAATAGGAGATTTATCATTTAATGCAATCTCATCCCCATCAAATTTGAATGTCAATTCACAAATTT
>DAMDEB010000055.1:2571-3828 GCA_032090075.1 Caproiciproducens sp.
TGCGATTACTAAAAACTTCTTTCAAATAGTGCTTTTTGCTGTTATATGCATAAGCTACTTGCTGATAGAGCATTCCCATATCGTAACCAACATAAACTCTTCCACAACATTCTTGAATCAAAATAAACGAATAGTATTGATATACATCTAAAATATCTGCTGTTTTCAACGATAAATATTGTAATAACTGATTGTAAAATTCTACGATAGATTCTATGTCCCATGTTGTTTCTACTAATTCAAAAAAAGCATCAAAGTTTGAGTATTTTTTCAACAACTCATCTTTTATATTTTCGGAAATAGACAGCGACATCAATCGAGACATAAACCTAATATCACCACTAACCAATGATTTTTCAAGGTTTTCAAGATAGGGGTTCATAATTCCTTCTTGCCCTGATGTTTCTTCTCGCAAAAATGTATTGAAACTATCATGAATGAGCATTATCCGATTATATCTCTGTTGAAATAAATATGGATATGTCCTAATACTGTCAAAGATCATTCCAGAAAGCATCTCATTAGCAGCTATAATATTGACATCCTCTTTGGTTAGAAAACTATTTGTGGAGTTAAAAATCAGCATAGCCTTGTGAATACCTGCTTTTTCTATTAGTCGCCTATAATATTCATTTATATCTACTACTTTTTCAGTAGATTCCAGTTCCCCATACAACAGGTAATGTTGCGCACTAAAATATGTTAGTATTGGATATCCGTCTGTAATCCGAAAAATCTCCTGCTGAATTTGCCTGTCATAAATATGATGACATTTTTCCAGATAGCATAGGGTTTCCTCGAAACGCCAATTTTCTAACTGATATGTATTTTTGCCTATAGCATGACGCAATGGTCGGGTTAGTACAATCGTTTTTATCTCATTCAACTTGCTAAAAAAATTAAAATAGTTTTCTAATTGCCTCTCATTATAATTTTCAACGTGATCTAAACCATCTATAATCAAAATCTTATTTTGTTCACGGATTTTTTCAATCAGCTCTTCTTCCGTGAATTTCCTGCAATCATTATAAATTCGATAACCTAACTCTTTAATAAAGTTTTCATACTGCAATCTTTCATTTATATATTCGTCTAGAGATCCTATCCAAAAATGGTATATCACGCTATTCTCTAGAGTTGCTGCCAATTCATGAACATAATGACTTTTCCCTACACCGGGCTTACCTACAATATAAAAAATACCATTCTCTACTCGGCAGAAGGCATCTCTTATTAATATAGTCTCGCTTTCCATCT
>DAMDEB010000055.1:3838-12487 GCA_032090075.1 Caproiciproducens sp.
GCCTGAACAATTTCATTTCAGGTAGTTCTTCTTTTTTACATAAAAAGTTTTCATTTGCCAATCGGTCTTTTGCAAAGTGAATAATTTGATTTTCTCTTTCAACGTTTCGTCCATATCTATTCCTTATACGCTCCTCAATGTATCCGGCAGGTAACGGAATAATAAATAAATTGTCTTTTGCAATTGCATTTAATCCCCATACACAGCAATCCGTTTCTAATGGACAATTATGCAAAACAAAAATATTTCCTGTATCTTTATTGAGCTTGCTCGTTACACCGTTTACAGTTATCGATGCAGAATCAACTTTAAATTTATCCTTATCAAACTCTTTGTAGTCTTTAGCTTGTACTAAATATTCCTTTTCGCTTGTGAATAACCTTATATCATCAAAATCGTGCTTTTTCTTATCCTTGCCTACTTCTGCATCAATTAAGAGAATTTCTTCATCTGTATCCATTAAAGCCATAAACAAAATGTAAACATAATCTTGGTAGCTATATCCTTTTAGTGCATTTCTTGTAACTTGTGCCATCCTGCACTTTCCTCCCCTGCACATTTTACTATTTCGAATCCAATCAGCGTCAATTTTGCCTCAATTTTATCATCCATACTAGGTATAGAAATAAAGAGCTTTTCCATTGTTCTACTAAGGGCGACATAATATACTCTATTAAGCTCAGAAGAAATATCCGGATTCAAAATGAAACCCAAACTTTTTTCTATATCGTCTGTTTCAGGAATTATAACCATTACACAGGCATTTTCATCACCCTTTGCCTTATGAATAGTTCGATGAGCACTGTCATCATCATTTATTCTAACCGTCAAAGCCAGTTCCATATATTTTTTTGAATCATAATACTCTTTAGGCTTTCCTTTTGAAATTTTGCTTTTATTAAATACCTTTTCATCAATATAGTCACAATAAAATTCGGTTATTGTTTTATTTTTAAACTGATTATAATGATTCAAGAAATATTGTAATTGTACTAATGCTTCCTTATCTGCATTATCATCGTGTATTGCTCTTTTCATTAATTTAATGGCATCTTTAACTTTATTTTCACGAGCATACTCAATTGCAGACAAAATATAATAAATCTGCTTGGCTCGAAGAGCATTACTATCGTTTACAATAATATCTTCAAGCATAATACTTTCTGACTGTTCGTTAAATCCCTTCTTCAAACAATTGGATGTTATATTTCTATAACATAATGTCCATAAAGTTTTTGACTCACAATATTGTTTTGCCAAAATATATGTTGATATAACATCCCCAATAAGTATTCTCGGCTTACATCCATGTTTATTCTCCGGACTATACTGATTTAGCCCAGCATCATTTCTTACTATATTTAAAATATTAATTATTTCTTCTGTACTCCGATGATTTCCCTCGATTTTATACTCTCTCATTCCATTTAGTTTGAAATTAACAAATTGAGAAACATCTGCACCTTGAAATTTATATATTGATTGCGCTTTGTCACCAATGACTCCAATAATACTCTCTTTTTCACTTATCTTTTTTAGTATTTCTGCCTGAATTGGATTTGTATCTTGGAATTCATCTATAAATAAATAAGGAAATCTCGCTCTTATAATTTCTAATACTGATGGAAACTTTTCAAGAAGCAGCCAACTGAAATATAAAACATCATCATGAGCTAATATTCCCTTGCTCCAACAGATCTTTTTGTAAATAAGATATGTCTCTTTTTTTATTTTAAATTTATAGATTTTACGTGGCGCAATTTGCAATGTACCTTTTTTATCAAATTTCCATTGTAAATCCAATAAGGCTTCCAGTAGATCGCTATCTACAAGGTAACTTTGCTGATTTGTTTCCACTTTCACCTTATATAATATTGATTTATTTGGGACATATTCGTCATGCCCCTTGATCTTAGTAATATCTAATTCAGGTATGTTCAAGAAAGAGATGTATGGCTTTACAACATTCTTATATAAAAAAGCATGAATGGTGCTTACCTCGACATTTTCACAGGCTTCTCCAAGATTAGCCAATATTTTATCTGTTGCAATATTCGTATACGTAATGCAAGCGATTTTCTTTATTTTTCCAAGACGAGTTGAGTGCTGCACAACATTTTTTATATGATTAATAAGCCAAGTTGTTTTACCTGCACCCGGTCCTGCATTGACTTTAAAGTGATGTTCGATATCAATTTGTTCATGGCTATCTTTCAATAAAATTATTTCATTTGAATCCATTTGATAGCCTCCTCAATATATGGTGGGATATTGAATACAAATGTGCCTTTCTGATAATCAGTTATTTTTTCATTCAGAATTCCTGCGATATCTTGAGCTGATTCTGCTTTGCTGACAAAATTGAGATATAGAGCTGCAATTAACTGATCCTTGTTTTTGCTTTCTTTTAGTCCATCAATTATTCGTATACATTCTTTACTATCTCCAACATATGATATAAGTTCGTCAAACCCTTTTGAGTAATTTGCCATTAGCATTTCCATTACGTCACTATTCACAATACTCGGAACTATTAACTCTTTGCATGTTGAATTATGTAATAGCATCTCATACTCAAAAGTACATCCTGTATTCTTAGGTTGAGTAAAAACGCATATGTCCTTTCCTTTATCTGAATAAAGGTCTGTTATTGTATTGGATGCTGCCATATACTCATAACTACTATCCCTGTTTAGTTCAAATGGATAGCAAGAAATAAACTTCGCACCTTTAACTCCAGCTTCTTTTCTAACAGGATCTAAGTCCGTTATTACAGCCACTCTTTTACTAATTGCATATTGACTTTTAACTCTATCAAAAAGCTTTAAAAAATGTGCAAAATACCTACCGCCAATATTTATCACAGCTGCATGGCTATCGATTAAATCACTTTTTAAATAGTTGGTGAAAATTGGTAGCAGTAATTGTTCACTGATACCTTCAACAAGGATGATTCTTTTCGCAAATAGCATATCTGATTTTGTTACATCTAAATATCTTTCAACATATGCCTTTGATGCTTTATCCTTTTTATCATTCGCGTCAAATACACGCCCTGGATATGCAACCTCGATCTTTTCATTTTCTTTACTTAGAACAATCAAATTATCTAATTTTGAAGCTGCTGTTATATTCGGAGAATGTGTGCTAATAAATATTTGCCGAACATTTGACTTCATATTTTCATTCAAAAATTTCAAAAATCTATATTGCATTGTTGGATGTAAATGTGCCTCTGGTTCCTCAATTGCCAATACTGAAAACAGCTTTGCATTACTTCCATAATACTCACCCATCGCATCTTTTTGCATTCGTGCTAATAACAAAGCAATATAAATTAAATTGTTGTAACCCAATCCGTTATTAGAAGGAGGTAGCTTAATGCCTGCCTTGTTTTCTAAAGTAAGTTTTAAGGCCGAATAAAGTGATGTTTCATTAAGATTTCCATCAAAATGTGGCGTTGTTTCATCGAAGGTTGCACCAGTATTATCGGCATATGTTACAATCTGCTTTTCTCCGGATATTAGTCTCTTTTGTAATCCATCCATTAATAATTGTGCCGAATCAGAAAACTCACGTTTGACCTTTTGCAACTCCGATTTAACAGTATCTTTATCTTTAGTTTTATCATTTTTAATATCATAATCTATAAAAAAATCGATAACATCTTTTAAAAGGGAATTGCTCCCTGAACTTAAATCTCTTTCAACATCCCTAATTGGTTGTAAAAACTCAAAGTCAAATTTATTTAATATATCATTGTCAGCTACTGTCCTTAGCTTCTCATCACCACCATAAAGTTTCCATACATATTTGTTCAAGAACGAGTGTTCTATCTCATTCCAATAATCTTCAATTTTTATGCTTGCAATAGATGTCATAGTTGATTTATAATCTTCGATTTCTTTTTCAGGAAGAAAAAACTCATATGTAATTTTTGCTTCATATGGTCGTTCGATTTTAGTAAGCATAGTAGAAACTAAAACAATATCATCCGAATACTCCTTTTCATCTTCACTTTCTTTAAGAACAGAAGATATTATAATGTGAGGAGGATTTGTTTTTAATTCGTCAATAGATATTTTTCTGTTAAAATCATTTATGCTTAATCGTTTGGAATATGATGTGTCAAACAAAATTTGAAGTGCTTTGATAATTGAAGTTTTTCCGGAGTTATTATGACCAATAAAAATATTCAGTTTCTCATTAAGTTCAATATTTGTTGTCTCATGAAACCCTCTGAAATTTTCTATTGAAATATTTGATATATACATAGTAGTCCCCCTTATTTAATCTTTAATTAATTTAAGCCGTCAAATCCAAAGCAGATTTTACTCTGCTTGATTAAATAGCACCCTTACAGATTCCATAAATCATTCACTACATCAAAAGGTATATTCAAACACATCTTCGAATCTCCATTATATTTAATTATTATTTTCACTCAGGATTTTATTCGCACCTTCACAAATAATATAATATCGACGTTTATCATGTTGGGATAAATCCAATCGTATTAATGCTTTCTCTAGTAATTTTCCGGCCCTCTTGTTAATTAATTGCCAATTACAATCCAATTCCTCTGCTATTTCCGAAGCACTGTATGAATGAGATTGATTTCTATGTAAAAAATCTAAGATACCATATTCTATATCATCGTTTAATCTAATTGCATTCTGTTCATAATCCTTAATTTTTTGAAGTATCTCTTTATTAGATACTTCTACTCTACAGAACGATGTGAAAATACGCTCTTTTACACATTCTGGGCAAAGCATAGAATATTTCTCCAAATCCTTAAGCATTTCAAATGAAAATTCATGTCCTTTATCACAGAGAATTATTTGGCTATTATTAAAATGATCTTTTATCAAAAAATTAAATATAAATTTAGGATCACTATAATATTTTCTCAAATTTGTATCCTTGGGTCGACCGAAATTCAAGTTATGCTTTTGACATAAGCCGTAGTCCAAAGCATACAAAGTTGATGGTATATTATATTTATCATTTATTTTATTATAAGTACTTATATAGCCATTCAATTCCAAGGTGTCAAGCAGATTAGACAAATCATTACTAACAAGAAAATGGCTGGTAGGAGGATTCGGAATTAAAAATTTCTTTGCATTTGACTTTGTAATGCTGAATTTGTTTTCAATTTGTTTTAGTACAATTTTGTTCATGAGTTCCTTCTGATTTTCAATTGATACCATATCTTCAAATGTTCTAAGGACATAACGATTTGATTCAAAGTATTTCTGTATTATTTCCTCAAAATATCTTAAAGCTGCAGCGGATATTGCGGCTTTTGTTATCTTCTTATCATACGTCAAATGCGTTTCATAACAAAACGATAAGACATATCCGATCTTTCTGGGAGTATTTACAGAAATATCAAATAAAAGTTCATACAATTCATCGTCTTTTATATCAAAAAAATCACTGGTTTGATTTTGAGGCAAAAATACTTTAAAACGGTTTTCTATCAATCTCTTTGTATAATCGATAGCTATATCTTCCATTTTAGTTATATTTTTATATGAATATAGAGCACTATAAAAATCCAAATTAATTTCATCATATTTTTGGTTGTCCAATTTACCTGTATAAAAACGATTTGGATAAGTAGCGATTTTAAACTTTATGAAATCATCGGATAAGTTATTCAATGGTGCTATGAACCAATCCATAAATAGCTCTTGTGCTTTTTCATCTATTTCAGAATAATCATCAAGATAAACATATAAATATTTAACACCAACAATTTCTTTGATTTTTATAAAATTGTCAATCAAGCATTTTTTAATATCCAAGTATCTTAACATAGTAGAATCAAATTCACTTTTAAAAATTTCTGCATTTTCATTAGACATCTCTACAGCAAGAGATGGTTTTGCTGACAGTCCGACCTGAAGTAAATCTTTAGCATTAGCACTTGTCTCAATAGAATTTTTTATTGATCTATATAACGACAAATCAATATTCTTAAACACATCATCTAAAGAAAATTGAACATTTTCAAGAGCCCCTTCAACTTCCTCAGTGTTTCCATTCATAAATGAGGTGAATTTTTGTAGAGTAGTTTTGTTTTTTAAACTTAATTTAAAAGCATCTTTAGTTTTGGTAATTACTTCATGCAAAAAATTTTTATATATTAGATACTTTGTAATTTCACTACTAATATTAGATAAAGAATCTGCTTCATCTACCAAAAGCTTTGGTGTTGCACTATCATACAACGTTTTCACGTCAATATATATACCTATAACAGCATTATTACGAGCTAAGTCATGCATTGATTTTTGAATAATAGTTGATTTTCCTGTTCCTTTTCTCCCCATTAATATTGACGTCCGTGGTAAATTAGCCTTAGATAATATCCCATTATTAGGCAATAAGTCTGTATAGACTAAATCAATAATATTCTCATTATCTTTTTCAATATCTGCTTTCCGCACGAGTTTAAGCGATTCTGCAAATTGCAAAAATTTATCTACGTCTCTCATAATAACACCTCATTTTACTTTCCCGAATTAAACTCCACAAGCTTTTCCCAATCAATACTGCCATCCTCCAAACAAAATTCATTGGCAAACTCTTTTACTAGACGATTGGCAGCTTTCTGATAGGACTTTTCGAATTCCTCCACATATTTTTCCGGCAAAGTATCCATGAAGCGAATAAGTTTTATGTAGAACTGATTATCACCTGTAAGTTCCGTCCAAAACTCCTGACCAGCAAGTTCTGAATAGAATTTTGGTAATCCTCTTTCAGATACCTTCTTTTTTCCGTAACTATATCCGATGATCGGAACAAACCTTTTATGTGCTTGCTGAGCTAATTTTTGAGCTGCCATGAAATTTTGTTCCTGCTTCTTTTTGCTGCTTGCATTAAACACACTTGTTCCAGATTTTACTGCAACAGCATATATAGTGTTATCCCGCTCAACCATGATGTCAACGCCTTCTGCCAAGGCTTTCTGTCCTTGGGCTGCCGCGGTAGCAATAGGTTCAAAGAAGACATTACCAAAAATAGTTTCCTCCGATGAAGAAACAAAAGCAGCAAGAATCGCATCTACAATCTGAGCTGCTCCATTCATAGCCTTAGCTCTGAACAGATAGGGGTTTTTGCGCTTTATTATATTTTTAATATTAAGCTTATCTACCTTTGCTATTAAAGCAGAATAAAATTCATCCAGTGCATTCGCTATTGCTTGAACAATAGCTTCTTCATTATAATTATCATTAATAGACATTGTTTACCCCCATCTCAATCGCATTTCTAATTTTATTATGGATATCGGTACCCCGTACCCTTTTAGTTTTTATAATAGCATTATTGTCTGCGACCGAAATAATCGCTTTCCCTAATGCGGTAGCTAAACCCACCGGGACTGCATTACCAATTTGTCGATACTTAGCTGCAATTGTTCCAGTAATATCCCAATCGTCTGGAAATTGTTGAATTCTTGCATATTCCCTAACGCTTAAAGGTCGATTTTGAGTAGGGTGGCATAGCATTGATGCCTTTTGCACAGGTGATGTAACAAGAGTAGGCGATGGCTGATCATAAGTCAATCTCCTATAGAAACCAACTTTTCCGCCTCCTGAAAGAAAAGCGCCGCCCATTGCTTTCTCAATCATATCTGTCGGAAGGCTCTTCCAGTTTCCACCTTCTGGCACTATTTTAAGGAATTCCATTCTGTCCTGGCTAAAGGAAGCACATTCTCCGGTATCAAGCTCAAGGTCAGCAATAGCATTTTTCAGCGTAACCCAACGATAATTTGGGTCTTGGTGCATTTGGAAGTGTGTAGGAAATGGTAGATAAACATCCTCCTGCTCCCTGCTTCCAATCAAGACAAATCGTTCTCTAAATTGGGGAACGCCATAATTAACCGCATCCAAAACGCCATAAACAGTCTTATATCCCAGCTTGTTGAATTCAGATAAAATTACATCTAAAACCGTTCCTCGGCGCTCTTCTGAGGTAACTTGACCATTTCGCTGGGAAATTGGCGTATGTTGTAATGGCGCTGACATTATTCCCTTTACATTTTCCATAATAAAAAAACGTGGACGGATGGCATCAATCATTCGTATAAAGTCCATAAATAAACTGCCACGAGGGTCATTTATTCCTAAACGCTTTCCAGCAGTGGAAAAAGGCTGGCAAGGCGGCCCCCCACATAATAAGAACGGTTCTCCTGGATTTAACCCGGCTATATCCAACAACTGTTGCGGTGTAATATTTCTAATATCCCCGCCTAAAACATTATGACCATTTGCTTTCATCGTTGTAACGCAAGCATTATCAAAATCTTGTCCAACCTTGACCGTAAGCCCTGCTTTTGTCAATCCTATATCAAGCCCCATTGCACCTGAAAACAAAGATATAACATCCCTATTAGAGAACGAGTCTTTATATTTCATAACATTCATCAAATTCGTCCTCCCTAAATTCTATCGCCGTTTTCAAGTATAAAATTACGTTCAAATTTACTTTTTACGGCATCTGCTACCATTTCTAATTCTGCTATTGTAAAACTCTCTCGTTTTAATTTCGCATTAAAATTTTGCGGAGTAGTACCTACCCTCCGCGCGAGTTCGGACACGCTAATATTGGAACGAACACACAAAACCTTTATTT
>DAMDEB010000055.1:12497-16163 GCA_032090075.1 Caproiciproducens sp.
TTTCACCTTTACATTTTAAATATTGTAATGACAATTATAAAACACAAAGTTTAAAATGTCAATTTAGTCCCTATTATTTATATTGTTTTATATTGTTTTCAGAAGTAAAGTTTTGATCATAAAACCCAGTACCAGACAAGTATAGGTAGTATATACACTTTATTTCCATGAACTATATATTCTATTTCGCTTCTGAAATGCTTCAAGTCCACCTTCCATTATATCAACAATTTGGTTATGCGTTGATGGTGAATCAATTGTTCCTTCTGAAACATTAATTCGGCCTTCACTATATTCAGTTGTAATGATATTTTCGGCATCTCCAAGAACAGGAATATTTGCATTATGTGTTGCAAAGATAAATTGAATATTTGGCTTTTTTGCTTTGATTGTCTGAATCAACTCTTTATAAATGACTTGATTATCTAAATCATCCTCTGGCTGGTCAATTATTATAATGTCATTATCCTGTTGCGTTAATATAAAAAGTACAAGTGCAGATGCCCTTTGCCCAATAGAATGTTTACTTAATAACTTGCCATGATAGCTGATTTTAACAAGATTTGGACAGGTCATAGAAATCAATTCACTAAAGCTCTCAATTATTTTTTCGCTGAGTTTGCAAAATTCATTATCTGTGAGAATTTTATGTAATTCAATACCGGAATTTACAAAATAATCTTCAATTACTGCGACAAAATCTGAAAAAGAGTCACATATTACTTGATATTTCGTATCAGAAATGCCGGTTCCCTTAAACGCAGTTTTAATATCGTTTTTAAATTGAGACTTATCACCCTTAAACTCAATATTAATACTCAATTCAGATTGGCTCGCATTAATTGAAGCTATTTCATCTGAATACGCCTTGAAAATGGATTGCAAAACTTCATTTCTTAGACGAATTGCTTTTTTTATTTCTAAAATTATATTAGCTTTTGCAGACAATAGTTTCTTTAATCGACCTATTTCTGTTAGATTAGAATCCCGATCTTTTGAGTACTTCACAAAGCTATCTAAATCAATAGAATCATCATTAATTTCACGTTTGATTTCTGCAAACTCTTCTTTCAAAGAATCTATTTTATCAGAAAGTTCTTTTTTCACTGACTGAAGTTCATCTTTCTTCAATACGACTTGTTCAATCATTTCAGATATTGAAGTCAAGAGAGATACTATGTCGTCGGTTATTTTGCTCGCTGAAGAAAAAATAGGAGCATTAAATTCAGACAGATAACTTGACAGGGATATTTCAGGAAGATCTTCTTTTGTAAATGCAGCTTGTAAAGTAAGCAAAATGCCACTGACTTTTGTGACAGTTGCAACAAGTTTCAGATCGTCAGTATTGCAGGATGTTTGCTTCTTTAGCTTTTCATCGACGCCTTTTTCAGAAAAAATTTTCAATTTATGTTCAAGATCCTTATTTTTACTTTCTAAATCACTAATTTTTTCTGGGATAGTAGTTACATTTAAAAGAGAGCGTATGGCTTCATTTAGTGAATTAATATGCTGTTGCAATAATTCAGTAGGCTCTCCAATCTTATTTCCTACTAATTTGTTAAGCAAGTCCAATTCATAACCTGCTTTTGTTAACGACAAGTCTTTTTGCCCGAAATATAGAGGATTATTGATAACTGATGAAATTGGAATTGATAAGTCTGATCCTGTATTATCTAATATAGATGGATTTTCGCCTAAGATTCTGCGTACTTCATATTGTTTCCCATATTTATCAAATATAGAAAGCGATATTTGTCCACCAGAACCAAGAACATTTTTTACAAGCGAGTCCTTATATTCCGCATCCGTTGAAGATGGTAAATTCAGGCCATACCTGAGAATTTCTAATACAGATGATTTCCCACTGCCGCGTATTCCAATAAGTGTATTAAGCTGTTTTGAAAAGCAAATTTTTGTTCCATCAAGTTTTCCGCCTGTGCAGGTAATTGATTCAACATATCCATGATGACAAGGAGCAGATGCTTCAAAAACTCTGTTATAGAAATCAACAAGTGCATATTTTACTGCCGCAAATGAAAAATCACCGACTTTAATATATGTGGCTTTTTGACCTTTTCCTATTTCTTCAATAGCTTTTGGATCAGAGCCTTCTACAAAAGCTAAACTAAAACCCATCCAATCTTTAAGTTTACCAATATTGTCAAAAGTTCTGAGCTTTTGAAGTCCTAGTACTCTATTTTTGAATTCGGTTGTTTTTGCAAGTGAAGTAATTAGACCTCCACTGCATTCTTTCAAAAAACCGCTACTTTGTTCTATGTGTGCAAAAATAATAAAGTAGTCTCCACCAAATCTATCCAAGGCTTGCAGCGTACCTGCTAAATCTTCATTGCAACGAGTATTCTCGTTTTCACTATTACTAATACCGATGAAAACAGAACTTAAGAATGTTGAGATATTATCTTCACCATTTGCGAGCCACTCATCAGGATTGAATACAATTAGCGTATGAACACCATTGCTTCCTTCTTTGACAGATAATTCAACACCGGGGAGTATGAAGATATCCTTTTTTGACGCAGCTTTTTTCATTGCTTTATATTCGCCAATATCAAATTTATTATGATTGGTGATGACACCAATTTGAATATTTTTTTCTGATAAGGCAGTAACATAATCACAGATAAAGTCAGTTCCATTATATGAAAACTCTTTATCCTTCTGGGTATGTAAATGAAAATCTATTTTCAATATTTCTGATCCATATTCAAACATTCTACTTCCCCCTATTTTTTTAATTTTTTCATTGTTACCAATAATGAAATTTCAATTACTACAATTATCATAATAGATGTAGTTTTTTAATATATCTTTGCTGGCCAGAAGAAGTCTTTTCAATAGGGGCAACCTCATTATCAGCAGCATTAATATAATTGAGAAATAATGTACCCAACAATAAACGATCACTTCTGGATATTCGATTCCATTCATAGCCCTTGAATAAATCTCTTAATAAAAAAATCTCACCGTTATTAAGATTAGTTATTTCGTTTCTTGCTATATCTAGAAGCACATTAACATTTGGCATTTTTTAACCCCCAAAAGAGAATAACAATATCAACAACGTTGTTACCATAATTGTATATCTTTTCCTAGTGATTTTCAACACGCATTTATGTTTTTAGACAATAATTTGCAGAATATTTAAAAAGCTTTCATAAACCTGTCAACACTAAAATCCTCAGTGCTTTGAGGATTTTAGTCTTAACAGCTTTTATCTCTGGCAGGAACAGCCGGGCTGTAACCGTTCCTGCCTATTTCTTACTCATAATATGAAACCCGCTGCTTCATCACGATTCCGGATTTGAATTGGATTTCAATCAGTTCCTCGTTGATGACCTTGATATTCTGCAGAAGCCTTCGGATTAAGTCGTTATCAAACTCCCGTACCTCGCAGGTGGTTTTCTTCAGGCAGGCATCCATGTCGGTGACCCTTTGCTGGAAGCTTTCTGCCTGTCTGCGTTCCCGGACCAGATCCAGCTTTTTCTGCTTTAAGTCCCTGACCTGCTCAGCGATCCTCTGGTACTGTTCGTCAAAATCCTCCGTGATGGATCCCTTCCTGGCGTTATCCTCGATTAAGGCCAGCATCTCACTCTGCAGCTTTTCAATCTGACCATCATATTCGGTCGGTACATTTTTAGTGGAGTA
>DAMDEB010000056.1:0-13896 GCA_032090075.1 Caproiciproducens sp.
CAGCCGCAGCTGCGACCGCTGCGGCGGTACCGGTAAGGTGATAGAAAGCCCCTGCAAAACCTGCGGAGGAACTGGCCGGGTGCGCAAGCAGAAGACAATTGAAATCAATGTTCCTGCCGGCATTGACAATGAGCAGGTTTTAAGCGTCAGCGGGCAGGGCAACGCCGGTGTGAACGGCGGGCCGAGCGGTGATTTGCGCGTTTATGTGAATGTGCGCCCGCACCCCATCTTTGAGCGCCGCGGCAACGACGTTTGGTGTGAAATACCGATTACGTTTACGCAGGCCTCACTCGGCGCGGAGGTGGTTGTACCAACCATTGACGGCCGCGTCAGCTACTCAGTGCGCGAGGGTACGCAGCCGGGCGATGTGTTCAAGCTGAAAGGCAAAGGTATTCCTCATATTAGCGGCCGCGGCCGCGGAGATCAGTTCGTGCGCGTGACTGTTGAGGTACCGAAAAATCTGTCGCAAAAGCAAAAATCCATTTTGCAGGAATTCGACAGTGTTGCCGAGGATAAAAACTATCAGAAGCGCAAAACCTTCTTTGACAAGATAAAAACTATGTTTGGCGAATAAGATTTACCAAGCGTGGGTGAGTGTATTTTAGACCTGCTGATTTCGGCAGGTCTATTTTTTATTTAATTTCCCTCTGAAAGGCAAGTTTAAAAGTAAAAGCAATGTGTATTGAGAGGAAAATTTCACGCATAAAATAAATATATAACGGAGGGGAATTTGTGAAAGCTGTGAAAGGAATTGATGTTTCCCATCATCAGGGGGAGATCGATTTTTCAAAATTAAAGGCGGACGGAGTTGAGTTTGTGATGCTGCGCGCCGGCTACGGATGGGAGAATCCGGAGGTGCAGACGGACAAAATGTTTTACCGGAACTACCAAAATGCGGTAAAAGCGGGGCTGCCCTGCGGCGCTTATCATTACAGTTACGCACGCAGCACACGGGAGGCGGAGCTTGAGGCCGACTTCTTTTTGAAAATTATCAAGAGCTGTCAGTTTGCGTATCCTGTCGCGTTTGACATGGAGGATAAGACGCAGATGAATTTAAGCCGCAAAGCGCTGACGGATATTGTCATCGCTTTTTGTGACAAAGTGGAAAAAGCGGGGTATTATGTATGCTTTTATACCAATCCAGACTGGATGAAAAACAGGCTCGACATGGAGCGCCTGAAGCGCTTTGATTTGTGGCTGGCGCGTTACGCTGCCGAGCCTGAATATGACTCAATGGGCATGTGGCAGTGTAGCAGCACGGGGAAAGTGAATGGAATCAAAACAAATGTTGACATGGATATCGCCTATAAAGATTACCCCCGCATCATCAAAAAGGCCGGATTGAATGGGCTTCAAAAGGAGCAGCCGTGGAAATGCTGAATGAACAAATTTGTTTGCAGCGGCAGAAAACAATTGACGAGCGATGCCGGCGCGGACAAAAAGACATTGAAAAGCTTGAAATAAAGCAGGAAGCTTGCGAAAAGCGCAGCGAAGTGCTTGAAGAGCTGAATATCAAAATGGGGGAAATCCTAAAAAATCATGATGAAAAGCTCACGAATCACGACAAACGGATTGTAAAACTGGAAAGCAGCGCGGGCGAACGCTGGAATTCACTTGTAAATTACGCGCTTGCAGGCATGGTTGGCGCATTGGTTGCCGCCGCCATGAACCTTATTTTATACTAAAATCCTATAAAAACGTGAAATCACGTTTTTATAGCGCGAAGCGCGTTGGATTTTGCGCTTATTTTAAGTGGAAAATAGTATTAGGAGGCTGAGTCAATGCAGTACTTTAGCTTGATTTTTTTAGCGGTCATTGTTGAGGGCATTATTACTTATATTAAAGAGTTCTTTGTCAAAGGAAGGTTTCAATGGCAACTGCTGATTTCGATTTTAATCGGCGTGTTTGTAGCCGTCGCCTATGGTGTTGATATTTTTGCCTTAGTGGGACTGAATAGTTTTATTCCATACCTTGGCAGTGTGCTGACGGGAATTCTAATCAGCCGCGGCAGCAACTATATTTTTGATTTGGTAAAATCGATTGCAACCGCGCAGGAGAAAGCAATATAAGAGTAAAACAAAAAATCCATCAGCTATATTTAGCTGATGGATTTTTTTAATAATTATAAAGCTTAGTCGTCCTTGCCGTGGCATTTTTTGTATTTTAATCCGCTGCCGCACGGGCACGGGTCGTTGCGTCCGGGTTTTTTGCCCTTGCGGATGGTGCGGTTTACTTCGGTTCCGTCGGCACTGGTTGTGGTCGGCGTGGCGACTTGTTCACGCTGGGGTTCCTCGGAGGAACGAAGCTGAACGGTGAGCATCATGCGGGCGGTGTTCTCGCGAATCGTTGCGATCATCGCGTCGAACATATCGAAGCCTTCGAGGCGGTACTCGACAACCGGGTCGTGCTGGCCGTATGCGCGCAGGCGGATTCCCTTTTGCAGTTCTTCCATCGCGTCGATATGATCCATCCACTCCGAGTCAACATTTTTCAGAAGAACCACGCGTTCAAGCTCACGGGTAATTTCTTCCCCAAAGCTTGCTTCACGTTTTTCATACAGAGCCGTTGCTTTTTCAATCAGCTGATCCTTTACATAATCCGGTTCCAGCAGTTCAATTTCATCCTTGGTATAAACCAAATCCTGTGGGGATAAAAGCCAGCCCATGTAATGGTCGCGCAGTCCCATGAAGTTCCAGTCGTCGTGCAGGTCGGATTCAGGCATAAATTGTTTTACCTGTGCCTCCACTGCCTGCTCAATCATCTTCATTACCTGATCTTTGATATTTTCGCCGCTCAGTACCTGGTCGCGCTGACCATAGATGATTTCACGCTGACGGCTCATAACGTCGTCAAACTGCAGAACATTTTTACGAATACCAAAGTTGCGGCCCTCAATCTTGCGCTGAGCGCCCTCAATGGTGTTGGTGAGCATTTTATTTTCAATCGGGGTGTTCTCGTCCACGTTAAGGCGCTCCATCAGGTTGGTGATGCGCTCGCCGCCGAACAGACGCATTAAATCGTCTTCCAGCGAAATGTAGAAACGGCTCATACCGGGGTCGCCCTGACGGCCGGAACGGCCGCGCAGCTGATTGTCGATACGGCGGGACTCATGACGCTCCGTACCGATGATATAAAGTCCGCCGGCGGCTTTTACGTCCTCGGCTTCGGTCTTAATTAGCTTCTTGTATTTTTCATCCAGCTCCGCAAAGGTTTTGCGGGCGTTTAGAATTTTCTCATCCGTTGTTTCAGAATAAGCGGTGGATTCACCGATTTGCTCTTCGGTAAACTTCAAGCGGCGCATTTCGGATTTTGCCATATATTCACTGTTGCCGCCCAGTACGATATCAGTTCCGCGTCCTGCCATGTTTGTTGCAATTGTAACGGCGGATTTGTGACCGGCCTGTGCAACAATTTCGGCTTCCTTCTCATGATATTTCGCGTTTAAGACCTCATGCTTTACACCGCGGCGGTGCAGTAAGGCACTCAGCTCCTCAGACTTTTCAATGGAAATGGTACCGACCAGAACAGGCTGGCCTTTTTCGTGGTGTTCGATAATATCATCGATGACAGCGTTGAATTTCGCTTTTTCGGTTTTATAGATAACATCCGGCAAATCCTCACGAACCATGGGCTTGTTTGTCGGTACTTCAATGACGTCGAGCTTGTAAATTTCGCGGAACTCTTCCTCTTCGGTCATCGCGGTACCGGTCATGCCGGATAATTTAGCATACAATCTAAAGTAATTCTGGAAGGTAATGGTAGCGAGCGTCTTACTTTCGCGGGCGACCTTAACGCCTTCTTTTGCCTCAATTGCCTGATGCAGACCCTCATTGTAACGGCGGCCGTACATTAAGCGGCCGGTAAATTCATCGACAATGATGACTTCACCGTCTTTTACAACATAATCAATATCACTCTGCATGACGCCGCGCGCTTTAATCGCCTGATTCACATGGTGCTGAATGGTGATGTTGTCGGCATCAGTCAGGTTGTCAACCTTAAAGAACACTTCCGCCTTTTTTACGCCGGACGGAGTCAGTGTTGCGGTTTTTGCTTTTTCATCCACGATGTAGTCGGCATCCTTGTAGAGCTCATCGTTATCTTCTTTATCATTCAGCTCCGCAACCTTGACCATGTGTAAGGTTTGGGCAAAATGGTCGGCGATGTTGTACATGTCGGTCGACTTGTCGCCCTGACCGGAAATAATTAACGGGGTTCTCGCTTCATCGATGAGGATTGAGTCCACCTCATCCACGATGGCGTAGTTGTGGCCGCGCTGCACTTTGTTCTCCTGATAAATGACCATGTTGTCGCGCAGGTAGTCAAATCCGAACTCATTGTTTGTACCATAGGTAATATCGGCGTTATATGCCTCTTTGCGCACGTCGTTTTCCAAATCGTGCACGATTAACCCAACGGTCAGACCTAGGAAGCGGTAAACCTTGCCCATCCACTCGGAGTCGCGGCGTGCGAGGTAGTCATTGACGGTGACAATGTGCACGCCCTTGCCGGAAAGAGCATTTAAGTAAGCCGGCAGGGTAGCAACCAGCGTTTTTCCTTCGCCGGTTTTCATTTCACTGATACGACCCTGATGAAGCACGATGCCGCCCAGAATCTGTACCGGGAAATGGCGCATTTCCAAAACACGGGCGGAAGCCTCACGGCAGACCGCAAAAGCGTCGGGCAGAATATCGTCGAGACTTTCCCCGTTTGAAAGGCGTTCCCGCAGTGCGGGGGTTTGCGCTTTCAGCTCATCGTCGGACAATGCTTTGTATTTGTCCTCCAAAGCAAGTACGGAATCGCACAGCGGCTGAATGCGCTTTATTTCGCGTTTGCTGTAATTGCCGAAAAAGGCAGATAGGATATTAGCCATATTAAGTCACCTCAAAATATTATTAAAAATTATAATCAATCATACAAAAAATATTATATCATAGCACAATGTAAAAAGAAAGAATATTTCGTGAATAATCAGGTGCTTTCACCCTTTAAGAAAAGCGCGGGCGTCATTTGGAAACGCCGTAAAAGAAGTGACGCATAGGCTGTTAAATTTTTAATTATCGGGCATGATACTATTGCCAAAAAAACCGAAATGCTCTATAATAAACAGGTATGTTGGTTAAACCAAAGGATACTGAAACCGAAAGGAGTACCGATATGAATTATTCCCCAGAAGTGGAAAGAATGTGTACTGTTACCAAGGGCCCGAAGCACGGCCCGGCACCCATTCCGGAAGAAGGAAAATGGGTAAAATCTTATGAAATTAAAGACATTTCCGGTTTGAGCCATGGCATTGGCTGGTGCGCACCGCAGCAGGGCGCCTGCAAACTTACCCTGAACGTAAAAGATGGTATTGTGCAGGAGGCTCTTGTCGAGACAATCGGCTGCTCCGGCATGACCCACTCCGCGGCTATGGCCGCCGAGATTCTGCCGGGCAAAACTCTTCTTGAGTGCCTGAACACCGACTTGGTTTGTGATGCGATTAACGTTGCAATGAGAGAAATCTTTAAGCAGCTCGCTTACGGCCGCAGCCAGACAGCCTTTTCCGAAGGCGGCCTTCCGATTGGTGCCGGACTTGAGGACTTGGGCAAGGGCCTGCGTTCACAGGTTGGCACAATGTACAGCACCGGACTTAAGGGCGTGCGTTACATGGAAATGGCAGAAGGCTATGTTTTGAAAACCGCTCTTGACGAAAACAATGAAGTCATCGGTTATCAGTTCGTTAAAATCGGCAAAATGCTTGAGGATATCCGTCACGGCATGAGCCCAGACGAAGCCTACAAGAAGAATATCGGCCAATACGGCCGTTTCGACAACGCGGCGAAATATATTGACCCGCGTGAAGAATAATAAAGACCATAAAAGGAGGACTAAACTATATGGCTAACGATGTAGTATTTGAAGGCAAAGAGAGAAGAATGGCCAAAATAGAGAAGTGTCTTGCCGAGTATGGCCTTGCCAGTCTCGAAGACGCTCGCGACCTTTGCCTTAAAAAAGGCGTTGATGTTGACAAAATCGTAAAAGGCGTACAGCCGATCGCATTTGAAAACGCAACCTGGGCTTACACCCTTGGCTGCGCGGTTGGACTCAAAACGGGCGTGAAGTCCGCTGCCGAAGCCGCCGAAAAAATCGGTATCGGCCTTGAAGCTTTTTGTATCCCCGGCTCCGTTGCCGAACAAAGAAAAGTCGGCCTCGGCCACGGCAACCTCGGCGCAATGCTTTTGCGTGACGAAACAAAGTGCTTTGCTTTCTTAGCGGGCCACGAATCCTTTGCAGCCGCGGAAGGCGCAATCGGTATTGCCCGTACAGCAAACCGCGCCCGCAAGGAACCGCTCCGGATTATCCTGAACGGCCTTGGCAAAGATGCCGCCTATATCATCTCGAGAATCAACGGCTTTACCTATGTAAAGACTGATTTCGATTTCTTCAATGACGAACTGAAAATTGTTGAAGAGAGAGCTTTCTCAGAAGGCGAGCGCGCCGCTGTGAAATGCTACGGTGCAAATGACGTTCGCGAGGGCGTTGCCATTTTACAGCATGAGGGCGTTGACGTTTCCATCACCGGTAACTCGACAAACCCTGTGCGCTTCCAGCACCTTGTTGCCGGTACCTATAAAAAATGGGCGAACGAAAACGGCAAAAAGTACTTCTCCGTTGCAAGCGGCGGCGGCACAGGCCGTACACTGCATCCGGATAATATGGGCGCAGGCCCTGCTTCCTACGGTTTAACCGATTCTATGGGTCGTATGCACGGTGACGCTCAGTTTGCCGGTTCCTCCTCAGTTCCTGCACATGTTGAAATGATGGGCCTTATCGGAATGGGTAACAATCCGATGGTTGGCGCTACAGTCGCTTGTGCTGTTGCGGTTTACGAATCCGGCAAATAAATTCCAGTTGTTTTTATTGGAGTGTGGCGTTTTGTCACACTCCATTTTTTACTATTATGTAAATTTGGTCTTGTAGTATAATTGCTTCACAATTTCAGAAAATAATTTAAAAAATAAAAAGAAAAAAATGAACTTTTTGACGCGTCTGCGCGTCTAATATATATAAAATGAAAACGGAGTGGTTTGCAGTGAATAACAGAAAAGCAAGACTGATAATTCGCAGGACAATTATTTGTTTTGTTTTGGCGGGGATTCTTTATTCGATTGGACTTTGTGCAGCCGCGGCCGTAAAGGAAATCGGGTATTTGATCGCACAGTCCGCACCGCAGAAGCAGAGCAAGGTTGAATTATCTTCGGCGGAAAGCATGCGGGCCGATGGCGTTCCTACAAAACCGCCGCTCAGTTTACCGAGCAGTTCCAAACCGGAGGAATCGGCCGTCAGTTCGCAGCCGAAGCAGAATGTACCGGTCGGTGAGTTTGACAATGCGGTATTTATCGGAGACAGCCGTACCGAAGGGCTGCGCAATTACGATGGATTGGGTAATGCAACGTATTATGCGGTAAAAGGGTTAATGGTCAACACAATTTTTACAAAGCCCGCAATTACTTTAGATAACAGCAAGGTAACAATTATGCAGGCGATGAAACAAAAAAAATACAATAAAGTATTTATCATGTTAGGCGTGAATGAACTTGGCTGGAGCAGTACGGCAACCTTCATTCAGGATTATGGCAAAGCGATTGACGAAATCAAAAAAGATCAGCCGGATGCGGAAATTTACGTACAGTCGATTCTGCCTGTTACCGCGAAAAAATCCGGATCCGATAAAGTTTACAACAATAAAAATATCAATTATTATAATCAACAATTAAAGGCGATGGCCGCGAAAAAGGGCGTGCATTTTCTAAAGGCTAACTCTGCGGTTTCAGACGCTGCGGGCAACCTTCCCGAAGACGCTTCGGCCGACGGCGTTCACCTGAATAATGAATACTGCAAAAAATGGTGCGAGTATTTGAAAGCCTGCATCTGAAAATGAGTATAGGGAGAAAAAATGAAAAAACAAATCATATGCATATTAGCGGCGGCACTTCTGTTTGCTTCGGGCTGCGCTAAAAATACAAATATAACGATGGATACGTCCGCCGTTGCGGATAAGCTGATATCAACCGTTAAATTTTCCGACCAAATGTCGGCTGTTGATGATAAGACCGCACTGAAGCTGTACGGGCTGAAAAGTGAGGATGTTACCAAACTGAAGGTTTATGAGAGTACCGGCGCAACCGCCGAAGAGGTCGCGGCGTTTGAGGCTAAGGACGACACCGCCGCCGCTGCCGTGAAGGAAGCCGCACAAAAGAGAATTGAAGATCAGAAAACAGGCTTTGCGGACTATCAGCCAAAGGAAATGGCAAAGCTGAAAGCGCCCGTTCTAATTGCAAAAGGGAAATACGTCATTCTGTGTGTGTCGGATGACAACAGCACCGCGCAGAAGGTAATTGACGGATTTATTAAATAATTTGGGGGCACATCGCTTTGCAGGAAAAAACAGATGCCCTAAAAGAATATTTGGAAGCGAATCAGCTGACCTTTTACCGGCTGGCGTTCAGCTATACAAAAAATTCCGACGCAGCGCTTGATGTAGTGCAGGAAGCGGTGTTGAAAGCAATCGACAAAATCGGTTCCCTGAAAGAAATTGCCTATTTAAAAACGTGGTTTTACCGCATTTTGGTCAACGAAGGGCTTTCGTATTTGCGGGACAAAAAAAGACTGATGATTGTCGAGGATCTTCCGGCAGAGCATGCCATACCCGACAATTGTGAAAGTATTGCAGAGTCGATTGATATGTATAATGCGGTGCAGGCTCTGGAACCTAAAATTAAAACAGTGATCATTTTAAGATATTTTGAAGATATGAAGCTGGAGGAAATCGCGCGTGTTACAAATGCGAACTTGAATACGGTGAAATCACGGCTTTATAAAGGATTGGCACTGTTGAAAATTTTGATTGGTGAGGAGTGATTTTCTTGAAAGAACTGGATGGTGCGAAAAAAATTTACCAGTCCATCAAAGCGCCGCCTCGCCTTGCAGAGGTGATTAGTACAAGCTGCAAGGATTACAAAAAGAAAAAGCACTGGTATAAAGCCGCGCTTTGCACTGCAGCCACGTTGTGTATTCTGTTTGTCGGGCTGCTGAATTGCAGCAGCGTTTTCGCCCAGAGTATTTCTACCATTCCCGTGCTTGGAAATTTAGCGCGCGTATTTACGTTCACGCAGTATTCGGTTGAGGATTCAACCAGGCAAATCAGCGTTAAGCAGCCGCAGGTTACCAACACCGGAAATGCCGCACTTGAAGAACGCATTAATAAGGAAATTAATGCCAAAGTCAAAGGCGCAATTGCTCAGGCGGAAGAACGCACGGCAGCGGACAAAAAAGCATTTGTGGAAACAGGCGGAAATCCAAATGATTTTATTCCTGCAATTGTCGATGTAAATTATGAAGTGAAATGCAGCAATGAAAAAATGCTGTCCTTTGTGCTGAATACCACGCAAACGCAGGCCAATGCTTTTACCGACCAGACCTTTTACAATATTGATTTAAAAAGCGGCAAGGAGCTCACACTCACCGATATGCTCGGCAAGGATTACAAGAAACTTGTGGATGAAAGTGTGCGCAGGCAAATAAAAGAGAGGTTGGCGAAGGACGCCAATCTGATGTACTTTGAAGGCAGCGAGGGCTTTTCCGGCATCAACAGCAAGCAGAAGTTTTACGTGAATAAAGCGGGAAATGTTGTCGTTGTTTTTGCTAAATATGAGATTGCACCTGGGGTTATGGGTATCCAGGAATTTGAGATAGTAAAATAATAAAAGCTGCGTGAGCCACTTGGGCTCACGCAGCTTTTGCTATTTAAGGAAAATGAAAGTAAATTACGCTCAAACCAAGCACAGCGCAGCCGGGTGTTCTCCAATTTAAATATACAGTTTAATTGGAGAGTAAGGTCAGCCAAATTGCAGCGGGATTCTTTTCCGAAGAATATCACCAAAAAGCTTGATGAGCGGCCCCATGCAAAACGCGGTAATGACCGTGCCCAAGCCGACAATCGACCCGGTGAGAAAACCGATGAGAACTGCGAGTACGTCGCAGGCGATACGGCACCAGCGAAACTGGATATGGGTTCGCTCGGTAAGAATAAAGCCGATACTGTCATAAGGCGAAACGCCGAGCCGCGGATACATATAAAGCGCGGCGGTAAAAGCCAGAATCACAACGCCGCAGAGCATACATACAAGCCGCAAAAAAACGGTTGGGTCAGCGGGCAGGACGTGAGCGAGAATACCACCGTAAAAATCGACCAGATACCCAATGGCAACCATGTTCACAACAGTGCCGAATCCAATTAAATGGCGGGCAAAGAAAAAGGTAAAAACAAGTACCGTACAGTTGAAAATCAGCTGCCAAGTGCCGAAACTCATACCGATTTTATGGGATATGCCCAGATTCAAACAGGTGCAGGGGTCTGTGCCCAGCGCGGCGTATACCGAAAGAGACACAGCAAAGCCCATAATCAAAGTGGCAATGCACACCATTACAATTCTTTTTAAAAGGGGTTTATTCATTTGTGTTTTCCTATCCGTATGTACTGATACTAAAATCCATAAAAAACGTGGAAACGCGTTGGATTTTAATTGGAGAGTAGTATTAAGGCTTGCGAAGCCTTGGAACAAGCAGAATCGCCGCAATCCAGAACAGCTCGTAAATTAGCAGTGCAGTGGTGGTGAGCTGCTGTAAGCCCGAGTAACAGGTCAAAAATGCAACCAGCAGGAAGCCGAGCACAACCGCCACGTTTTGCAGCGCGATGGCGATGGAGATATTGCTGCGCTGGCGAACACACGCGGTCAGCATGCGCATCATCGCGGTACAGCGGCCTTTTGTTGCCATCAGTGCAGGGGAACGGTTTTACGGCGCGGCCGTCAGTTCAACGTAAACGCTGCCGAGGCGCTCGGGCAAGACCCGCACGGAGTGCTGGTCAAGGCCGAAACATTCCGCTAAAAAGTGCGGTGTGATGTTAGGGTCACAGGTTCGCACAATCAGGCTGATTCCGTTGTCTTCCATACGTCTTAATTCCATTGCCCTTCGGCGGTCGGAACTGTAGGACACGACGAACATGGCGACAAGGTCGCCGCCGGAGGCCAAATAGACGATTTTTCTGCCTCCGTGTATGTATTTTTCTTCATAATCGCGTGATGGCGGCTCAATTTGGTGTGCTTCCATCAATTCACGGTTGCCGACAAGGATTCTTCGGCCCGAAACCCAACCCGCAACACCCTTGTCATCCTCGTAAACCGGATGATCGATTTTTGGGAGCATATCACGGCGGCTCTTGATAATCTGGTCAAATAAATCGCTCAGCGGCCCTCCGACCTCGCACATCAGCGCGGTGGCATCAACAATAGCGTCATCAATCCGCTGACCGCCAAAAGTTTTAAGCGCATTTAAAACGACCGTACCTTTTGGGAACAGCTCCTTTGCGTCCACAATTACCGCATTGGTGGAGCTGAAATGATCAATTGCCGAATAGCCGACAATCATTGCACCGCAGCGCGAGGCGATTTTGCTCACCCGGCTGACAGGCAGATTTACGCTGAGCATATTTGCAAACGGAACAAAGATACTTGCCGCCGCCGCAAAAGCAGTCAGTGCACTGAACATATCCTTCGATAAAATAAGGGTTACGATACATAATATAAGAGAAGAGATAAACCCGATGGGGGACAGGATTTGAGCGCTTTGATCGCTCGGGTCCGGCTCATAGGAAAGTCGGAGAAAGTTTTTCAAAAAATTCGTTTTTGTTTGGAATGCGAGCGCGGGAGCATCCATCACACAGCCGCTGGCCATTTGCAGCGCGGTGTTGTGGTCGTCAAAAAGCTGCACGGCCTGCTTTTGATCCGGTGCTGCAACAAAACGAAAGTTTTTTTCAATCCGCTTTACCATGCTGAGCTTGCCGACTGTGTTTAAGAACAAAGCCATGACGACAAGCGGAGCATAAACATGCAGCGTCTCACTCTCAACGCTCTGCGGCGAAAACATCAGCGCCACACTCTGAACGAGAACGGCAATATCTGCAACGGCGACGGCGCTGTCCGTATTCGCTTGAAACACAAACAAGGCTTTGATACCGTTTAATATCGCTTTTCCAGAAAAAGCAGTTGCAATCAGTAAAAAGATAAGATTTAAGATTAAATAGGTCTGGGTATTTAAACCGACTTGAATCGCTTGCGGCAGCCTTGCCGACTGTTCGCCCAAAAACCCAAAAATCAAAAGCAGAAGCATACTGATTCCTGTTACAGCAAACCGCAGATAGAGTTCGTGAATATTGGAACCCAACTCGTGAGCAACTGACGGCGCGTCGCTTGGGCTGCTATAATCGTCCAGCTCTTCTGCCTCAACGGGCAGGTTATCGCCGGTATCATTGTCTTCTTCCTCGCTGCCGAAAAGGTTGAAATTCTTTTTTGCGGATTCCTGAGCGGAGGCGTCCTGTGCTTCAGATGAAATTTCTTCGTCATTTTCTTGGTCGTTTTCTTCTCCGAAATCCTCCGCCGATTCCGGTTCGGGGAAAGAAATGAATTCAACTTCCGGCGTGGGAACCTCCGGACGATCCATTTTGACCGCCTTGAATTCACGGGTTTGATCCATCGAAATCGGAATAGGCGCGGGCGGCTGCTTGGGCTTTGGGGGAGGGTAGTCCTGCGCCGCGGCGGACAGCAGATTTTCAAAGTCGTTCAATGAAATCAGATGGACGGGAGCGTCCGGAGCCGCGCGATAACTTTGCGCGGCGCTTTTCACAGACTGCGGAGCCGGTCTTGCTTGCGGTTCCCTTACGGGGGGCGCGGGGGGCAGCTCCTCCTTTACCTGTGGAGTAAGCACAGGTTCTTTCACAGGTTCGTCAGAAGCCGAATACCGGATTGTCGGCGCAAGGTCGGGCTGCATCGGTGTCGTCAGCGGCTCGGGAGCGGGCTGGAACACCGGTTCGGGAATCGGTTCCCTGATTTCCGGGTTTGGGATGGGCCCCGGTTCAATTTCAGGTTTTGGTGCGGGAACAGGGCGAGGAACCGGTGCGGGAGAAGGCGGGGTGATAACGGGAGGCTTTCCCGGTTCGGTGACAGGCTCTTCTTCCGGCTGCAATGGTTCCGCCATTTTTGGGAATGTTGTTTTTTCGGGTTTGCGGGGTTCTGAAACAGTGCTCTTCGGATTGTATACCGAAAAAATATCGTCCTTATCAACGCCCGCCTGCTGCATGATCTTTTCCACACGCTGAATACGTTCCTGATGCATACGGTCAAATTGTTCGGAAATTTCGTTATCGACGGTGTTGTCATCTGTTTCGTTGAACAGGTAAGAGAACATGGAATCTTTTTGAGCATGTTTATCTTTTTTAGGATCGACTTGAATAATTTTTTCGTAATCCTCCAGCGTTTTTAACTGGAGGCCATAATAGATGTCCTCTTCCAACTCCGGAATTTCCGTTCTGTGCCGGCGGCGGTTGAAAAACGATGGAGTCTTTTTCTTTTTGGTGGTTTCCGTACCCAGAACTTTACTCGCCTGCTGCGCGATGTCGTCGGGTGTGGCAACCGGTTTTTGCGGCAAAGGTTCCTGCGTGGATTGGGCAGGCTTCGCCGGCGCACCGGTTTCAGCCTCAGCCGTATTTTCGGTGTGCGCATGATTTTCCGCTTCTAAAACGCGCGCTTCCGCTAATATCTCATCTAAAGAAAAATTGTCCCGCGGAGCTTTTGGATGATCGGCCATAAATATTCGCTCCCGTATTATTTTGTCTTAATACCGCTGCGCTGACGTGCTATTTCATAACAGATAATGCCGCAGGCAACCGAAGCATTAAGCGAATTTATTTTGCCCTTCATTGGCAGAGATATGACAAAGTCACATTTTTCTTTTACAAGGCGGCCCACACCGGCGCCCTCCGAACCGATTACAATCGCCGCAGGGCCGGAATAATCA
>DAMDEB010000056.1:13906-16092 GCA_032090075.1 Caproiciproducens sp.
AATAATCAACGGTGCACCAGCTCTGGCCTTCCATATCGGCGGCATAAATCCACACGCCGCGTTTTTTCAATTCATCGATTGCGGCGGTAATGTTGGTCACTCTTGCGACCGGAACATATTCGACTGCGCCGGCGCTCGCTTTGCCGACCGCATAGGTCAGACCAACCGCGCGGCGCTTTGGAATAATGATGCCGTGTGCGCCCGCGCATTCAGCTACCCTTAAAACAGCGCCGAGGTTGTGCGGATCCTCAAGCTCGTCCGCTACGATGATAAACGGCGGCTCGTTTCTTTCTTTGGCAAGCTGAAAAATATCGTCAATGGTCGCGTATTCCTTGACAGCGGCCACAGCGACAACACCCTGATGATTTGCGTTGCCGCACATAAAATCAAGTTTTTTGCTGTCGGCCTCTTTAATTGCAATGTCCTTGGACTTCGCCTTGGCAATTAAAGCACTGAGGCTGCCGGAGTGCGCTGAACCGCGGACAACGTAAAGGCTGTCGATTGTGCGCCCGCTGCGCAAAGCTTCGTTAACGGCGTTTCTGCCGGCAATAATATCGTCGCCGCGCTGATTGTTTTCTTCACTCATCTATTTCTTATCCCCTTATTACAATATAGTTTGCATACGATACACAGGAAAATCCTGAATCAAATCCGATGCGCTCAGCAAAAAAGTCCGCAGGCTGATCGTGCCTAAACCCGAAAACATAGGGCAGAAACGGATTCTGCCCCTGTGAAAATTTTTTGCTTTACGCAATGTTTTATAATTAGAAATACTTATACAAATTAATTGTAACAGGTATGATTGTACACGTCAATATGATTATCGGTTTAAGTGCTGATAAGGAAGAAAAAATTGGATTTTCCGAAAGCATTACATACTTTATCCGCGTTGTGAATATAAAAGAAAAACAGCATTTGCAGAATACCGGTGTAAGGCTGTGAAATTTTGGGGAATCCGCGACGCGGCCGCCGGCAGGAGGAAAATAAATTAATGATACGAAACAACATTTTGCGAGTATTGACCCGAAAACGCTTTTGGGCTGCGTTGGCGGTACTGATTTTGTGCCTGATTTTCATTGCGGTGAACAAAAGCTGCACGGCACGCGATGTGCAGAATTACGCGCTTGAAACGGTATCGGCTGCGTTTGAGCCGCTCGTAACACCGGTAAACGAACAGCTGACACAAGGGGAGCAGCTGAACACCCGCCTGCTTTACGCATCGTATATTACGCTGTTTGACAATTGGAAATATCGCAGCGGTGACGAATTGCGGAGACGCCTGCTTGTCTGCTTTTACGATGAAGCTGCGGGGCGGGTCGAGCCGGTCAAGGATACCGAAGCTGTCTTCAACCGGATACAAAATCAGTTCGGGCTTGTCATTGATGACAAACAGCGGGGAGATATGCTTGCGCTTTCCAAAACCTTAGCGATTGGCTGGGTCAATTCCACGAAAGTATTGACCCGAAACCTGTACACACAAGATGGGGCGAAAACCAATATTGGCCTTGTAAACTTTGCGTGGAACGCGCTGAACTGCAACAGCGGCTATGTTTTCGGCGCGGTCGGGCAGACGATCAACACCTCCTTTTTACAGCAGCAGCAGCGGCGGTTTGCCGGAAATGAGCGGGCAAACCTGACGCAATCGCAGGTCGGCTCAATTTTTATCAATTTCGGCGGTCGTCCCGGCTTTGACTGCATTGGACTGATCAAGGCCTATTCGTGGCTGGACGAATCGAACGGAGAAATTTCTACAAAAAATCAAAATGCGATGCCGGACTGTAATGCGAACGGCCTTTATGAGATTGCCGCAGTCAAGGGCGATATTGCCGCCATGCCGGACATACCGGGTCTTGCGGTTCAAAAGGACGGCCATGTCGGCGTTTACATTGGCGGCGGCGAAGTGATTGAAGCAAGGGGAAATGAACTTGGCGTAGCAAAAACCAAATTGAAAGGCCGAGGCTGGCTGCACTATGTACAGATTCCGACGCTTACCTATGTACAGAGTGGAACCTATCGGATACAAAACAAATCAATGACAATAGCCGACGGGAAAATTGTGAATACGGCAAACTGAAAGCGGAGGCGGCGGCAAAATAACAGACATTGGTTTTAGCGGTGGAAGGCTTCTTTTCACAATGAACAGCCATATGTTGAAAGAATTGCGCAGTATACAGTGCTAATATGGA
>DAMDEB010000057.1:0-3922 GCA_032090075.1 Caproiciproducens sp.
GCTGAATATTGTGCTCCAGAAAAGAGGCACATCATTTCGGTGTTTAAAATAATACAGGATCTGCTGGCCCCCTCGCCGGTGAAGAATAAAAGCCTGTTTCAACTGCTGATGGATAAACTGCCGTCCGACCACAAGGCGAAATGGTTCGCGGGGGCAGCGCTCAATACGGCAGATCAGGCGATGGCTTCTGTGCTTTCGACCGCTATGTCCCGCCTTAATGCCTTTCTGGATTCGGAGATGGAGCAGATTCTGTGTTTTGACAGCACGTTGGATACGGAAACTTTTTGCCGGGAGAAGTCGGCGATCTTTATTGTACTCCCGGAGGAAGATAACACGAAATATTTTATGGTGTCATTGTTTTTACAACAACTCTACCGAGAAATGCTGACCATCGCCGATGACCATGGCGGCAAGCTGCCGAACCGCGTTATGATTTTTGCGGATGAGATCGGCACCATCCCGAAAATCCAGTCGCTGGAGATGATGTTCTCCGCAGGCCGTTCCAGACGAATTTCAATGGTACCAATCATTCAGTCCTTCGCGCAGCTTGAAAAAAACTATGGCAGAGAGGGTTCTGCTATCATTTCTGATAACTGTCAGGATATTCTGTTCGGCGGTTTCGCGCCTAGTTCCGAAAGCGCCGAGATACTCTCCAAAGCGCTCGGCAACCGGACAGTCATGTCCGGCTCCATAAGCCGGGGAAAGAACGATCCGAGCCAGAGTCTGCAGATGATCCAACGTCCGCTGATGACGCCTGACGAGCTGAAAACACTCCCCAAGGGAAACTTTATTCTTGCTAAGACCGGCTACTGCCCCATGCGCACCAAGCTGCCGCTGTTTCTCAAATGGGGCATTACCTTTGATAAGACATATGAAGTGGAAGAACGGGCGGCCCGTAAGGTGGCTTATGCTGACCGTTTCGAGCTGGAGCAGGAAATCCTGCGGCAGAACTGTGCCTATGAGGATGACTATGACGAATTCCCCGAACCGCCTGATGCTGCAGACGGCGGAATTGTCCAAACACCTGCACCGGAACCAGCAGAGCATATGCCTACGCTGCGAACGGATTAGGAGGTGGCGCTGTGGGTTATTTTACATCCATCTACGCGGAAGATCTGCCGCACCGGGCCAAGGCGGTCTACATGTATCTTCGTGATCGTGCCGACAGGGACGGGAGATGCTACCCGGCCATAGGCACCATTGCCAAAGAGCTAAAGCTCTCCCGCAGCACAGTCAAACGCGCCATCGCCGACCTTGAAAAGACCGGCCATCTTTCCAAGGAACAGCGGTGGCGCGAAAACGGCGGCAGGAGCAGCCTGCTTTATACACTGAAGCTGTGAAAAACCATGCCAGTCCGCCAAGGGACAAATGCGTCTTCTTGGTGGGCTATGGCATAGTTCATCATGCGCCATGCAGGGAAGGACTCACTCTAACAGAGCTTTAACATCAGAGAAAGAACAATTCCTCTGTAAAAACAAAGAACCATCTTCCGAAGAAGATGGCGCCCTGTTATCTGGAATCCAGCAACGCCCGGATGGTTGCAGCGGCTACCTTGGTTTCCCTTTCATCACACAACTGAATCATGTGGATGAGGTGTTCTTTTTTCTTGTCTGTATGTTGAATTTCAGGATAAAAGATCGTATCCGCAGATATTCTCAGGGCGCGGATGAGTTTAAACAGCACCTTCATGCTTGGCTGTTTGTTTTGATTTTCGATGGCCATGATGTACCGTGTCGTTACCCCGGTCTGTTTTGCAAGACTTTCTTGTGTCAATTCGGCAGCCTGCCGAACACCTTTTATCGTCTGACCGAATGTGTCCAGTAGTTCATTCACGGTCCGTTTACCTCCTATCAAATTCTGCAGTAAATAACGCAAACTGTTTGATAAAGTCGGTTAATTTATGAAACGCAAAACGCAGTTAATCCTACTTTCAACTGACTTTAAACAGTTCAAAAGATAAGTCCTGCCGGATGCTTTTACACGCTCTCTTAGTGTAATACTCATTCCTATTTCGATAATATTGTTTTGCGGAACAAGCAGTAATAGGCAAATATCCTATCTGCTTTTTGGTTTGTCATTTGAAATCACATCAATTTCAAACACATTTATAACGTCTGCATCAGGACAGCAGAAAATGATTTTTCCATAATCCTTGCTAGCTGGTACATTCCCGCCATAGCGCAATATATCTACATATGGGAACGCAGTGTGCATGGCCATTGGACATAATCTCCCTCTGTCTGTATCAAAATCAAATTCATCACCGATACTGTGTCCGTAATGGCACTTGTGCTTACCTTTCTGATCAATTAACTTTAAGATAATTCTTGGATGTTCTGGCATGGTATTTTCCTCCTATTGTGATTATCATACGATATTCGCACTGGTGTGATTGAACGTTGCAGTTGCAACATCACACTTTATATGCTATGATCATGTGCGGGGGTGAGCGTATATGTTGAAAGAGGTTGCAAAAATCAAGGACTCACGTTTGTTTGAGAATATTAAGGAAACCGAGCTGTCCGCCATGTTAAATTGCTTAGGAGCGGTAACCAGAGAATTTCAAAAATCAGAGTTCATTTTTATAGAAGGCTCTGAGTTGAAACAGATTGGTGTAGTCATTGAGGGAACTGTCCATATGGTTAAGGAAGACGTATGGGGTGAAAAAACGATTTTGACTTCCATGGAATCCGGAGAAATATTCGGGGAAAGCTTTGTGTGCGGGGAATATGACAGCAGTTCCGTATCATTCCAGGCTGCAACCGACTGCAAAATACTATGCCTGTCCTTTCATCGTGTACTCTGCTCATGCAGTAAGTCCTGCGTCTATCATCATAAACTTATTGAAAATATGGTCACTTTAATCGCGCATAAAAACGTGAAACTTATGAATAAAATGGAAATACTGTCAAAAAAGTCAATAAGGGAACGTGTTTTGACATGGCTTTCTCAACAGGTGCAGTTGAACGGAAGTGAAAAATTTGAGTCGCCGTTGGGACGTATTGAGCTTGCTGATTATTTGTGTGTGGACCGCAGTGCCTTAACCAGAGAACTTTCCCGTATGAAGGCTGATGGATTGCTAAATTACGATAAAAACACATTTTCCATGAAGAAGTTATCATAAGAAAATCAAACATACTTTTTTGAATGGCTCCTGTTATCGGCGGGAGCCATTTGTTTTTTTAGTCATTTATCACACGTAAATTGGAAATATATGAGATAGAGTTTACTTTGCACGGCACCAAGCTATTTAAAAAGTGGCAGCAGACTTTCTTCATCACAGTCATATCCGATGAAGAAGAAAGCCTTATAAATATATTCCATTATCTCACAACGGGTAGACGAATTTTCATCAGAGATTTCTAGGAAAGATGCCGTATAAAGCAACCCAGAAAGCAGTGCATATTTCAGCTGTGAATTTTGCATGCGATCCAACCCTATAATATCAAAATCGTTATTGCGCCCGCAGGGTGAGGCGCATTGCTGGCAGCGCGGTACCAATTTTCGCTTTTCCTCATGCAGTATTTCAATTTGACTGTAAATTTGTTGACAGGAATAATTCTTGTCTGGGAAACTCATTCGCATTCCTTTGATAAAGGCTCTGTCTGTTTCCTGTGTCGGTCTGTTTACGTTTCCCTCCGTTGCACGTGCAAGCCCGATCAAAGCTCCGACCAGCTGCTGTTTTGCAATTTCTGTTTTTTCACTTTTATACATCGAAATTCCTCCTATATTGGTTAATAAGTGATACTCATTATAGAACCAAAAATTGTTTCAGTGTGTTGCGCTTGCAACGTCGTTGCTGAAATAGATCAGTATAATAAAAAGTTGAGATATCAACAAGACCGCCGGGAAGTGCGGCTCTAGCGCTGTATAAGGAGGAAATTATAGATGGGCTTTTACCTCAACGAAGAAGACCTGAATG
>DAMDEB010000057.1:3932-16001 GCA_032090075.1 Caproiciproducens sp.
ATGCAATTCTGGAATGTTGGAAAAAGGATTATAAGATTTGCGGGCCGGTTCGGATGGCTGGAGGCAATACTTTTTCCGATGTGGATTGTGTCCGATATGGGATCATTAAAAAAACCGACGATATTGTCTTCAATCAGAAATCGGATTATTCCTTTAAGGAGGTACTGTTTCCCCTTTCCAAGACCCTCTTTTCATTTACTGACGAGCAAGTATGTGAAACATCCGCAGATAAAAAGGGTATAATCATTTTTCTTCGCAGCTGCGACCTGCATGCAGTTAAGCGGTTGGACGCAATTTACCTTCAAAATGGCCGCAACGAAGATTATTATTACAAGCGGGTGCGGGAGAGAACAAAATTTATTCTGATAGGCTGCAGAGAAGCATTTGACAGCTGTTTTTGTGTTGATATGGGAACTAACCAAACGACGGTATACGATATGAGCCTTGAGCCCACAGACGGCGGTTTTCTCGTCGACAACCACTGCGAAGCATGGAATGAACTGCTGAAAAAGCACTGCATGGATCAGCGGGAAGTGATTCCTTCACACGTTTCGGAGACGGAAATCTGTGTTTCTATTCCCAAGGGGCTTTCCCCTGACGTAGGCAAGTCAAAAATATGGGACGAATATGACAGCCGATGCATCAACTGCGGCCGCTGCAATTTCGTTTGTCCCACCTGTACCTGTTTTACTATGCAGGATATTTCAGAAAGCGGCGTTGTCGGGGAGCGGCGACGTGTTCACGCATCCTGCATGGTGAACGGTTTCACTGACATTGCGGGCGGCGGGAGTTTTCGAAAGAAAAACGGCGGGCGGATGCGGTTTAAAGTCTTGCACAAAGTCTATGACTTCAATGAACGTTTTGGTTATCAGATGTGCGTCGGCTGCGGGCGCTGCGATGATGTCTGTCCGGAATACATCTCTTTTTCTCATTGTGTCAACCGCTTAAAGGACGCTGTCGAGGAGGTAAAAGACTATGCCGCAAAATGAATATGTTCCGTTTTCATCCGAAATCAAGGAAGTAATCAGGCATACGCAGATTGAGTATACTTTCCGAATGGCCTATGCAGGTAAAGTAAAGCCCGGGCAGTTTTTCGAGGTATCCATTCCAAAGTTCGGCGAAGCGCCCATTTCGGTCAGCGGCACGGGCAGTGGTACGATAGACCTGACAATACGAAAGGTCGGCCTTGTCACGGACGAAGTTTTTGAACGCTATGTTGGCGAGCGGCTCTTTTTACGCGGCCCATACGGCAATGGCTTCGATCTGACTGACTTTAAAGGGAAAGAAATCGTTATCATTGCCGGTGGGACAGGCCTTTCCCCGGTCAAGGGGTTGGTAGATTATTTTGCGAACCATCCTGATGAAACACTGGGTATGACGTTAATTGCGGGTTTCAAATCTCCAAATGATATTTTATTTAAAGAAGACCTGAAACGCTGGAAAAAAACAATTCAGGTCATACTGACCGTGGACGACGCGCAGGGAGATGATTCCTATCAGGTCGGCCTTGTCACGCAGTACATTCCTCAACTGAAATTCAAAAGCAATTCCGAGGCGGCCGCGGCTGTCGTCGGCCCGCCGATGATGATGAAGTTCGCCGTTCAAGGTCTACTGAATGAAAACTTCATAGAAAAGAATATCTGGATTTCGCAGGAACGAAAAATGTGCTGCGGTGTCGGGAGATGCGGGCACTGTAAGATCGGCAGTAAATACGTGTGTCTTGACGGGCCGGTATTCAATTATGCCGCAGGCAAAAATCTGGTCGACTGAGAAGGGATGTGTTTTTGATGGATGTCAATACAAAAGCGATGAAAAAGAACGCTTTTCGTGTTACCAAGGAGCGCGGAATGACTGCCTCGCGGATTCGCGTGCCCGGCGGACATATGGATGCGAAATATCTATCCATGATTCAGAACATCGCGGAAACTTACGGAAACGGAACTGTTCACATTACCAGCCGACAGGGTTTTGAGCTGCCCGGTATCCGTTTTGAGGACATGCCGCAGGTCAACGAAATGCTTCAACCGGTCATTGAGGGACTCGGCATCAATCAGGCGGAAGCAGGGGAAGGCTATCCAGCTTCCGGAACCCGCAACGTGACCGCCTGTATCGGCAGCAGGGTCTGTCCCTATGCCTGCTATGATACAACGGCGTTTGCGCAGCGAATTGAAAAAGCGATATACCCCAATGACCTGCATTTTAAAATTGCTTTGACGGGTTGTCCGAATGATTGTGCTAAGGTCCGGATGCACGATTTCGGCATTATGGGCATGACCGAGCCACATTTGGAGCCAGACCGCTGTGTAAGCTGTGGTGCTTGCGTAAAATTTTGCAGAAAGAAATCCACAGGCGCGCTCAAAATGGAAAAATACCGTCCCAACCGCAATGCGGAAAAGTGTATCGGGTGTGGCGAATGCGTCCTAAACTGCCCGACCCGCGCCTGGACCCGAAGTAGTCAGAAATATTTCCGCTTAACCCTATTGGGCCGCTCAGGGAAGAAGAATCCACGGTTAGGTGAGGATTTTATCAAGTGGGCGGCTGAGGAAAGCATTGTAAAAATTATTCTGAACACATATGATTATGTGGAGCACTACATTGACCGCAAAGCCGTTGGTGGCAAAGAACATATCGGTTATATCGTCGACCGCACCGGATTTGAAGAATTTAAAAAATGGGCGCTCCGCGACGTTTCACTCCCGGAAATTGCGGAAGTATCCTCGCCGGTCTACTGGCAGGGAATCAAATATTGAATGAAAACGCACAGTTCTCCAATTTTAAGATCCACCCGGAAAATCACGGCAATCGGTTTTTCGGGTGGATTTTTATGCCTTTTTATTGTGCTTACGCTGATTCACGCTTTTTCAGTTCCTCTAGAATCTCCGGGTATTCCCGATCCAACTTATAGCGTGAAAGAACCGCAATCTGAAACAGAATGACCGCAAGCGGCAAAAACAGATAAAGCCATTTGATTGCACTGACGGCAGAAGCAGACGGGGCTCCGGAATGTGCGGCGTATCCGCTGAAAGCAAGCGCCAACGGCAGCAGAGCGCCGCCGACCGAAGAACCGACTTTTTTACCAAAACTCGTCATGCTGAATAATATACCCTCGCTGTGCACGCCGCTTTTCCAATAGCCGTATTCAACGGTATCGGCGAGCATGGCTAGGGAAACGCCGGTGATCGGCGCGTTGCCTACTCCCCGCAGCAGGCTGCCTGCCACGGCCAGAGAGATACTGTACGGGTTTAAAATCTGCAAAAGGATGCCGGCGGCAGAAACAGCTAATCCCGCTATCACTGCGTTGCGTTTGCCAAAGTGCTTTACAAGTGGTGCGATGAAAAACATGGCCGCTATACGCGGCAGAGTATTTGCGGTTGCCAGCAGGCCGATCAGAGTTCTGTTCCCCAAAACATACTGCGCGTAATAGATTTTGATTCCGCCCGAAACCGGTGCCAGAACGTAAGACGCCGCAGCCACTACGAAGAGCATAAACCAATATTCGTTGTTAAGTAACGACCTGAAATCTTCCCTGACCGGAATCCTGACTTTTTTCACCGACTTTGCCTGTTCAACCCGCTCTTTTGTAAAGCGGTAGGTAAACAGATAAAAAAGCACCGCCAGCGCGCCGTAAAGGATAGCGGCAAGCTGCCAGCTGTTTTTTTCGTCACCCAAAAACTTTACAAGCGGCAGTGTGCAGTTGTTGACAGCAAGCGTTCCGATGAGAGACATCACCATGCGGAAAACGTTCAGCGACGACCGCTCATACGGGTTTTGTGTCATCAGAGAATTCAGAGCACCGTAAGGAATATTCAGGGAAGACAAAAAGAAATTTGTAAAGGTGTAGGTAATAAAGATATAAGCATATTTCCCAGCATCCGGTAGATTGGGAGATGAGAACATCAAAACGCCGGAAACCGCGAGCGGCAGGCTCATATGCAGAATCCACGGTCTGGCTTTCTCGCTCTTCGATTGTCTCGCGTCTACTAGCAGCCCAATCAGAAGATCGAAAAATGCGCCAAGCAGCCGCGATGCGAAAAATATGGTTCCCACCGCGACGGCACTGACTCTCGCAACATCAGTATAGTAAAACAGCAGATACGCACTCATGGAAACCGATATGCCCACATCCGCAAGGCCGCCGCAGCCGTAGGCCAGCTTTTCAGTGATTCCAATTTTTTCGTCACCTTTTTGCGTCTTTAATGTAGCAGTTTCAAATTTCATCGTATATCTCCCAAACCAATCTTTTTGATTAGTATATAAAAAATATTTTTGTCGAGACGTTGCATCTGCAACATCTCGATTTCAGAAAGCCGTGTAAAATCAAAGACAGAAACGGGGGGTGAGAAAGATAAGCAGTATATTTGAAATAAGTGCTTATCAGACGTCGGCGTCTGAGTTCTTTGCTAAAATTCTGCAGAATCATGCAGATCTTGTGCTGGATATTCGGCTAAAAAATGAATCGCAGCTTTGCGGATTTACAAAGGGAAAAGACCTTGCCTATTTTGTTCCGAAAATCTGTCATGCCGCTTATGTCCATGATCGTTTTTTTACCCCGGAACCGGGGCTGTTGGATCGTTATATCCATAACTGGATTCAGTGGGAGCAATATTCGTCGGAATACCGGTCTGTCATGGAAGCAAAAAACGCTGTCGGTTATTTTCAGGAGCATTACGGGAATTACCCCGGTGTTTGCCTGATCGGTACTGCCACAAATAAGAGGCGTTCACACAGCGAAGTCCTTTGTGAGCTTCTTACAGAAACGGAAATAAGGAAGGTGAGCACTTTTGAATTTTTATCGTAAAATCAAAACGTATTTTTTTAATAAAAAACAGGAGGAATATCAAATGGAAAACAAAATGTTTTGCTATCAATGTCAGGAAACAGCCGGATGCTCCGGCTGTACGCAGGCGGGCGTCTGCGGAAAAACGCCGGAAACGGCAAATTTGCAGGATCTTCTCATCTATGTGACTAAGGGTTTGTCCGAAGTGACCACGCGTCTGCGCGCCGAGGGGAAAGCTGTTTCCCATGACATCAACCAACTTGTCACGGAAAATCTTTTCGTAACCATTACCAATGCAAACTTCGACCCGGACTTTATCATAAACCGTATCCAGACGACGTTAAACCGAAAGGCCGAGCTGCTGGGTCAGCTCAAAGACCGCGAAGGTCTCTCTGAGGCTGCGTTGTGGAATGCGGATAAACAGGAATTTGCAGCCAAATCATTCTCGGCCGGCGTTCTTGCCACAGAAAATGAAGATATCCGCAGCCTCCGCGAGTTGATTATATACGGTCTGAAAGGTATGGCTGCCTATTTAAAGCACGCGAACGCGCTTGGCAAAGAAAACGAGAATATTGACGCGTTCCTGCAGAGCGCGCTTGACAAAACGATGGACGACTCGCTTGGCGCGAATGAACTTGTAGCCCTGACGCTGGAAACCGGAAAATACGGCGTTGACGCGCTCGCCCTGCTGGACGAGGCAAACACCTCCGCTGACGGAAAACCGGAAATCACAAAGGTCAATCTGGGCGTCGGCAAGAAGCCGGGCATCCTAATCTCGGGCCACGACCTGCGCGACCTGGAAATGCTGCTCAAGCAGACGGAAGGCACTGGCGTCGACGTTTACACGCATTCCGAAATGCTTCCAGCACATTACTACCCAGCGTTCAAGAAGTATCCGCACTTTGTCGGCAATTACGGCAACGCCTGGTGGAAACAGAAGGAAGAGTTCGAAGCCTTCAACGGCCCGATCCTCATGACAACAAACTGCCTTGTTCCGCCTAAGGACAGCTATAAAGATCGCGTTTACACAACAGGCACCGTGAGCTATCCCGGATGCACCCACATTTCGGGCGGCCCCGGCGAGGAAAAAGACTTTTCTGCGCTGATTGCCCATGCCAAACGCTGCACTTCACCGACCGAGCTGGAAACCGGCGAAATCGTCGGAGGCTTTGCGCACGACCAGGTGCTAGCGCTTGCGGATAAGATTGTAGACGCGGTAAAATCCGGTGCCATCAAGAAATTTGTCGTCATGGCCGGATGCGACGGGCGGGCAAAGTCCAGAAATTACTATACCGATTTTGCAAAAGCACTTCCGAAAGATGCGGTTATCCTTACTGCTGGCTGTGCCAAGTACAAGTACAATAAGCTGAACCTCGGCGATATCGGCGGTATTCCGCGCGTGCTTGACGCGGGTCAGTGTAACGACAGCTATTCGCTGGCGGTCATCGCGCTCAAGCTCAAGGAAGTGTTCGGCCTCGATGACATCAACGATTTGCCAATTGTCTACAACATCGCGTGGTACGAGCAGAAAGCGGTCATCGTATTGCTTGCACTTTTGTCCCTCGGCGTGAAAAACATCCATCTCGGCCCCACGCTGCCAGCGTTCCTATCCCCGAATGTAGCAAAGGTGCTGGTGGAAAATTTCGGGATTGCCGGTATCGCCACGGTCGACGAAGATATCAAAAACTTCTTTGGTCAACAGGAAGAGCAATCCGCAGCTAAAATAACGGGCAGCACACTCATTAGCGATATTCTTCGCCTGAATGCGGATGCCGAACGGATTTTAACGGACAGCGGTATGCACTGCCTTGGATGCCCCGCCTCTCAGATGGAATCATTAAAGGACGCTTGTGCGGTTCACGGAATCGACGCCAATGAAGTTTTGCAAAAACTGAATCAATAAATGGCAGGACCGATGCGGTAACACCGCACCGGTTCCTTTTTAGGAGGATATGAAATGAGCGCATTTTTAGGTCCCATCCACGAGTGGATGTATCAGAAAATAAAAGAGCAGGAATCTCTCGTTCAAGCTGTTCTGACCCTTTCTGAATCGCAGGGGTGGAAAGAAGGACTGCGGCAGGAGATCAATCAGAAATACGGGGAACTTGAACAGGGTTCACTGGAAGAAATCGTCGATGAAACCAATATTCACGGATGGCTCTATGAGCGTGTTGCATGCGTTGAAAACCGTTTGGCTTATGTGGTAACACAGCTTTCATGCGGCCATGAAGAAAGAATCAAGGACATTTTGTCTGTGTTTTACAAGGATGGACAGGAAAAAGGGGCATCGCTCCCACCGGACTCCGACTGTACACAGATTTACACAATAATAACCGATTCCCTTCTGGACGGAATGCCCTGCGACGGCGCGGTGGACGTTCAGGTCGAAAGTCAGGACGAGGTAGTCTGGAATTACGTCGGTGATATCCACGAAACATATTGGAAAGCACTCGACGCAGATGCAGCTGTCTTTTATCGTTTGCGTGCCGAATGGGTCAAAGGTTTTCTGTTTCAAAAACCGGTTTTGTTTGAGCAGCTTGGTAACCGCACATTCCGGATCTCAAGAGGGTAACTTATGAATACAACAATTTTCGAATCTCTGAAAGAAGAACATGACCGCATTTTGGAATTCTGCGGCTATGTTCGAAATACATGTGCGAATTGCGTGGAGAATCATAATATTCCTATTGCGGAGTTTCGCAGTATGGTTCAATTTATTCGTGATTATGCGGACGGACATCATCATGGAAAAGAAGAAAAAATTCTGTTCAAAGAAATGATCGACCGTTTGGGCGGCGTTGCGGTCAACCTTGTCCAGCGCGGCATGTTGGTGGAACACGATTGGGCGAGGCTTCTGGTGACGGATTTGGGAAAGGCTCTGGACGAATATGAAAAGTCCGGTTCAATCATGAGCATGTTGAACATCATCGCCAACGCCGTCGGTTACTGTAATTTGCTGGAGCGCCACATTGAAAAGGAAAATACGGTTGTATATCCCTATGCAGAAAAGAATCTTGATCCCGATGTGGTTCAGAAGATGACTGAGTTGGCGGAAAAAATGAACCGCGAAGACTTTTTTATGGAACGATATTCCGATACTGCTAAAAAATAGCTTTTGGGGCAAAATGAAATTCGTAGTAACTATAAATATTTTGAATAATCATACATTTAGGAGGCGAAATCATGAAGTATAAAATATCAGAGCAATGTTACACAATCGGAAAAACGATTATAAAGCCGGATAAGGAATTTTCTTTTTTAGCTTACCTTATTACGGGGGAAGCAAACGTTTTAATTGATACTCTCCCCGACAGGGCTGCTTCCATGCTAACGGAGGAAATCGCTTCGATTATTGGGGAAAAGCCACTGGACGCAATTATTCTGAATCATTCCGAAGAAGACCACAGCGGCGCCTTGCCAGATGTGCTGGAACGATACCCCGAAACTCCTATCTTCTGCACGGCGGCCTGTAAAAAACGTCTCATCGGCGAACTTCCAAAAGCCAATTTTCAAGTTGTTGGAACCGGAGAAGCCCTTGAATGCGGAGAATACAAGTTCACATTTTATGAGACTCCGGGACTGCACTGGGATGATAACATGGTTACTTTCTGGAACACGAATAACATTCTTTTCTCCAATGATTTATTTGGACAGTATGCAGCTGCGGAACCGCCGACAGACTGCGACTATCCAGTCAGCACTCTTCTGGACGCGGCAGAAAGCTATTACGATAAAGTATTTGAACCTGCATCGAAAGCAGAAAAAGAGATTGTTTTAGACTTGGCGAATTTGCCCATCCAAATGATTGCGCCTGGACACGGATTAGTTCTTGAAAACAAGTTCCCTGCTATCATGGCGCTTTACAGAGATAAAATAAAATAGGAAGCACTTTAAGGTCATTGTTGGGTTACATCTCTTCAGTGACCTTAGTTTTTCATCACAATACGGGCAGTGTCCAGTACCAACTTATGTGCGTATATACCAAGCGACCACCTCCTGCTGTAAGATTTATCCTACAACAGGAGGTGGTCGCTTGTATCTGGCGTAGCATAGTTCAGTGGAAATAAACAGTTGTAAAAAATTGTTTATAGAATTCTAGTGAAATTATTATCCCGGTCAAGCAGGCTTTCCACTGTTTCATAGCCCAGCGTATGGAGTAATTCCAAAACATATGGGTTATCAGCCGGCGTTTTGATGTCGGTTTCGTCTCCATAGCGATTTACCGCCTCGCGGGCGGCGTCTTTGTCGATCAGAGACTTCGGCCCGCCCACGCATCCGCCGCGACATCCCATTCCTTCGATAAAATTCGCGTGAACATTTCCGTCCGCGATTTCTTTGAGGAGCTTTTTGCAGTCAACAACACCATCTGCCTGTTGGGCTTTCAGCGGTATTTTTCTGTCCGGACTCAGCCTGTCAAGCGTTGCCTGCACTGCTTCGCTGACACCCGACGCTCTTGCGTAAATTCGACCCGCTCTTGAAGAATGATCGCTCTGGTCTTCTTCAAATTTTTCGGGATGGATGTCCATGAGCTCAAAAAGCTCTGCAATCTCCTCAAACGTCAGAACATAATCCACAGCATCGGCAATATCCGGTTCGCGTGCCTCCGCCTTTTTCGCAAGACAGGGACCGATAAATACGGTTTTTGCTTCCGGGTGGATTTTCTTAATAGAGCGGCCGCAGGCCACCATTGGAGAAACAGACGGCGGCACGTGGGGAATCATCGTCTGGTAGGATTTCCGAATGAGGGCAATCCATAACGGGCAGCAGCAGCTCGTAAGCAGGAAGTCTTCATCATTTTGAATTTCACGGTCAAATTCGAGAGCTTCTTTCAGGGTTAGAATATCTGCGAACAGAGCCACTTCAACCATGCCATAAAACCCCATGTATTTAAAAGCGCTTCTCAGCTTGCCGGATGAGACATCCGTGCTGAATTGCCCCGAAAAAGCAGGCGCGATCATAGCGTAAACCGGTACCTTTTTATCTTTCAGCAGATGAAGCACAGCAAGGGAATCCTTGCGTCCGGAGAGCGCATGCTCTGGGCAAACGTTGACGCATTCGCCGCAGCCTGTACAATTACCGGTTATCACGACGTTGTTATGATGATCGCGTTTAATTGCGTCAAAAAGGCATGCAGCTTCGCACGCACCTTTACTGTCGGCACAATTTTCACATGTTCCGCTTTTTATGATGAGAGGCTCTTTTTCAGGGTGTAAAAGCGCCTCCAACAACTTGGTTTCGTCGGGGTTGCCATTTGATTCAATCGTCTTGGATACACTCTGAAGCATTTCGCTAATTTCCGCTTTTTTCAGCTTCAGATCAAGTTCATCGTATGGATTCATTTCCTTACCTCACACTCTAATCTTCAATCTTCCACCAATGGGTAGAGTTTTACGTCTTCCCGATGGATTCTTTGTTCAATTTGGCTGAAGATTTTTCTGCTGTCCGCAGTAAAATAGTCTTTTCTTTGGAGAATTTTAAAAGGTGTGTTATATTGTTGAACAAACGAACTGAACAAGCCCGCAAGATTGCCCATCTCGTCATTGAAATTTTGTGATGTATTCCTTACTGCCTGATTCTTACTTTGCATGAGCGCAGGGTATAGGAATTGATCCTCCGACATCAGATGCATTTTTAATTTTCCCGACAAGGCGTTGATATTGTAAGCAATCTCATTTGCCTTCTCTTCAGGTCCGGTTATAATAAGAGTGTCAATATTTTTAATCATTGTCAGAACTTCACCATGCTGTTTTTTTAACATATCCAGGTTGCTCATCATTCTGTCCTCCTTCATCGTTCATAACGGTGACAATTCAGTACTAAATATTATAACAATATTATATTGCGTTCGCAATGAAACCGCTGTTGCATCTGCAACGGCAGAGAAAATATTTTCCATTTTTGCGTTGCTCGTATCATTCAAGCTAATCGAGATGACGCCGTTTAAAAGCAAAATAAAGCGGCAACCGATTTCATGCAGGCCGCCGCTTTTCTTACTTAACTAAACTGTCTCTATTCGACTGTGATTACCGAAACGGGGCATCCATCCTGCGCTTCCATGGCTTGGTTCTCCACTTCTTTCGGGACGTTTTCCTGATGAACTTCAGCCACCCCGTCGTCAGCTATCCGGAAAACCTCCGGGCAGGTTTCTGCACAGAGTCCACAAGAAATGCATCCGCTTCTGTCAAGTTTTGCTTTCATAAGATTCTCATCCTTTCAAACTGTAACAAATAATAGAATACTAACTCCTGGAGTACTGGGGTTAGATTCTTTATATATGCTTATACAAACTTCAGTGGTTTTTATCTTGGGATCTCAAAGCAAATTGAGCTCAAATGCCAATATTAACTTCCTTATTTCAGTAGGCTTAATGCTAGTGTTCTCCTTATTACTATTTAAGCTAATTTTCAGTAGAGAAGGTTCAAATATATATTTTCTGCTACTAGTAGGATTAATCTTTGGTACCTTATTTCAAAGTTTAACTTCCTTCATGCAGTTACTCATTGACCCAAATGAATTTACCATAATTCAAGATAAGATGTTTGCAAGTTTTAATAATATCAATACAGAAATTCTACTTATATCTATTGTGGTGGTAATTATAACTGTTGTTTATTCTTATAAATACATAAAAATTTTGGATGTTCTATCTTTAGGGAGAGAAAATGCAGTAAACTTAGGGATAAATTATGACAGGGTTGTAAATAGGATGCTCATGGTAGTTACCATACTTGTTTCAGTATCAACAGCATTAGTTGGACCAATTACCTTCCTTGGAATTATTGTAACAAATCTTTCAAGAGAATTTCTAAAAACCTATAAACATAGTTATTTAATCTTAGGTACAGTACTTATAAGCACCGTAGCATTAGTAGGAGGACAATTCATTATTAGTAGATTAATGAACTTTAACACAACTCTCAGTGTAATTATAAATTTTATAGGTGGATTGTACTTTATGTATCTACTACTCAATAATAAATAAATTCATTTTAGTAAGTGGATTTAAAAGTCAGTTTCACTAAGTTTTAGTCTTGTTGAATAGTTACTATAAGAAAAAGGGATGGAGGTATTATCCTTATAAAATGGCATTAAAGGAGAGCAAGGCATGATTGAAGTAAAAAATTTAACCAAAAAGTACAATAAGAAAAGTGTAGTAGACAATGTATCTTTAAAAATACAAAAGGGGAAAATTACATCTTTCATCGGGCCCAATGGAGCTGGAAAAAGTACTCTTTTATCTATGATAAGTAGACTTATTATGAAGGATAAGGGTGAAGTATTTATAGAAGGTG
>DAMDEB010000058.1:0-3068 GCA_032090075.1 Caproiciproducens sp.
CGCCGCGCATTGCGTAGCCTGTTGCGTCACCGCTGGAACCGTCAATCACAATTGCGCCTTCGTTCATGGTGTCTCCGGTCGCGTCCTGCGCATTGCCGTTGACTTTAATGGTGCCGCCGTTTAAATAGCAGCCTAAATCATTGCCCGGCACGCCGTTGATGGTGATGTGCTTGTCGGCCATGCCTGAACCAATATAGCGCTGCCCCATGCAGTTATCAATGGTAATTTCCGTTTCCGCAGCGGAGCGGACTTCGTCATTCAATATCTTAAAATATTTATTTTCAGCATCTATTCTCATGCTTTGGCACCTCCAAGCTTAACGGCTCTGTCCTTCGCAGTAAACGCCATGAGCTGCGGCTTTTCTTTAATTAAGTCATAATCGATGGTGTCGAGCGGAGTTCTCTCCCGAATCAGTGAGGTGTAAATTCCGGCTCTGGCAACGTCGCCAATCAGAATATAGCCCTTTAACACGTTATCTTTAGCCATTATTTTTTTATAGGACTTTTCGCCTTTCACAATATAAGCTTCGCCGTCATAGCTGCCGGCTGTAATGATATGTAAACCGAAAAATCCGATTGCATTCATCGGGATGGCCTTGTCGTAGCGCTTTTCCCCGCCTGCCATGTTGATTCCTGCGGTTTCGCCCTGCATGTATGCATTTGGCAGAAGCGCAAGTACGCGATACTGGTCGATGGTAATGTCGTAGCTTTCGCTGCAGTCACCCGCCGCGTAAACGCCTTCAAGATTCGTCGCGCAATGTTCATCGGCAAGGATTCCCTTGTTCACCTTGCAGCCAATATCGGCGGCAAGCTTCGTTTCCGGGCGGACACCGACGGCGACAACCAGAATATCAAAGTCGAGTTCACCGCCGTTTTTGAGTTCTGCACTGTTTTGATGGAACTGTGCAACACTATTGTTCAGCAGAAATTTGACTCCCTGTTCCTCAATGTGCTTTTGCATCATATCGGAGCCGTCTTCCTCAAGAATGCTCGGCAAAATCCGGGGTGCCATATCAACTACGGTGATTTCTTTCACCTTGCTGAGGATTCCCTCCGCACATTTTAGACCGATTAGTCCCGCGCCGATAATCAGCACGCGGCTTTCCTTGGTAAGGGCCGCATGAAGCGCCTTGGCGTCATCAAGTTTCATGAAGGTATACTTTTGCTTTACCTCGTCAAGTCCCGCCATAGGCGGTACAAACGGCGAAGAACCGGTGGCAAACAGAAGCTTGTCGAACGAAACCTCGCTTCCGTTATCCAAAATCACTTTTTTACCGCTGTAATCTACTTTCGTTACGGTAACGCCAAGAAGAGGAGTAACGCCATTGTCCTTGTAAAAACTGTCCGGACGGTACTTCATATGCTCTTCTGTTGTTTTGCCGTAAATAAGGTAAGAAATAAGCGGACGCGAATAAACATGGTATGGTTCTTTGGAAATAACTGTAATTTCCCCTGTTTTATCCACAGTCCGGATTCCCTCAACACAGCCAACGGCGGCGGACGAATTACCGATAATCACATACTTCAATTTATTCACCTCTCCTCAAACACGATTGCTTTGTTCGGGCAACCCTGCACACAGGCGGGTTCGCCGAACGAATTGGTCATGCAAAGTTCGCATTTTTGAATTACACTGCCATCTTTACCGGGCATGATCGCGCCGTAAGGGCAAATCATGATGCAGGTGTAACAGCCGACGCACTTGTCTTTATTGACCTCAATCAAACCGTTATCCGCGCTGAGCGCGCCCGTAATACAGCTTTTCACGCAGAGCGGCTCCGTGCAGTGGCGGCAGGAAACCGCAAAGCTGATCCCCTTGCTTTCCTCAATCTGAATCCTTGGGTTAATATGAATATCCTTGAGCGCCTTGACCATATCGTTGCTGCCGGAGTTGGCAAATGCGCAATTGTACTCGCAAAGGTGGCAGCCTAAACACCATTTTTCATTTACATAAATACGTTTCATCGCTTATTCCCCCGCGTGCTTGATACCCAGAATTTCAAGCTCTTTCTCGTTTAAACCGATGCCGCGCAGCATCAGGCGGTTGCCCTTGAGCGCTTCAATCGAATTGATGCCCATGCCGCCCATCATTTCCTTAATTTCGTGCTGCCACGCGGAAACGAGGTTTACAAGGCGTTTGTATCCGATATCGGGGTTGAGGCGTTTGACCAAATCGGGGCGCTGCGTCGCGATGCCCCAGTTGCATTTTCCGGCCTGGCAGGTACGGCAAAGATGGCAGCCGAGCGCTAAAAGCGCCGATGTTGCAATATAAACCGCATCCGCGCCCAAGGCGATTGCCTTTACAATATCCGCCGAATTACGGATACTGCCGCCAATCACAAGGGAAACATTGTTGCGGATTTTCTCCTCGCGCAGTCTTTCGTCAACGGCCGCCAGAGCAAGCTCAATCGGGATGCCTACGTTATCCCTGATTCTGGTCGGCGCCGCGCCTGTGCCCCCGCGGAAGCCGTCAATCGCGATGATATCGGCACCGCTGCGGGCAATACCGCTTGCGATTGCCGCCACGTTATGAACCGCCGCGATTTTTACAATGACGGGCTTTTGATAATTGGTCGCTTCTTTTAAAGAGTAAACCAGCTGGCGCAGATCCTCAATGGAATAAATATCATGATGAGGCGCGGGCGAAATCGCATCCGAACCTTCCGGAATCATTCTGGTACGGGAAACGTCGCCGACAATTTTGGTGCCGGGCAAATGACCGCCTATACCGGGTTTTGCACCCTGGCCGATTTTGATTTCGATTGCCGCACCGGCCTCAAGGTAGTCCTTGTGTACGCCAAAGCGTCCGGATGCAACCTGTACAATCGTATTTGCGCCGTACTGATAAAAGTCCTCATGCAGACCGCCTTCACCGGTATTGTAGTAAGTACCGAGTTCCTGCGCGGCTCTGGCGAGACTTTCGTGAGCGTTGTAGCTGATTGAGCCGTAGCTCATGGCAGAGAACATAATCGGTACCGAAAGTTCAAGGTTAGGAGGCATATTGGTCGTGTCGATGCTGCCGTCCGGATTGCGCTCAATGAGTTCCGGTCTTTTACCGAGAAAAGTTTT
>DAMDEB010000058.1:3078-4580 GCA_032090075.1 Caproiciproducens sp.
TTTTGGTTTCCATTGGTTCACGGAGCGGGTCAATGGAAGGGTTGGTGACCTGTGAAGCGTTAATCAGGATTTTATCCCAGTACACGGGGTACTGCTTCGGGTTGCCCATGGAAGAAAGCAGCATTCCGCCTGTTCCGGCCTGACGGTAAACCTCGTTGATGGTCTCGTTGCTCCAGTTGGCATTGGTTTTAAAGGTATGGTCGGTCTTGACTATTTTCAGTGCTCTGGTCGGGCAAAGAGCTACACAACGATGGCAGTTGACGCATTTGGATTCGTCGCTCTTCATAAGGTTCAGTTCCGCGTCATAGGAATGAACCTCGTTGGCGCATTGTCTTTCGCACACGCGGCAGGCAATACAGCGCTGCGGGTTACGAATCACTTCATATTCAGGATATATAAAGTCGATGGGCATTATGCATCCACCCCCTCGTTCAAAGTTACAATGACCGGTTCCCCGCCCTTGGGCGCCCAAATCCGGTCAGGGTTCGGTTCAATGGTTTTAATGGCACATTCCTCACTGGCAACATAAGTCATGTCGCCCTTTTCAGCGACAACCATGGAGCGCAGCTTTAAGCGGTCGTTCAAAGCCATCATGCCGCCGCTGAAGCCCAACAGAATTGAGAACGGGCCCGTGATTAAAAGGCTCGAAAACATATTGCGCAGGTAGGTAAACTTTTCTTTTTGCGCCTGCGGCATTTTGTCAATCTCGCTCCAGAACGGGGCGGCAATCACATCCGCGACTTCGTTCAGGCTGAGTTGCTGCTTGCGGTTCAGGTAATCAATAATATAGGTAATAACCTCCGTATCGGTTAAAAGCGTACATTCGTAACCGTACATTTCAATAAAACGGCGGTTTGCGTCGTAGGAAGAAATTTCGCCGTTATGTACGATAGAATAGTCGAGCAGAGCAAACGGGTGCGCTCCGCCCCACCAGCCGGGCGTGTTCGTTGGGTAGCGGCCATGCGCCGTCCAGCTGTAGCCCTCGTATTTATCGAGGCAGTAGTATTGGCCGATGTCCTCCGGAAAACCAACTGCTTTGAACACGCCCATGTTCTTGCCGCTGGAAAACACGTAAGCACCCCTAACCTCGGTATTGATTTTTAAAATACAGCGCGCCACGAACTCTTTTTCGTCAAGCTGTGTGTCTTTGAGCAGCTTTTCAAAAGGAAGTCCGAAATAACGCCAAATTGCAGGTTCATCTGTAATTTCTCTCATTTTTCTGGTTGGAATCTTCTCCGCCGTACTCACATCGAAATTTTGCATAATTGCTTTTTCGCATTCTTCTTTTGCGCGGATACTGTCATAGAAAACATGAAAAGCATATAAATCCTTGTTCTGAGGATAAATGCCATAAGCTGCGAACCCGCCGCCCAGACCGTTGCTTCGGTCGTGCATGGTGGCAATGGATTTGATGATGGCTTCGCCATTCATCTTTTGACCGCTGCGTGAGAAGATTCCCGATATGGCACAGCCCGATGGTATCCTTACTTCTCCCTCTATTT
>DAMDEB010000058.1:4590-6239 GCA_032090075.1 Caproiciproducens sp.
GCATAATAAAATTGACCTCCCTGCAATTTTTACTTTGGCGCATTTCCCTGCGCTGTCGGTAAAAGTGTTGATTCATTGTAGCTTTCCGCTACTGATACTGTTTTTTATTTTTTATATTATATTGTTTAGGTCTAAATGTCAATGCTTTTTGCATAATATAGTAACACAAATTGCAATTACGCGCAAAATTCCATAAAAACTAACAGTAAGATGGGAATTTTGCATGAAATATTATCAAATCCTGCAAATTTTCAATTTTCCATTGACAATTCGCTTTCATCGTCATATAATAAATGCATAACAGCAAAGGCGCTGTAGGGATTTTGCCCTACTGTGCCTTTTTTTATTTCAAAGCAGGATGTTATATTTTATGTAGGGAGTGATTTTTAATGAGCAATGTTCCTGAAATTTTTGGCAGCATGGTTTTTAATGACACCGTTATGAAGGAAAAGCTTCCCAAGGATACTTATAAGGCTCTGAGAAAAACCAGAGAGCAAGGCAAGCCTCTGGATATTCTCGTAGCAAATGTTGTTGCGAATGCAATGAAGGATTGGGCCGTGGAAAAAGGCGCAACTCACTTCACTCATTGGTTCCAGCCAATGACCGGCATTACCGCCGAAAAGCACGACAGTTTTATTTATCCGATTGAAAACGGCAAAGTCATTATGGAGTTTTCAGGTAAAGAGCTGATTCAGGGTGAGCCCGATGCTTCCAGTTTTCCATCCGGCGGACTGAGAGCCACGTTTGAAGCCAGAGGCTACACTGCGTGGGATCCGACCAGCAATGCGTTCATTAAAGATGGCTCCCTTTGTATTCCGACCGCGTTTTGCTCCTATGGCGGCGAAGCGCTGGATAAAAAGACCCCACTCCTGCGTTCCATGGAAGCAATTGACAAGCAGGCAATGAGAGTTCTGAAACTCTTCGGCAATTCGGAAGCACACCGCGTCATTACAACAGTTGGCCCGGAGCAGGAATACTTCCTGATTGACAAAGCGATGTTTGAAAAAAGAAAAGACCTGATTTACACCGGAAGAACGCTGTTCGGCGCCAAGCCGCCAAAGGGTCAGGAACTTGAGGATCACTACTTCGGCGTCATTAAGCCAAGAGTATCCGCTTATATGAAAGAACTGGATGAAGAGCTTTGGAAGCTTGGCATTTTCGCCAAGACAAAGCATAATGAGGTTGCTCCTTCCCAGCACGAGCTTGCACCTATCTTCACCACAGCCAATGTTGCAACCGACCAAAACCAGCTTACCATGGAAATGATGAAGAAAGTTGCCACAAAACACAACCTGACCTGTCTGCTGCATGAAAAGCCGTTCGCCGGCGTAAACGGAAGCGGCAAGCACAACAACTGGAGTATTTCAACCGATACAGGCGTCAATCTTTTGGAGCCGGGTGAATCCCCGCGTGAAAACGCGCAGTTCTTGCTCTTCCTTGCCGCCATCGTCAAAGCGGTTGACGATCATCAGGATTTACTCCGCATTTCCGTTGCAAGCGCAGGAAACGACCACCGTCTGGGCGCGAACGAAGCTCCTCCGGCAATTGTTTCCATGTTCATCGGCGACGAGCTGATGGGTATTCTGAAATCCATTGAAGACGGCACCGTGTACAGCCAAAAAGACAAAGCGTTTATGACAATAGGCGTT
>DAMDEB010000058.1:6249-7349 GCA_032090075.1 Caproiciproducens sp.
ATGTTCTCCCGACCTTCCCGAAGGATTCGACGGATAGAAACCGTACTTCTCCGTTCGCCTTTACCGGCAACAAGTTTGAGTTCCGTATGCTTGGCTCCACCGTTTCCATTGCATGCCCGAACATCATGCTCAACACCATCATTGCCGACGCATTGTGTGGCTTTGCCGATGAACTCGAAAAATCCGACGATTTCAACAGCACGCTCACGAAGTTAGTCAAAAAGACTGTTAAAGAACATAAACGCATTATTTTCAACGGCAACAACTACTCTGACGAGTGGTTACAGGAAGCCGAAAAGCGCGGACTTTTGAACCTGTCTTCCACAGCGGATGCACTGCCTTACTACATCAGCGATGAAAACGTAAAGCTGTTTGAGAAATACGGCGTGTTTTCCAAAACGGAAATTTATTCCCGTTATGAAATTCAGCTCGAAAACTACTGTAAACAAATTCATATTGAAGCATTGACCATGGTGGATATGATTAAAAAAGATATTCTGTCGGCGGCATGCTCTTACATGAAGGACCTGAGCAAGGAAGCCATTAACAAGAAACAGCTTTGTGCGGACATCAGCTGCGAGCTTGAAGAAACTCTGTTGAAGAAGCTTTCAACCCTCACTTCCGACTTATATAAGAAAACAATTGAACTCGACGAGGATGTTGAATCCGACAAAGAATTCAAGGACGCTCTTGAAGAAGCCAAATACTACCGCAACACTGTGTTTTCACACATGGAAGACACCCGCAAAACAGCCGATGAAATTGAAAAAACGGTTGGCGCGAAGTACTGGCCATACCCAACTTACGGCGATCTACTTTTCAGCGTTTTGTAAGCGGAGAATTTTGCTTGTTCAAATCAGGGGAATATTGAGATGCACAATGGCGTGTATTCTGTTTAGTTTGCAGAATACACGCTAAATTTAATTTTAGGGGGCACACACCACATGCAACAGGTCTTTTCATCTGTCGACACGATCTGGGTACTCCTTGGCGCGGCCTTAGTTTTCTTTATGCAAGCCGGGTTTGCCATGGTAGAAACTGGTTTCACAAGAGCCAAAAATGCTGGAAACATTATTATGAAAAACTTAATGGATTTCAGT
>DAMDEB010000058.1:7359-9981 GCA_032090075.1 Caproiciproducens sp.
GATTTTCTGGTTGTTTGGCTTTGGCTTGATGTTCGCCGGAACATCTCCGTTCATTGGCGGCTTTGACCTATTTTCAAGAGGCGATTATGCGACGAGCATGGGACTTACCGTTCCGACTGCCGCTTACATCATTTTCCAGACTGTTTTCTGTGCCACTGCCGCGACTATAGTTTCGGGGGCAATGGCAGAAAGAACAAAGTTTATTTCCTACTGTATTTACAGTGCGTGCATCAGCGCATTTGTCTACCCTGTTTCCGGGCACTGGATATGGGGCGGCGGCTGGCTTGCACAGCTTGGCTTCCATGATTTTGCCGGTTCCACAGCCGTACATATGGTCGGCGGACTTGCAGCTCTTATCGGCGCAAAAATGCTTGGCCCCCGTATTGGCAAATATGACAAAAACGGTAAGTCAAAGGCAATTCCGGGCCACAGTTTAACCCTTGGCGCGCTTGGCGTGTTCATCCTTTGGTTCTGCTGGTTTGGGTTCAACGGCTGCTCTACCATTTCAATGACTGGCGACAATATCCTTTCTTCCGCGGGTAATATCTTCCTTACCACTAATCTTGCAGCTGCCGTAGCAACTGTAACGGTAATGATTATTACGTGGATTCGCTATAAGAAGCCCGATGTTTCAATGACCTTGAACGGTTCCCTTGCCGGTCTGGTAGCAATCACAGCCGGTTGCGATGCCGTTTCTCCGGTCGGTGCATTCTTTATTGGTTTAATTTCCGGTTTCATTGTTGTCTTTGGAATCGAATTTGTTGATAAGGTCCTTAAGATTGATGATCCTGTTGGTGCAGTTGGCGTTCATTTTCTGAATGGCGCTTCCGGCACAATCCTAACCGGCCTGTTTGCTGTTAACGGCGGCGTGTTCTACGGCGGCGGATTCAAGTTCCTTGGAGTACAAATACTTGGAGTACTCGCTGTTTGCGCATGGGTAACTGTCATGATGCTGATTATCTTTACTGCTATTAAGAAGACCATTGGCCTTCGTGTGAGTGAAGAAGAAGAAATCATGGGTCTTGATATAACCGAGCATGGTATTGTCAGTGCATATGCCGACTTCCTTCCTATGGATGGTCATGCATTGTTCGCTGAGCCTGACTGTGTTCCTGTTGAAGAGAGCATTTCCGTCTCCCACTACCCCGAAGCACCAACCATTTTACCAAGTGTAACCGGTAAAAAGCTGACAAAGATTGTTATGATCTTTAATCAGGCTAAGTTTGAAGCGATCAAATCTGCGATGAATGAAATCGGTATTGCAGGTATGACTGTTACAAATGTTCTTGGTTGCGGTACACAAAAAGGTCGAACAGAATTTTATCGCGGCGTTAAATTTGACGAGGTAAACCTGCTTCCAAAAATCAAGCTTGAATTGGTCGTCAGTTCAATCCCGGTAGAAACGGTTATCAGCACAGCTAAAAAAGTGCTTTACACCGGAAAAATCGGCGATGGTAAAATATTCGTCTATGACGTTGAAAATGTTATTAAAGTCCGTACCGGTGAAGAGGGTTATGATGCTTTGCAAGGTGACATAGACTAATCTTATTTTAAGTACAAGATCTTTACATATCTTCCTATATAAAGAAAGTGGTCTGTCTTTCCCGGCAGGCCACTTTCTTTGTGATTTAACTTGACATACGGCTTGATTCATATAATAATTAGAGGATAATAAAATAAGTTTACGGATAGGGAATGCGGTGCAAGTCCGCAGCAGCCCCCGCTACTGTAAGAATGACGGAAGCGCGCACAAAACGGTCACTGGCTTTGCTGGGAAGGCCGCGCGCTGAAGGATGAGTTCAAGCCAGGAAACCTGCCGTAAACCAAGTTTTACAAATTTAGTCGGAGGGATTAAGATGAAAACAAAAAAGATTACGGCAATGCTGTGCGCTCTGGCCTTGGTGGTTTCTACCACGGTGGCTGCGTCAGCAAAAAGCAATGAAGACTGGGCACAATTTTTAGGCTCACCGGTAGCTTCCGGTTTAACCGCCGCCAAAACGCCGGTGAACGCCGCCGCAGCGAAACCGGAATGGACTGTAAAGCACACGGCGACCAGCGAGTACAACGGCATGAAAATCGAAAACAACGCCTGCGGCACGCCGATTGCAGTTGGGAACTACGTTTACCTGACAACGTCGGACGGCAAGCTTTTAAAGCTGAACGCCGCAACCGGAAAAACCATAGCAACCGCAGATTGCAAAAATGTTCCGCTTTATTTTTCGCAAATCGCCTATGGCGACGGCAAAATCTATGTGCCGCAGCAAACAACTGCAGGCGTTCAAATTTCCGCTTTTGACGCAAACAGCCTTTCGCCTGTCTGGCAAAGCAGTGAAATTACCTATGGCACGTCTGCACAGCAAATAGCCTCCCCCATCACTTATTACAACAACCATATTTATTTTGGCACCTACACACAGGATGCGGCGACTTACGCCTATACCTCCGGCGTGTATGCGTCTATTGATACGCAAACGGGCAAAATTGCGTGGCAGCATGAAAACGCCACAGCCGGCTACTACTGGAACGGCGGCGCGGTCACAGGCAGCGCAATCGCGGTTTCCGACAGCAGCGGCAATATTAACGCTTATCAGTTGTCGGACGGAACCCCGGTCAGTACCGTTT
>DAMDEB010000058.1:9991-13020 GCA_032090075.1 Caproiciproducens sp.
GCAGAATTTACGCTTCTTTGAAATCCGGCTCGATTTATTCCGCCAAGGCAGACTCGACCGGTATGATTTACGGCAGTACTGCTATAAAATCCGCGGTATTGGGAAACAGCATCACCTCAAGCCCGGTCGTTTACAACGGCAGACTGTATGTTGCGGGCGGCGGCTACGGCGCGACAACTCCTTTCTCTGTCTTAAACGCTTCAGATTTAAAAACGATTTATCAAATTAAGGATATCCAGTCCCAATCCTCGCCGCTTGTTACAACCGCTTACGCGACTGATTCCAACAAGCAGCAGGTATACATCTATGTTACAAAGTACGGTACAAGCGATGAGAACTATGTGTACAGCAAGGATTCCTCCAGCGTGTATGTGATTAAGGATTCCGAGGGACAAACCAAGGCTTCCTATGAAACGCTGTTCACTCCCTCCGTTGCACAGTCATCCTCACAAAGCCTTACAGCTTCCAAAGACGGCAGGCTGTACTATTTCAATGACAGCGGCACTTTGTACGCAATCGGAACAAAATCGGCTCTTCCTTCCCCCGCGACCGGCGAAACACCCGTTTCCGCGGGCGTGGTCGTAATGGCGCTGAGTGCGGCGGCAATTCTAATTTTAAAGAAGAAAAACAAGGTATAAAAATTGACTGCATCCGTTCCCGCGAGCTCATTGAGTGTGCCGGCAGGATTGTTGCAGTCTTAGGGGCAGGCGCAAAAGCCTGTCCCTCTATTTATGATTATGCTTATTGGAGATACTATGAAATATAAGATTCTATCTATTCTATGCGTACTCTGTTTGCTGACCGGATGCAAGGTCGAGCTGCCGCCGCAATCCGCAGCCAGTTCGTTGCCGCAGACGGTAAGCAGCTCGGCGGTATCATCGGCACAGGACGAAAGCGCACTGTCTTCCGCTGTGAGCGGTCAAAGCGTGGCTTCTTCCGTAATATCGTCTTCCGTATCATCAAAAACGAACAATACAGTCACGTCAAAACCGACCTCATCAAAACCGGCAGCTTCGCAGTCACCCGCGGCTTCAAAAGCGGCTGCACCGGCCGAACAAAGCAAGGAGCGAAGCTGTACGCTGCTGATTTCATGCAGTGATATCTTAAAAAATAAGGATAAGTTCAGTGCAGATCAGCTTTCGATTGTCCCGGAAAACGGATTGATTTATGAAAAGAGCAGTATTTCCTTTCAAGACGGTGACACCGTTTTTGATGTGCTGGTGCGCGAAACGAAAGCAAACAACATTCAAATGGAGTATGTTGCTTCGCCTGTATATCAAACGAACTATATTAAGGGAATTGATAATATCTATGAAAAAAGTTTCGGCAGCAACAGCGGCTGGATGTTCGCGGTAAACGGCAAGCAGCCCCCCGTCGGCAGCAGCAGCTACAAGCTGAAAAGCGGCGATAAAATTCAGTGGCTGTACGTTTGCGGCCAGTAAAAGAGAGAACAGCTATGACAGATTATTTTGGCAGGCTTCACCCCGCCATCAATTTTATTTATTTTTCGGCGGTGATTTTATTTTCGATGTTTTTTATGCATCCGGTTTTTCTGGTGATTTCGCTCTTGGGCGGCTTTGCCTATTCGGTTGCGCTCAATGCAAAAAGAGCCCTGCTGTTTAGCTTACAATTTCTTTTACCGGTATTACTCGTCATGGCGGTGGTCAACCCGCTGCTGAACCACGCGGGCAGAACGATTCTGCTGTACATCAATGACAACCCGATTACATTGGAAGCCTGTGTGTACGGCCTTGCGGCGGCGGTCATGTTCACCAGCGTGCTGCTGTGGTTTTCGTGCAGCAATGCTGTGATGACGTCGGACAAACTCACCTATTTGTTTGGGCGCATCATTCCCTCGCTTTCGCTTATATTTTCAATGGTTCTGCGTTTTGTACCACGATTTAAAGCGCAGATTACAGTAATCAGCAACGCGCAAAAATGTATTGGCAGAGGTGTGGACGAAGGCAGTATTCTTACGCGGGCGAAAAACGGTATTACAATCTTATCAATGCTGACCACTTGGGCGCTTGAAAACGGCATTACCACCGCGGATTCCATGCGCGCCCGGGGGTACGGACTGCCGGGTAGAACCAGTTTTCATCTTTATCGATTTGACAATCGGGATAAGTCTATATTAATAATACTATTTGTATTGATTCTGACGATATTTTTTGGATTTTTTACAGGAGAAAACAATATTCGCTACTTTCCGTCAATTATCATTCGACCTATCACTTTGGACAGTGTAATCGTTTATGCGGCATATTTTCTGCTCAGCGCATTCCCCTTACTTATCAATGCAGTATTAGAGGTAAAATATCATGGCAGTTTTTGAAATCAATCATTTTAGTTTTTCCTACCCAAATCATCCGGAACCGGTGCTGAATGATATCAGTCTGAAGATCAATGAAGGGGAGTTCGTCGTACTCTGCGGTCTTTCCGGCTGCGGCAAAACAACACTCCTGCGCCAGCTCAAGCCTGCTTTAACGCCGCACGGTGAGAACAGCGGTGCGCTTCTTTTCTGTGGAAAGCCGCTCAGTGAGTGGGATTTACGCACGCAAACCACAGACATCGGTTATGTGATGCAAAGCCCAGAGGAACAAATTGTAACCGATAAGGTCTGGCATGAGCTTGCGTTCGGGTTGGAAAGCCTCGGCTTTGATAACCGTGCAATTCGCCTGCGCACTGCGGAAATGGCAAGCTTTTTCGGGATTGAGGCATGGTTTGACAGGGATGTCTCCGTGCTTTCTGGCGGACAAAAACAACTTTTGAATCTGGCATCCATTATGGCAATGCAACCAAAGGTTCTGCTTTTGGACGAGCCAACCTCCCAACTTGACCCCATCGCCGCCGGGGATTTTCTGGCAGCGGTTAAAAAAATCAACACGGAGCTGGGCGTGGCGGTCGTTTTGATTGAACAGCGATTACAAGAGGTCTTCCCCATTGCCGACCGTGTCATTGTGCTTGACTGCGGAAAAGTCTTTACTGACGCGGCTCCGCGCGAAGCGGGTAGGGCGTTATTGAGCGTT
>DAMDEB010000058.1:13030-14698 GCA_032090075.1 Caproiciproducens sp.
CGCCGGTGATTATCCACCGCGGAGTCGAAAACGATTTGCCCTGCCCGCTGACTGTGCGTGAAGGCAGGCAGTGGCTGAACGAGCTGATAAAGGATAAGACTATAAAATATGATGCCATTGATAAAACGGAAAGGGAACCTAATAAGGCCGAAGCAGTGGACTTGAAAGAATGCTATTTTACCTACGATAAACGACAGCCTGACGTTATTAAAGATCTTAGCCTCCATATTCCAAAGGGCGGGTTGTACTGCATTGTGGGCGGAAACGGCACCGGTAAAAGTACGGCACTCGGCATAATCGCGGGCATTTACAAACCATACCGCGGGAAGGTGAAAGTAACCGGTCGTATTGCCATGCTGCCGCAAAACCCGCAGTCGCTATTTGTAAAGAGTACGGTAAGGGCTGATTTATGCGAAGTACTTGATGAAAAACTCCCTTCAGAAGAGAAAGAACAACGAATTCAGGGAATTGCGGAGCTCTTAGAAATCACCTCACTGCTCGACCGTCACCCTTATGACCTGAGCGGCGGTGAACAACAGCGTGCAGCGCTGGGCAAGGTATTGCTGATTCAGCCCGATATCCTCCTGCTTGACGAGCCGACAAAAGGGATGGATTCCTTCTTTAAGATTGCCTTTGCCAATATCATTCACAAATTAATACTTTCAGGCGTTACCGTCATAATGGTGTCGCACGACATTGAATTTTGTGCCGAATACGCTAATCTATGTTCGCTCTTTTTTAACGGAAACGTTGTCGCCAGCGGGCCGGCACGGGAGTTTTTTGCCGGCAACAGTTTTTACACAACCACAGCCAATCGCATGACGCGCGGTCGGTTTACAAACGCTGTTACGAATGGAGATGTGATTGCACTGTGCAACAAAAATCGAAATGGAAACTAAGCAGAAATGACTGCCTGACCGCCGCTGCCGTGTTGATTTTGGCTCCTACCGCAATTCTTTACGGTATGTATGGCCTTGGCGACAGAAAATACTATTTTGTCAGCCTGATTATTATCATCTGTTCCATGCTCCCGTTTTTTCAGCTCTTTGAGCGCCGCAGGCCACAGGCGCGCGAGCTGGTGACACTATCGGTGCTGTGCGCCATAGCGGTCGCCGGGCGGGCGACTTTTTATATGCTGCCCCAGTTCAAGCCCGTGGCGGCAATTGTCATCATCGCCGGCGTGTGCCTCGGGGCGCAGTCTGGATTTCTCGTCGGTGCAGTCAGCGCGTTCGTCTCAAACTTCTTCTTTGGTCAGGGGCCGAACACTCCATGGCAGATGTTTGCGTTCGGTATCATTGGTTTTCTGGCGGGCTTGCTTTACGAACGCGGGCCGCTAAAGAGCAAACACCTGTCACTGTGCATATTCGGCGGCCTGTCCACTCTGCTTTTATACGGCGGGATTGTCAACCTTGGAACGCTGCTGATCAGCGGACTGCCGCCAACGCTTCCGGCTTATCTAACCGTTTGCCTGGGGTCGCTTCCGTTCGACCTGATTCACGCAGCGGCAAGTATTATCTTTTTGTTTCTCATTTCACAACCCATGATTGAAAAGTTGGAAAGAATCAAGACCAAATACGGATTGCTTGAAAAGTAAGAGACTAACCATAAAAACGAAAAGCATTCTGATTATTGGACACTTTTAGAAAAAGCATCCAATAATAAGGATGC
>DAMDEB010000058.1:14708-15881 GCA_032090075.1 Caproiciproducens sp.
ATATCCATGAAAGATGTTGACAGCTAAAAATATGTGTGCTAATATACAGTTATACGATATATCGTTAATCTGTATAAAGTTCTGCGATATAGTGTGAGGTGATTATAATTAATTTAAAAAAATTTCTTCCAATGACTGAATCAAGCTATTACATTTTACTTTCGCTGATGAAGCCATTGCATGGGTACGCCATTATGCAGAATGTTGAAATGCTTAGTGAAGGTACGGTCACAATAGCACCGGGAACGCTTTATGGTGCTTTAGAGAATTTAACCAAACAAAAGTTAATTCTTCTTTTGGAAATCAATTCTGACAAGCGCCGCAAGGTATACCAAATCACACAGCTTGGGATGCAGGTGCTTCACATGGAGTGTGATAGGATGCGTAAACTAATCCAAATTAGTGACGTATACTTTTCAAATACGATAGGAGAGGACTGCCTTGAGCAAACAGACAAAAAGAATTATTCGATGGTACAGTAATTTTGAAAAAGAAGAAAAATGGTTAAACCAAATGTCGATGCAGGGTTGGCACTTGACACATGTAAACTCGTTTGGCGTTTATATCTTTGCGCACGGTGTGCCACAGAACATAGTATACCGAATTGATTATCGTGCCTTCAAAAATCAAAACAAATTTGAAGAATATGCGACACTTTTTGTAGACAGCGGATGGAATTTTATTGCAGGAGGAAAAAACACCGGCTCGCAATACTTTTGCACAATGAATCCACAAGAAAACAGCGATATTTTTTCCGATAAATGTTCGCGCGCTGGCCGATACAAAAGATTGTCACAGCAATTTTGTTTGCTCGCATTTACATTTTTTATGTCAACCTTTATTTTTTTGTCAAGTTCTACTCAGAAACCTTTTGATTTTACTTATTTGACCCCTGGATTATGGGAAAAAACTGGCATTCACTTTTGGATGTCGTTCTTGTTTGAAACGCCGTTTGTACTTCTTAGAGGAGGAAGTGCCATCGTTTCGATTGCATTTTTATTGTTTTGTATCATATATGCCATAAAAGCGAAGATATGCTATAATCAAGCTATGAAAGATACCTTTTAATCCACATTTTTTGATTCCAATAAATGCCAACTGAACAAGCTATTATTTTGAAATTTGGATAGGCTACAATAAACTAGACAGATTTTTTAAGGGCATGTAAAATAA
>DAMDEB010000059.1:0-2268 GCA_032090075.1 Caproiciproducens sp.
GGTTTCATGTGAGCAAGGAAGAAGTGCTTTCAAAGCCCTTCTTCGTTTTAACGCCCAACACGAAAAATCCGTATAAGTCGTTATATACCTTTAATTAAATCTGCATAAAAAAGCAAGGACAGCCGAAGAATCGGCTGTCCTTGCTTTTGTTCTCTATAGGTTGCTGAGTGCCTGGTCGATATCTTCAATAATATCTTCTGCATTTTCAATACCGACCGACATGCGAATCATATCGGGGCCGATTCCGGCTTCAGCGAGCTGTTCGTCGCTCAGCTGGCGATGCGTTGTGCTGGCCGGATGGAGTACACAGGTTCGCAAATCTGCAACATGGGTTACGATGGAAGCAAGCTTTAGACCCTCCATGAATTTTGCGGCTGCTTCACGGCCGCCCTTTACGCCGAAAGATACAACGCCGCAGGTGCCGCCCGGCATGTATTTTTGCGCTAAGGCGTAGTATTTGCTGCTCTTTAATCCGGGGTAGTTTACCCATGCGATCTTATCATGATGTTCAAGATGAATCGCTACGGCAACCGCATTGGAGCAATGCCGTTCCATTCTGATGGCAAGGGTTTCCAATCCTAAATTAAGTAAAAATGCATTGTTCGGGCTGGACTGCGCACCCAAATCGCGCATCAAATGCGTACGCGCTTTTGTGATGTATGCCGCTTTGCCAAATTGCTTTGTATAAATTACGCCGTGATAGGACTCATCCGGTTCCGTCAGCTCGGGAAACTTGCCGTTTTCCCAATTGAAATTCCCGCTGTCCACAATGACGCCGCCGACCTGAACAGCATGGCCGTCCATGTATTTTGTAGTGGAGTGAGTCACGATATCCACTCCAAATTCAAACGGGCGGCAGTTAATCGGAGTGGGGAAGGTGTTGTCAACAATGATGGGAACTCCGTGTGCGTGCGCCGCATTTGCGAACAGCGCGAGATCCGTCACAATTAAAGACGGATTCGAGAGTGTCTCAGCAAAAACGCAGCGGGTATTCGGCTGAAATGCGGCGTTGAGTTCTTCTTCAGTTGAATTTGGGGAAATAAATGTAAACTCAATTCCCATTTCACGCATTGTTTTGTTGAAAAGGTTAAAGGTGCCGCCGTAAATCGCATTGGAACATACGACATGTCCGCCTGCCTTGCAGATGTTGAGTACCGAAATCAGTGAGCCCGGAGGAAGTAATCAGCGCGCCGACGCCGCCTTCAAGTACCGCGATTTTCTTTTCAACCGCATCAATAGTCGGGTTGCCAAGGCGTGTGTAGAAAAAGCCGTCGGACTTTAGATCAAAAAGCTCGCCGAGGGCTTGGGCGCTGTCGTATTTAAATGTGGTGCTCTGTACAATCGGAAGCACGCGGGATTCGCCGTTTGCCGGTTCATAGCCGGCATGAATACAGTTCGTGTCAATATGGTAATGGTTCATGTTTTATCTCCTTTATTTTTTATGATTCATCGGCCTGCGAAAAAATCCTTTAATGCGCCGGCGGCATAGTCCGCGGCAGAAACAACGGCCCACACAATCGCAATAAACAAAACGACTGAAACAGCCCGCCAAAGAAACCGTTTGCCCGGGCTCATTTCCGCAGACTCCGATTCGTCATCGGCCAGCTCCTTTGCTTGTATGTCAGCAGCCTCGTTTTCCCGCTTCTGGATTTCCGCGTCCTCTGCATCCAAAATTCCGATTCCATTTAAAAGTTTTTCACAGGCATCTATCTGACCGAACGGAACAAAGATGTTTTTGTTGGTATTGGTGACCTTGCCAAGGATAATCGACGGCGGACCGCCAAGCCCGCTGATACGCTCCTCATAAGGAATATTGTGTTCCTCAAAGGCAGCTTCAATCATTTCGGTTTTGGCTTCGTCCGCCGTAAGCAGCAAAACAGGATCATTCTGCTCAGGTTCTCTCAATTTTTTACTGCCACAGGAAGGGCAGATTTTATCGTCAGCGCTGAGCACTTGACATTTCGGGCAATAAAGCATTTTTTCACTTCCGTTTCTTTTTCTCTAATTATACTATCATATCATATTTATTCACAAACGAACAGCTGTGCTGCTGAATAAAAGCTACTTTTCATTGTATTTTATTTTTTGCGAAGCAGCCCTTTGACTTCCATATAAGCGTTACAAGAATAGCAATGCGCGCTACAGCAAAATAGGCTGAAGCTGCTTTCCGTCGAGCGCGGCAAGGGCAGCCGGCAAAATTAAACTGAAGTCGGCAACCACCGATGCGGGCTTTTTCGCCGGGTCATCCTGCTTCATTGGGACAAAGTA